>NZ_JBBEWN010000009.1:0-143575 GCF_038739695.1 Zongyangia acetica | reverse complement strand
ACTTAAACTATGAAAGATGGCGAGCCGTGTACATCGAGAGGTGTAAGCACGGTTCTGGAGGGGGTTACGCCAAGACCACGGACGAAAGGAAGTATGGCGTGGCGTTTCCTACCTTATGAGCTGTATACGATCCAGCGGTATTTGCAGTACCGGACGCTGCAAGAACACGATTTGCAGCACTTTGACGCTTGGGCGTCGATGTTCGGCGAGACGGTCACGGCGGTTGAGCTTACACCCGAAGGAACAGGATACAGAGCGAAAACACGCTTTGCGAAATTCAATAATCTGCCCGAACTGATGGCGATGTTCAAACAGGTTGCGGACATCAAAACGGCGGATATGCTCAATCTTCCCGTACCGGAAGTGGAGTATCACAATATCGCCGTGAAACCGTCGCAGGTGCAAAAAGAAATGGTCGCCTCTCTCGGCGAACGAGCCGAAAAGATAAGGGGCGGCAATGTGGATTCCAGCGTGGATAATATGCTGAAGGTTACAAACGACGGGCGAAAACTCGCCCTTGACCAGCGAATGATGAATCCAATGCTGCCCGATGAAGAAGGCAGTAAAGTCAACGCCTGCGTGAATGAGGTTTATCGTATATGGGAGGAAAACAGCGATAAAAAGCTGACGCAGCTTCTCTTTTGCGACCTTTCCACTCCAAAGGGCGCAGGCGAATTTTCAGTCTATACAGATATACGAAAAAAGCTGATCGAGCGTGGTATTCCCGAATCGGAAATCAAATTTATCCACGAGGCGGATACCGAAACGAAGAAGCAAGAGCTGTTCAAAAAGGTACGCCGTGGCGAAGTGCGAATCCTGATGGGCAGTACGCAGAAAATGGGTGCGGGGACGAATGTGCAGAACAAGATCATTGCTTCCCACGACCTTGACTGCCCGTGGCGACCTGCCGATCTGGAGCAGCGAGCCGGACGGACGGTGCGGCAGGGCAACGAAAACCCGAAGGTCGGTCTGTACCGATATGTTACGGAAGGCACTTTTGACGCATACTGCTGGCAGCTCGTTGAGGGCAAGCAGAAGTTCGCAAGTCAGATTATGACGAGCAAATCGCCCGTGCGTTCCTGCGAAGATGTGGACGCTACGGCTCTCTCTTATGCGGAGATTAAAATGCTTGCGGCGGATAATCCGCACATCAAGGAGAAAATGGACTTGGATATTCAGGTGCAGAAACTGCGCCTTTTGAAGTCCAATTATCTCTCCGAAAAATATGAGCTGGAGGACAAGATCATCAAATATTACCCGACAACAATCGCCCGGATAAAAGAGACGATTGCGGGACTGGAAAAGGATATATCGCTTGCAAAAGAACACCCGAAACCTCTTGACGATACCTTCGTAGGGATTGAGGTTAAGGGTGTTTCTTATTCCGAAAAAGCGGAAGGCGGACAGAAAATCATTGACGCCTGCAAAGAGATGACCTCGCCTGATCCCGTCCCTCTCGGCAAGTACAGAGGCTTTGATTTGGAGCTTTCCTTTGATACCTTTGAGAAAGCCTATCAGGTAAAAATCAAGGGCAGCCTTTCCCGTTCCGTTTATTTAGGCACGGACGCTATCGGAAATATTACCCGAATTGACAATGCCATTGAGAAAATTCCTGAACGGCTGGAGGCAAAAAGCAGAGATCTGTCAACCCTCGAACAGCAATTCGCTACTGCGAAAGCAGAGGTTGAGAAACCGTTTGACAAGGAAGAAGAACTGACCGAAAAGACAAATCGGCTCAATGTCTTAAACGGCTTGCTCAATGTAGACAAGCGGGAAAATGAGCTGGTGGACGGTGCGCCGGACGAGGGCGACAGCGTACCCGTTTCAAAGGAAAGAGCCTATGAGCGATAACCTTCTTAGCGGTATGAGGGAAGTCTCATACCGCCTTTACATAGTATGTTCTCTGAACTGCTGTGTCAGTAAAAATAGAACTGTGGCTTCCTTGTGCGGGCAGTAATTTGTCTTTATAATATGAGACATCATATAAAGAAAAGAGGTAAAACCCGATGGAAGAAAACTGTTCTATCAAACTGTTTGAAAGCGATCTTGAAAGTATGCTGTCTCAGGTAATCGCTAAAGCCCGTTCCCGTGATGAGAAATTGAAGGCTGCAAAGGAAAAGGCGGCAAAGATTAAACATCAAAACGAGAAACTCAATGCTGTCTTGGATTTGGAAAAGCCATCTGCTCTTACCGAAGAAGAATGCGAACTTTTAATCCAGTACCTGCTTGCAGAAAACAATGTTGTATTGGAAGAATACCGCATTTGTTATATGCGGGGGCTGATGGACGGAATGGAAATCAAAAAAACAGTAGAATAAAACTTACATAGCCGCTTGGTTTTACAAAAATCAGGCGGCTATATCTATCACGGCAAGGTGGAAAAAGACATAGTGCTGTGATATAATAAAGTGGCTCTTTGAGAGTCAATGTCAAGAAAACTGAGGTTATTTTCCTATGAAAAATATTTTGATTCACGGCTTGGGACAAAACAGTAAGGATTGGGATACCATTAAAAATGAGTTGGAAACGAGGGGAATTTCCTCTGTCGCTCCTGATTTATTTGACCTTGCAAAAGGCAGGAAATTAGACTATCCCACAGTATATCAGGCATTCAGCGAGCTGTGCGAGTCTTACCAAGACAAACTAAATCTTTGCGGGCTTTCCCTCGGCGGTCTGCTTGCGCTCAATTATGCTATCCAGTATCCGAAAAAAATAAACTCTCTTGTTTTGATCGGAACGCCGTTTGAGATACCGAAAGGACTGCTGAAATTTCAAAATATTGTATTTAGATTTATGCCCAAAGCCGTATTTCAGAATATGGGCGTAAGCAAAAAAGATTTTATTCGTTTGAGCAAATCAATGGTTGATCTCAATTTTATGGATTCGGCGACAGCGCTTGATTGTCCCGCCCTTATTCTTTGCGGCGCAAAGGATAAAACGAATATGGAGAGTGCTAAGCGGTTTCACGAAGCAATGAAAAACAGCAAGCTGGTCATTGTGGAAGCTTCCGGTCACGAAGTAAACAAAGATAATCCGAATGAGTTAGTTCGTGTTTTGCAAGACTTTTGGGCAGACAGGTAGAGATGAGGTTTTTAATAATGAATGAGAGAGAAAGAATTATCCGGTTATGGTTTGATATGTGGCTGAAACAACAGGATTTGGGCATAGATGATATTTTTACAGAAGATGTGGTTTATACGGAAAGCTGGAGTCCAAAATATCAGGATCGAAAAACTGTTAAGCACTGGTTTAATGAGTGGAATACACGGGGAAAAGTCCTTATTTGGGACATTAAGCAGTTTTTCCATAAAGGAAATCAAACTATTGTAGAATGGCACTTCAAGAATGAAATGCATTCAGGAAACATAGAAGAATTTGACGGAGTTTCTCTCGTGGATTGGACAGACGATAATAAAATCAAGTCGTTAAAAGAATTTGGTTGTAATTGCAATAATTATAATCCATACCAATATGGCGACCAGCCCCGATTTAGCGATGAAAGGGCAAATTGGTTTTAATATGTCGAATATTGTGGAAGATTTCAGTCACGGATTTAATAAAGATAATGTGGAGACGGAAAGATGAAATATGTAGTAGATGATAAAAAACTGGACGCAGTAACTTTTATTGCTTTCATCAATCAGGTATGGAAAGCAGTTACGATGTTGAAAGAACGCAAGGTGCATTGTCTAAGACGATCAATATTACCGCTTATGATAATGAGTTACTGGTTGGTTGCTTGCGTATCCTTACAGACGGATATTATTTCGGTACGATTACAGAGTTGCTTGTCCTTCCTGAATATCAAAAACAGGGTGTAGGCAGTAAGCTCCTGCAACTTGCAAAGGATAATACCCCTACTATGCTGTATTTTGGAGCGCAGCCGGGAATAGAAAAGTTTTATGAAAATAACGGTTGCAAAAGAAGCTTGCAATCCTATGTGATTGAAAAAGAACGGTCATAACGAATATAAATACCTTTACATAGCCGCTTGGTTTTACAAAAAATCAGGCGGCTATATTTTTTGTTTAAGGAGGTGTTCGCTTATGGGCGAAACAGACTATAACGCCCTGCTCTACGACAAGATGAAAGCCGAGCAGGACAAGTACAGGGACTGGCTGCATAATCAGCCGCCGGAGGAAATTTTGAATTATACCTACGAGTACACGATGAAAGAGGACATTGTGATGTGTATGGAGGAGCTGGAACTTTCTCCGAAACAGGCAAAGGCATTGCTCCGCTCCCCCTGCCCGCTTGATGATGTCTATAAGGAGTTTAAGGACAGAGAGGTTGAGCATATGGATACCATTCGGGATTCCATTGAAACAAGGGCAAACGATGTACTCAAACGGGATAAAAGCAGAGAAAGCAGGTGAGAAAAATGATGTGTAAATTAAAAACCGTCCGTGCGGATATGCTGGTGTTGCAGTGCCAGCTTGAAAGAGAATTGATCCGATATGTGAAGCGGTATCTTTGCCAGCCGCAGGTCACAATCATCACAAACGATAAGCAGTTTGCCTTTATGTGCGAGCTGTATGACTATGTGGAGAACACGGAGCTTCCGCCTGAAATGGTAAGCTCCCTGATGAAAACGAAAAATGTCTTGGAACTGTCTTGGGACGAGTGGCTAATGAATGCCGAAGTTGAAGATATGGAAGATTCCATTGAGAAAGTCGCAGAGCTTCTCAGGAAAGGGAAGATCTGATATGCCATATATAGCGCCGGAGGTAATCGAGCAGGCTCGGCAGATTGACCTTTTAACCTATCTGCAAAACTGTGAGCCGCACGAGCTGGTGCGGATTTCAGGCAACAACTACACTACCCGTACCCACGACAGCTTAAAGATTTCAAACGGAAAATGGATGTGGTGGTCGCAGCGGATCGGCGGCTACAATGCCCTTGACTATCTTGTGAAAGTCAGGGGCGTTTCTTTTGTGGAGGCGGTCGAAACCCTGATGGGAAAGGCGGCGGTTATGCCCACGCTGACCGTCAGACCGAAGCAGGAAGAAAAGCCAAAAACTCTCCTGCTTCCCGAAAAAAGCAAAACGACCGATAAAATCAGGGAGTACCTGTTTGGCAGAGGGATTGACGCAGCCATTACCGACGAATGTATCAAAAAAGGCGTTATCTTTGAGAGCCTGCCTTACCATAATATCGTTTTCGTCGGCTTTGATGAAAAGCAGAAACCGAAATACGCCGCTTTCCGGGCGACCAACAGCCGCCGTATTTTGGGCGACTGCTCCGGCAGCGATAAGCACTATTCTTTTCGGTTAGCAGACAGCGCAAACAGCGAGGTACACCTTTTTGAATGTGCCATTGACCTGCTTTCCTACGCAACGCTTTCTAAGCTGTCCGGCAGGGACTGGCGGCAGGAAAACCTTGTTTCCCTTGCGGGCGTTTACCTTCCGAAAGAGAAAATAGAGGACAGCACTACCCCCGCCGCACTTGTGCGATACCTTGAGGAAAAGCCGCATATCCGGCAAATCCATATCCATTTTGATAACGACAGTGCAGGAAGAAAAGCGACTAAGGCGCTGCAAATCATCTTGCCAAAGCGGTATGAGGTCTTTGACGAGCCGCCGAAGAAAGGCAAGGACTATAACGATTACCTCTGCATACAGCTTGGAATCTATAAAACCAAAGAAAGGAGCTATGAGCGTTGAATGTACGAATTTATCAGATCAATATGAAGCGTGACGCCAACAATGTCGCCTTTATGAATTATGAGAGCCTGCCTAAATTTCAGGGCAGCTCAGAGATCGACAGCAGCCTCTATGATAAGGTGTTCGAGGGAGAAGTAAACTGCTTCACGCTGGAAAAACTCTATGAGATTTTCAATCTTAAACACCCCGCAGGCTATAAAGGGCGGTCGATGTCCGTATCCGATGTGGTGGAGATCATTGACGGGAATACCGGAAAAAGCTACTTCCACTTTTGCGACAGCTTCGGTTTTCAGAAGGTCGATTTTGAGCCGGAAAAGACGCAGGTCAGCGACCGTTTCCTATCGCTTGCCGAGCAGGAGAAAATCTCTGTCCTGCTCGTTCCGGTCGGTAAATCTCCGATTGTGAAAGAGATACCGAACACCTATGAAGCGATGAAAGCGCTGGTCGGTGGGGGCGGTTTAGACGAGTATATGCCCTTTGAAGATGACGCTGCTATCGTCTGCAACCGTGACGGGAAACAGGAAAAGCTGCCGATGAATCGGGCGGTCTACCAGCCGCCGAAGCGCACACAGATGAGTTACAGCGAACTGAAATCCCTTTTTCGGGAAGCGGAAAACAATAGACAGCACCTTACCGCACATATCGTTTTTACCGCCGATACCTTCAAAAAGCCGTACAGCGAGTTTGAACGGACTTATGAAGTAAGCTCGGACAACAAGGCGTTCCAGTCCCGTATGGGCGGCTATTCCATCTACGGTGCTTCTCTGGACGGTGTTGATCCGTGCCTGAGAATGGAGGGCTTGATGGCGGACGAAATGGGCGGAAAGGACGGTTGGAAAATTGAAAAATGCTTCTTAATGGAAGATTCAAGAGAGGTCGCCGACATCATTCACGGCGACTTTTTTATTGCCCGTTCCAATGTCGGCGATGAGAAATACAGCAGCTTATCGAGCGACCAAGTTCTGAAATACAAACGGCTTTTTCGGTATCCTGAGCGATTCCACGAAACCGCACACGGGATTGAGATCGAGCCGTTTAAGCCCGACAGGGCGGACAAAGAACGATAAATTTCGAGAAGATTAGGGGCAGCCCGACAGGTCTGCGTTAGCTTAGCGAGCAGACTGTTTTTACTCCTATCGGGTAAAAACAGTAAAAGCTCGTTAGGGGCTGCCCCTAATACCCCAATACAGGAAAGGATTTTGACTATGCACGAATTTCTATTCTTTATGATAGGCTTCCTGCTCGGCGGCATTATCGGCGTGACGATAATGTGCCTTATGCAGATCAACCGAATCAGCCGCACACCAAATATCCGAAAGGAGGACGAGGAGCTGTGAAACGAACAGTCAAAAAACAGTTTTGGTTTTCTAAGGTGGAAGCACAGGACTTGAAGAAGAAAGCAAAGAAAGCCTGCCTGACCGAAGCGGCGCTGATTCGACTGCTGCTTCGTGGCTATGAGCCGAGAGAAAAACCGGACGAGAGATTTTATGACGCTATGCGGGAGCTTTCCGCTATCGGCAACAACATCAATCAGCTCGCCATTAAAGCGAACGCCCTCGGCTTTGTGGATTCGCAAATGCTGAAGAACGAGGCGCTGAGGTGGCACAAGTTTCAGGCGGCGATTGAGCGTGAATTTCTGCGACCTGAAAAAAGCGGTCTGAAATGGCAGTAACAAAGCTTTGGAAGGTAAGCGTCCGGCTTGGTCAGGTACTGGACTATACGACCAATCCTGAAAAGACCGCCAACCCCGAATATTCGCTCGAAGATTATCAGGCGCTCAAAGATGTGCTTGCCTATGCAAAGGACGAGGAGAAAACGGAACACGAGTTTTTCTGCAACGGTATCAACTGCAATGTGGCGATGGCTCGTGACCAGTTCATTACCGTAAAGGAGCAGTTCGGCAAGACGGACGGGATTCAGGCATATCACGGGTATCTGAGCTTTAAGGAAAACGAGGTCACGCCCGAACAGGCGCAGCAGATCGGAATGGAGTTTGCAAGGAAGATGTGGGGCAAGCGGTTTCAGGTGGTCGTTACTACCCATCTGAACACGAAACATCTCCACTGCCATTTTGTCATCAACTCCGTTTCCCTTGCCGATGGGAAGCGGCTGAAAGATAAAGAAAAGTCTTGGTACTACTTCCGCCATATCGCCGACGAGATTTGCTTGGAACACAAGCTGTCCGTTGTAGAGAAGCCGGAGCTGCACAGATCGCCCGCCTATCTTACGATGAAGGACGAGGCGGGTATGCCCACCCGATACAACAACGCCAAAAAAGCGATTGACGAAGCGATTGCGATGAGCCGTAACCTGCGGCAGTTCCAATATGAACTGGGCGTGATGGGCTATCACTCGAATTTCAGTCCCAACCGCAAGTATGCGACGGTTACACCCAAGGGCAGCGAAAAGCCGATACGGACTTACCGGCTCGGCGAGGAATACACCAAAGAGAAAATCCTTGAACGGCTTATTGCCAATCGGGATAATATCGTGTTCAAGCCGTTCCAGCCAAAGACCTATATTGTCCGGCAGTACCGCCTGCCCACAAGAGAAAACAAAATCCAAAAGGTCGGCGGGCTTTACGGCTTGTATCTCTACTACTGCTATCGGCTCGGCTACCTTCCGAAGTACAATCAGAAACAACAGAATACGGCGAGGCTTCACTATCTTCTCAAAGATGATTTGATGAAGATGGACGAACTCACCAAACAGGTAACGCTGCTCGGCAAGCACCAAATCAGTACAGACGAGCAGCTTTTTTCATATAAGCGGTCGGTTGAGGACGAAATCAAAACTCTTACCGCCGACAGAACACATCTCCGAAATGAAATACGAAAGGTAGATATATCAGATGAACGGCTGTCGGCGGCAAAGATGAAAATTTCAGCTATCTCCGAACGCTTGAAAGAGCTTCGCAAAGAAGTAAAGCTCTGCGATGGGATTGCGAAGCGGTCAGGCGTAATTGCCGATACCCTTTCGCAAGTCAAGGCAGAGGAAGAAAAATCTCAAAGAAAGGAGTCCCGAAATTATGAACAACGGCGGTGACGCAGCAGAACAAATCGTCAGGCTATCGCTTGAAGGATTTGAAGTGGCTGTCCGGCTCACAGGCTCGGCGGCGAAGAATATCGCTATTCTGTTAGCTTCCGTGCTGAAGCAGGAGATCAGCCAGTCGAATAAAACACGGGGAAAAGCACGGCTTACCAATATGATTAAGTCCGGAAAGGAACTGAAGGTCTTTTCGTTCCAGCAGAAAGACCTGCCGAAGTTTACCGAGCAGGCGAAACGGTACGGCGTCCTTTACTGCGTTCTGCGTGATAAAAATACCAAGAGCGATACGGCGATGGTCGATATTATCGCCCGTGCGGAGGACGCTGCGAAAATCCAGCGTATTTCCGACCGCTTTGAACTTGGTAAAGTCGATAAAGCTTCCATTGTTTCCGAAGCGGAAAAAGATGTGGCAGACCGTGAAGCGGCTGCCAATGAAGTGCCTACGAAATCAAGGGGCGAGATCATCGTGGAGGAAGCGATGGGAAAGCCAATGCAGAAGGAGGGAAATTCCCACCAAAACCCCTCGGTCGCAAAGACGGACAAAAGCCCTCTGTCCGAGCGAGACTTAGAAACGACAGGTACGCACACTGATAAGGGTGTCGCAAAGGCGGCGGATAAGAAGCCTTCGGTCAAGGAAAAGCTCGACCGATACAAGGCGGCTGCCAAAGCGGAAAAGGAAGCAGAGCGTACTGTGCCGGAGGCTTCCAAAGAGAAGCCGAAAACCCCTGAAGCCAATCGGCAGACCGTTCACAGGCAGCCGAAGAAATCCAAGAAACCGAAAGAGAGGTAAATCAATATGACCAACGATTTTAAGAGTAAGCAAAGCAGCGGCGCAAGACCGCCGAGACTTTCGCCGGAGGAATACGCCGCCAAGAAAAAGGCGGAGAAAGAGGCTATTTATCAACTGCTCGACAATACCGCTTCGGAAGTGGTGCAGTCGCCGGAAAAATTCAAAGCCTACCTTGATGTTCAGAGCCGTATGGACAGGTACACGGCGAACAATGCGCTGCTGATGTATAAGCAGTTCCCGCAGGCAAGCCAGATCAAGGAATTTGACGATTGGGCGGCTGAGGGCGTAAAGGTCAATAAAGGCTCCAAGACCTTTATTATCCTTGATCCGTATGAGTACACCAAGAAGGACGGGACAGTCGGCATTGATTTCAATTTGAAAAGAGTGCTGGATGTTTCACAGACCAACGGCAAGCGCCCCGCCGCCCCGACCGCTAACCGTGATCCGAGAAAGCTGGTGGCGGTTATGCTCGACAGCGCACCGATCAACATTGAAAGCACCAGTGAGCTGCCTTATCCCGATATGGGCGCTTTCTATAAAAATGAAGATCAGACGCTTTATGTGAAGCGGGACATCGGCGACAGCGTTGCCCTCTGCCAGTGCGTCGCTCAGGAACTCGGTCACGCCGAGCTTTCTATGAACAGCGAGGTATACAGCCGCAGGGATATGGGATTTCAGGCGGTGTGCATTGGGTATATGCTCTGTAAGAAATACGGAGTCGATACGCAGAATTTCGCTATCGACCGTATCCCCGACGAACTGAAAAACAAAGAGCCGAAAGAAATTAAAGCTGAACTCGGCAAGACGCAGAAGGCGTTTAAGGAAATTACCGCCCGTGTTTCTGACGAGCTGTACCGCCAGCGGGCGGAGCGCTCAAAGGAACAGGAGAGATAACCGGAGGTAGCTGCGATGAAAGAAGAACTCTACCATATCGCTTTGGACGATTATGAACACGGTGTTGTAATCCGTTCCCTGAACGATAAAAAGACCGACCTCAAAAAAGAGGGCAAGTCCACCGACGCCGTAGATGATCTGATTATTAAAATCGGTCACGCCCCAAGACGCAAGTTCAAAGTGGTAGAAAAGGAATCCTGCCGTGAATCGAGATAGCAACAGGCAGTCTGCGATGATCCTTGCGGTTATTGGGATTCTTCCCGTTGTGTGGCTCGGCTTATTGATAGCGCCGTCCGTCAAGGGCGGTCTGCCGGAGATACTGCCGAGCCTTTTGACGGTATTCAATGATCCGTTCCATATCGAGCTTTGCGGGGACAGCTTAAAAACTGTCCTCGTTCTGCTTTTGCTCTACGGAATGGGGATTGGGATTTATCTGTCTACACGGAGGAATTACCGCAGGCGTGAGGAACACGGCTCAGCGAAATGGGGCAGCGCAAAAGCCATTGATAAAAAGTACCGTCAAAGCCCGCCCTCGGAAAATAAGCTGATGACGCAAAATGTCCGAATCGGACTCAATGCGAAAAAGCACCGGAGGAATCTGAATACTTTGGTGTGCGGCGGCTCCGGCGCAGGCAAGACGAGATTCTATTGCAAGCCGAACTTAATGCAGACAAGCAATTCCTCTCAGGTAATTTTAGATCCAAAAGGGGAAATTTTGCGTGATGTCGGCAATCTGCTTGAAAAAGCAGGCTATGAGATCAAGGTGCTGGACTTGATTTCAATGGAGAAAAGCCATTGTTACAACCCGTTTGTCTATCTCAGAAACGACAACGATATTCAGCGCCTTGTGACCAACCTTTTTAAGAGTACCACCCCGAAAGGCTCACAGTCCAACGATCCTTTTTGGGATACTGCGGCGAGTATGCTTCTACTCGCCCTTATTTTTTATCTGCACTACGAAGCGCCGGAGGAGGAGCAGAATTTTGCGATGGTAATGGAAATGCTCAGGGCGGCGGCGATTGAGGACGAGGAGGACAACCGCCCTTCTCCCCTCGACAACCTGTTTGCCGATTTGGAAATGGATAATCCCGACCATATCGCCCTGAAATACTACCGTTCCTACCACTCCGGCTCGGCAAAGACGCTCAAATCCATTCAGATCACTCTTGCCGCAAGGTTGGAGAAGTTCAATCTTGAAAGCTTAGCGGCGCTGACTTCCGCCGATGAGCTTGACCTTGCTTCAATGGGCGAGAAGAAAACGGCGCTGTTTGCGCTGATACCGGATAATGATTCGAGCTTTAATTTCCTCGTCAGTATCCTTTATACACAGCTTTTCCAGCAGCTTTTTTACTCCGCCGACCATATCCACGGCGGCAGCCTGCCGATACCCGTCCATTTTTTGATGGACGAATTTGCGAATGTTTCGCTGCCTGACGATTTTGACAAGATACTTTCCGTTATGCGTTCAAGAGGCGTATCAGTATCCATTATCCTGCAAAATCTGGCACAGCTCAAAGCCCTTTTTGAAAAGCAATGGGAATCCATCGTAGGCAACTGCGATGAATTTCTCTATCTCGGCGGCAATGAGCAGAGTACGCACAAGTATGTGTCCGAGCTTTTAGGCAAGGAAACGATTGATACGAACACCTACGGGAAAAGCGAGGGGCGGAGCGGAAACTACTCGACCAATTATCAGATTTCCGGTCGTGAGCTGCTTACCCCTGACGAAGTGAGAATGCTCGACAACCGCTACGCTATTTTGTTTATCCGTGGCGAGCTTCCGGTAATGGATTTGAAGTACGACATTTTGAAACACCCGAATGTGGTGTATACCGCAGACGGGAAAGGCGGCGTGTATCAGCACGGCGAAGTCACAAAAAATGTGGCGACCATTGAAACCTTGTATGTTGATCTCGACAGCGTTCCCGAAATGGAGCTTTCGGAAACGACTTACGAGCTGTTGTCCGATGAGGACTTTGAGAACTTAACAAATTGATTGGAGGAAAACATAAATGAACATTTTTCATAAGACTCAGAAGAAAGAAACCCGCAGACTGCCGATGACCGGAAAGGTAAAGAAAGGCTTCCGTTACTACTGTATGGCGGTTTTGAGCCTGACCGCTGTTTTTGCGATGTCTACAACGGCTTTTGCCGCAAGCGATCCGCTTACCGTTGTGAATAACCTGTCCGATTTCATCTTCGGCTTTATCCGTGCGATTGGTCTGATCCTGCTCGGTTTTGGTATCGTTCAGGTAGGGCTTTCCCTGAAATCCCACGATCCTTCGCAGCGTGCGAACGGATTTCTGACGCTGGCGGGCGGTATCATTATCGTTTTTGCGAAAGAAATCCTCACTCTGATTACGGGCTAACCTTTACGCAAACGACGCTCAGGGGCGTTCCTGAAAAACAATTCAGGGACGCCCCATTTTTCTTTATAAGGAGGTGCTACGAAATTGAGTGATAACTGGGTAGTTCAGAATCTCCAGAACGCCCTCGAAACTTGGAATGAAAAACTCGCTGAGATATGGCAGCTTATCACAACTACGCCGCAGAGCTTCAAAGGCGGCGGGATATGGGCGGTCATTGTCAATATCAACGGCGCTGTGCAGGCGATTGGTCTTGCGCTTTTGGTGCTGTTTTTTGTGGTTGGTATGGTACGCACCTGCGGCAGCTTCAGTGATGTCAAGAAACCGGAACACGCTGTCAAGCTCTTTATCCGATTTGCGCTTGCAAAGGCGGGTATCACTTACGGTATGGAGCTAATGCTTGCCCTGTTCAATATCGTGCAGGGTACAATCGGCACGATTATGACCGCCGCAGGCTTTACTTCCGCACAGCAGACCACTCTGCCGCAGGAAATGATCGACACGATTGAAAGCTGCGGCTTTTTCGAGTCAATTCCGCTTTGGGCGGTTACGCTCATTGGCGGCTTGTTCATCACGGTAATGTCATTCCTGCTCATTATGACGGTGTACGGGAGATTTTTTAAGTTATATATGTATACGGCGCTCGCCCCGATTCCGCTTTCTACTTTTGCGGGAGAGCCGAGCCAGAATGTAGGTAAATCGTTTATTAAAAGCTACTGCGCCGTATGTTTGGAAGGTGCAGTGATCGTTTTAGCCTGCATTATCTTCTCCCTGTTCGCTTCTTCCCCGCCTGTGGTCGATCCCAATGCGGCGGCAGTCACGCAGGTTTGGTCATATATCGGCGAGCTGCTCTTTAATATGCTTGTCTTGGTCGGTGCAGTGCGAATGAGTGACCGGATTATCCGTGAGATGATGGGACTGTAAGGAGAACAGAATGAAACGAATATACAACAAATTCAAGGGCTACACCCTTGAGGACTGCGATTGCAGATACTGCCTGTATTACGGAGGGCGGCGAAAAGGCAAAATTATCTGTCTTGCGGACGAGTGCGTCTGCGCCGATGAAATCCGGCAGGCACAAAAACGAAAAGAAAGGAGTTCCTAAATGGAAGTCAAAATCAACAGAGAAATCAGGAATTACACAGAAGCGATGTTTTTCGGACTGTCACTGCGGCAGTTCATTTTTTCTGCCTGTGCCTGCGTGGTGGCGGTGGGCATTTATTTTTTGCTCAAGCCCTATGTCGGCACGGAAACCGTATCGTGGATGTGCATTTTGGGAGCCGCACCCTTTGCGGCTCTTGGTTTTGTCAAATACAACGGAATGACCGCTGAGAAATTCATTTATGCGTGGATCAAGTCGGAGTTTTTAATGCCGAAGAAGCTTACTTTCCGTTCAACGAATACCTACTACGAGCTGTTCAAGCCGAGTATCGAAGCAAAAGCAAAGGAGGCTATGAAATCGAATGATTAAAACACTTACCAATCTCCGCAAACAGGAAAAGGAAAAGTTTGTCGTGCCGAAGGGCGTTCAGGATGTGATCCCCATTACCGCCATTTATGATGACGGTATCTTTCAGATTGGGAAAGACAAGTTTTCCAAGACCTATAAATTTTCCGATATTAACTATGCGGTTGCCAGCCGTGAGGATAAGGAAGCGATGTTCCTTGAATACTCGGAGCTGCTCAATTCCCTCGACTCCGGCGCAACGACAAAAATCACGATCAACAACCGCCGCTTAAACCGACTGGACTTTGAGAACAACATCCTTATCCCGATGAAAGGCGACAGACTCGATGAATACCGTGAGGAATACAACAAAATCCTTTTGGAGAAAGCGACGGGGGCAAACGCTATCGTGCAGGATAAGTATATGACGATTTCCGTCAACAAGAAGAATATTGAGGACGCAAGGAATTATTTTGCCCGTGTGGGCGCTGACCTGATCGCCCACTTCGGCAGGCTCGGCAGCAAGTGCGTGGAGCTGGAAACCGATGAAAGGCTGCGTATCTTCCACGACTTTTACCGTGTGGGCGAGGAATCCTCTTTCCACTTTGATATAAAGGAAACCCGCAAAAAGGGACACAGCTTCAAGGACTATATCTGCCCTGATTCAATGGAATTTGAAAAGGACTACTTCAAAATGGGCGACCGCTACGGGAGAGTCCTTTTTTTGCGTGAGTACGCTTCCTATATCAAGGATAGTATGGTGGCGGAGCTGACTGACCTCAACCGCAATCTGATGATGTCGATTGATGTCGTTCCCGTGCCAACGGACGAAGCAGTACGGGAAGCGGAAAACCGTCTGCTCGGCGTAGAGACGAATATTACCAACTGGCAGAGGCGGCAGAACTCTAACAATAACTTTTCGGCGACCGTTCCCTATGATATGGAACAGCAGAAAAAGGAAATGAAGGAATTTCTCGATGATTTAACGACGAGGGATCAGAGAATGATGTTTGCCGTGATTACCTTTGTGCATACGGCGGATTCCAAAGAACAGCTTGATAACGACACGGAAGCGCTGCTTACCACGGCGAGAAAGCACCTTTGTCAGTTCGGCGTGTTGAAATTTCAGCAGGTGGACGGGATGAATACGGTTATGCCGTTTGGCGTGCGGAAGATTGATACCTTCCGTACCCTTACGACCGAAAGCCTTGCCGTGTTTATCCCGTTTCGAGTGCAGGATATTTTTCACGAGAATGGTATCTACTACGGGCAGAATGTGATTAGCAAAAATATGATTATCGCTGACCGCAAGCAGCTCCTCAACGGTAATTCCTTTATCCTCGGCGTATCGGGCGGCGGCAAGTCCTTTGCCGCAAAGGGCGAGATTGAGAATGTGATTCTTTCCTCGGATTCCGATGTTATCATCATTGATCCGGAGCGGGAATATTCACAGCTTGTGAGGGCGCTCGGTGGCGAGGTTATCCATATCTCCGCTACTTCTAACAATCATATCAACGCTATGGATATGACAAAAGAATATGGCGACGGGGCGAATCCGGTCATTCTGAAATCCGAGTTTATTATGTCCCTGTGCGAGCAGCTCATCGGCGGCAGCAACCTCGGTGCAAAGCAGAAATCCATTATCGACCGCTGCACCGCCAGCGTGTACCGCACCTATCAGCAGAATAACTATCAGGGCGAAGTGCCGACCTTGCAGGATTTCAGGGAGGAGCTTCTTAAACAAGATGAGCCGGAGGCGCAGGAAATCGCCCTTGCCATCGAGCTGTTTACAAGCGGCAGCTTGAACACCTTTGCGAAGCATACGAATGTGGATACCAATAACCGCCTGATCTGCTATGACATTTTAGACCTCGGCAAACAGCTTATGCCTATCGGTATGCTGGTCGTTCTCGACTCCATCTTAAACCGCATTACGCAGAACAGGGCGAAAGGCAGAAACACCTTCATCTTCATTGATGAGATTTATCTGCTGTTCCAGCACGAGTATTCCGCTAACTTCCTTTTTACCCTTTGGAAGCGTGTGCGTAAATACGGGGCGTATGCGACGGGTATCACGCAGAATGTGGACGACCTTTTGCAGAGCCATACGGCAAGGACAATGCTCGCAAACTCCGAATTTATCATTATGCTCAATCAGGCTTCCACAGACAGGCTGGAGCTGGCAAAGCTCTTAAATATCTCCGACCTTCAGATGTCGTATATTACAAATGTGGAAGCCGGACACGGGCTTATCAAGGTAGGCAGCTCCCTTGTACCGTTCGCAAATAAATTCCCGAAAAATACGAAGCTGTATAAGCTGATGACAACCAAACCGGGCGAGAGCGCATAAGCTCCCGCCCCTTGTTTCAGAAAGGAAATGGCAATGAGAAAAAAGATTTGTATTGCGCTGATAGTGGCGTTTACCGTCCTGCTCGGCGTCAGCAGCTATTTCATTATCGACTATTACAGGGAGGCGGAACATCAGGAGCAGATGTACGATTTCCTCGTACAGATCGTAGAGGACAGCGAAACCGAGCCTGCCGAGCCGATCATCTATTCGGAAGATAAGACGATACTGCCGGAGCTTACCGAGCTGTACCGTCAAAACAATGATTTGGTCGGCTGGATTTGCGTGGAAGATACGAACATCAATTATCCCGTTATGCAGACGGTTGATAGTCCGAACTACTATCTGAAGCGTGGATTTGATAAAGAATACAGCTCTTACGGCTGCCCGTATGTGCAGGAGGACTGTGATGTCCTAAAACCCTCGGACAATTTAGTGATCTACGGTCATCATATGAACAACGGCTCAATGTTCGCCGACCTTGAAAAATTTAAGGATGAGGATTTCTGGCAGGAACATAAGACGATTGCCTTTAACACCCTGACAGAGAAAAATGAGTACGAAATCCTTGCGGTTTTCAAAACCGTTGTCTACACCGACAGCCCGGAAGCCTTCAAATATTACCGTTTTACGGACGCTCAGTCGCCGGAGGAGTTTGAAACTTATATTGACAAGTGCAAGGAGCTTTCCCTTTACGACACGGGCGTTTCGGCGGAGTACGGCGACAAGCTGATCACGCTTTCCACCTGTGAATACTCCCGCACGAACGGAAGGCTTGTCGTTGTGGCGAAAAAAGTGACAGAAAGCAGTGGTGCAAATGCTCCCGCAAATGACGGGGCGGCAGAGATACCGAGCTAACGCCCTGATAAAGAAGCTGTGCGCCAATTATGATGACGGAAACTGCCTGCTTCTCGATGAGGGAGAAGGCTGCGTCTGCGTACAGAGTATATCCTACTCGCTTTTGTGCAGGTATTTCCGCAATGCGGTGCTTCCGGCAGAACCATCGTTAGAAGCGGAGATACTTGGAACGCACCCTGACAGGTGCGTTTCCTGCGGCGCTCCGATTATCAAGCGTGGCAACAGGAAAAAGTATTGTGAGAAATGCGCCGGTATCGCATACAAAAGGCAGCAGGCAGAGTACGCAAGGAAAAAGCGCACAGAATCGAAAAATAGAGGGTAAAAAGTCCTTGATTTAAGCGGCTTTTCAGCCCTCGCACTTTGAGGGGCAAGGTGTTTATACCTTTTCCCCTCTTTTTTTACTTCAAAGCGTCCACGGGCGCTTGGAAAGGAGGTTTTCTATGCCGGATATTAAGACAAGGGATATAGCGAAAGGCACGATCAAAACGATTGACAAATCGGCGGTTGCCGCCGAGCGTATGAAATCCGCCTTTATCCAGACCAAAGAAAAAGCGGAACACTCCGTTGATGTCCCTGAAAGCAGTGCGGAGGAATACGCTTCCAACCGTTTGGAAAGCGGTATCGACCGAGTTTCCCACGAAGCCGTACACCAATTTGATAAGCAGGGGCGCAAGGGCGTTCAGGCGACAAAGCAGAATATCGTCAAGGCAAAGGACGGTATTCAGAAATTCAAGGAAAAGCGGGCGGCGCAGTCGCTTCAAAAACAGGCGCAGGCGGCAGCTCCACGAAAAGGCGTCAGTCAGAGTATCAAAGCGGTGGAACAGCCGAAGAAAGCAGTAAAAGAGTCTGCCCGTTCCGCAGGGAAAAAGACGATTAAGACGGTTGGGAAAGGCTCGGCGAAAACAGCGCAGAAAACGGTAAAAACCGCAGAGCGCACCGCTAAAACGACCGTCAAGACAGCGCAGCGTACCGCAAAGGCGGCGCAGAAAACGGCGCAGGCTACGGTCAAGGCTTCTCAAAGGGCAGTTCAGGCGGCACGGGCAGCGGCTCGTGCCGCCGTTGTCACGGCGAAAGCAATCGCAAGAGCGATAGCGCTTGCGGTCAAGGCGATTATAGCCGGAACAAAGGCATTGATTGCTGCAATCGCCGCAGGCGGCTGGATAGCGGTTTTGGTCATTATCGTGATTTGCCTGATCGGTATGCTTCTCGGCTCGGTGTTCGGTATCTTTTTCTCAGGCGAGGATTCCGGCACGGGTATGAGTATGCAGACCGTTGTGCAGGAAATCAATACCGAATACGATACCAAATTGCAGGACGAAAAAAACTCGGTATCTTATGATGTCCTTGAAATGAACGGCAGCCGTGCCGTTTGGAAAGAGGTGCTTGCGGTGTATTCCGTCAAAGTCAACACCGATCCGGATAATCCCCAAGAGGTTGCGACGATGGACGAATCGAAAAAGCAGCTTCTCACGGACATCTTTTGGGAGATGAACGAGATTAGCTCCAGCACCGACACCAAAACCGAGACAGTTATTACTGAAACCGATGACGGTCACGGAAATATCGTGGAGACGGAAAGCACGGTCACGCAAACCTATCTGTATATCACGGTCAGCCATAAAACCGCCGATGAGATGGCGGCGCAGTATGGCTTTAACGAGGAACAGAAAGAATATCTCGCAGAGCTGCTTGCCGATGAAAACAATTCACTGTGGTCGCAGGTGCTTTACGGGATTATGGGAACGGACGATCAGATCGTAACCGTCGCCCTCTCTCAGATTGGAAATATGGGCGGAGAGCCATACTGGTCTTGGTACGGTTTTAATTCCCGTGTAGAGTGGTGCGCTTGCTTCGTTTCGTGGTGCGCCAACGAGTGCGGGTATATCGACGCTGGCGTGATTCCGAAATACGCAGGCTGCGTCAACGGCGTACAATGGTTTAAGGATAGAGGGCAATGGCTGGATAACAGCGCAGAGCCTGCACCGGGTATGATTATCTTCTTCGATTGGGCGGACGAAAGCGGTCAGGACGGATTATCCGACCATACGGGTATCGTTCAAAAGGTGGAAAACGGCAGAGTTTACACGGTCGAGGGCAACTCCGGGGATTCTGTTCGTCAGAACAGCTATCCGGTTGGATATTATGAGATACTCGGCTACGGTGCGCCTGCCTATTGATCGGAAGGTAAAAAACGAGCCGCTTGCTTAAATGCAGGCGGCTTGATTACATACAAATTCGCAAAAAGGTATTGACAAATAAAATCTTAGTGAGTATACTTTGCTTGTAAGGCAGTTAGTTACTCAACTAACAAACAGGCAAACGAGTGCGGGAGGTGCTATGATTGAATGTAAATCCGAACATAGATAAGCCAATCTTTATTCAGATTGCGGAGCAGCTTGAAGATTCCATATTTACCGGAGTTTTTCCAGAGGAAACACAAATCCCATCTACAAATGAAATCTCTGCGCTGCTCAGTATCAATCCGCATACTGTTCTAAAAGGAATGAATGTGTTGGTCGATGAGGAAATCATCTACAAGAAAAGAGGGCTTGGAATGTTTGTAAAAGAGGGAGCTGTTGAAAAAATACGGCAAAAAAGGCAAAGCCAGTTTTACGACCAGTATGTTTCAACTTTAATCAGCGAAGCAATGAAACTGCAAATGTCGAAAGAAGATATAATTTCTCTGATAGAAAGGGGCTATGACAATGAACGCCATTCAAATTAAGAATATAACGAAAAGATATAAAGATGTTACAGCGCTTGACGATGTTTCTTTCTCTTTTGAGTTCGGGAAAATATACGGGTTTTTAGGGAGAAACGGTGCTGGCAAAACTACTCTTATCAATATTATAGCAAACCGTATTTTTGCGGATCAGGGCGAAATCTTGATTGACGGTATTCCAGCTAAAGAAAATATGGGTGTCCACGAAAAGATTTTTTGTATGAGTGAAGCGGATTTATATGATAGAGATTTGAAGGTTAAAGATCATTTCAAGTGGACAAATCGCTTTTATGCTGACTTTGATTTGGAAAAAGCCTTTGAGCTTTCTAAAAAGTTCAATCTTGATACTAATAAAAGATTTAAGGCATTATCGAAAGGTTATCAATCCATTTTCAAACTGATTGTTGCGTTATCGCTCAATGTTCCATATGTAATCTTTGATGAGCCAGTATTAGGGCTTGACGCAAATCATAGGGAGTTGTTTTACAGCTTGCTTCTGAAAGAGTTTGAAAATAATGAGCGGACACTTATTATTGCAACACATCTGATCGAGGAAGTTTCCAATATTATTGAAGAAGTCGTCTTAATTGATAAGGGGAAGATTCTTGTTCAGGAGACTGTTGAGGAACTACTGGAGAAAGGGTATAGTGTTTCCGGGGCGGCTCAGGAAGTTGACTATTATTGTACAGGCAGAAATGTTATCGGCTATGACGAGTTAGGTGGCTTAAAAGTTGCCTATATATTGGGAGAGAAAACAGTTTTACCGCAGGGAAGTAATCTGCAAATTACTGCAATGAATTTGCAAAAACTGTTTGTCAAGATGACAGAGAAAGGTGGCGGCGAAAATGAGTAAATTAAAATCTGCTGTTTTATATGAATACTTAACTAAAGTAAGGGCGATAGGAATTTTCTATTTGATCCAATATTTGATTGTAGCTCTTATTTTTGCGATTGTTGCAATTTGTACCGAAGGAAAGGAAACCGGTTCAAACGCTTTGGAGTTTAGTTCCGTTATTTTTGTCAGTGTGATCGGAGTATTAGGCTATAAAGAAGATTTCAAAGCGCTGCTCCAAAATGGATATACCCGAAAATATATCTTTGGGGCAACTATTTGTATGTTTACATTGCTGGCAGGGACGATGGCGCTTATTGATACCATAATCGGTAACACCCTTCATTTTTTCAATAGTAACTATTTTACCCTATACAGCGGTCTTTACGGATTTGGGAATGTTTTTACAAATTGGTTATGGCTTACTGTTTTATATTTGATGTTTTGCAGCCTTTTCTACTTTGCGGTTTTAATTATCAACAGAGTTGGGAAAACAGTTTCGCTTTTAATAGGAGTTGGAGTATGCAGTCTAATTCTTCTTGTGATTGCGCTGTTTCAGTTTGTATTTCCAGATGAGCTTGTAAGCAAGGCTGGGGAGTTTATGATGAAAGCAATGGGATTTATGAGTGATGGCACAATCAATCTGTTTTTCCCTATTCTTTCGTTTCTTGTAATCGGAGTGGTTTTTGGAATCGGCTCGTATGCCGTAATCCGGCGCACGGAATTAAGATAAAACTATATCATATACAAAAATACGGTGCTGCCCGCTTGGGTAACACCGTATATTTTTTCACTTTTATTGATTTTTATATTTATCCATCTCGACTAACATCCTATATAGATGTTCCTGCTCAGATCTACTTTTTGCTGCGACCAGTTCGTAACATTTCATAGGATAGCTGTCGGTGCTGCTTTCGCCTATCTTCTCAAAAAGCTGAGCAAGCGAGACATTCATAGCTGAAGCAATCTTTTCGATACTTTCAAGAGTGGCGTTCTTTTCCCCTCGTTCCACTTGCCCGATATAAGTAGGGTGGCAACCGGATAACTCAGCAAGCTTCTCTTGGCTCAATCCCTTATCAATTCTATAATTGCGGACACGCTGTCCGATTGTTTTTGCAATTTCACTCATAGTTCCAGCCTCCATTCATAGTCTATAAATATTGTTTCCGTAGTTCCACAGACTATTGATATTTATTGTTGACTTTGATATACTATGAGTATTATAATTAGATTTTTTGTGCTTTTAGGCTTTGAACTGGCTGGTGAACTTTAATGAGGGGAAAAACGGCTTGCTTTACCGGACATAGAAAAATACCGCCGGAGAGCATACCGGAACTCTCTCAGCGGTTAAAAAACACCTTGCTTCGACTGATAGAAGAAGGATATATGTACTTTGGCGCAGGCGGAGCATTGGGCTTTGATACGCTGGCTGCTCAATGCGTTTTATCCTTGAGAAAGCGATATTCACATATCAAGCTGATTTTAGTCCTTCCGTGTACCACACAGACAAAAGGCTGGAGCAAAGATGATATAGCGGTTTATGAGGAGATCAAAAGTCAGGCGGATAAGGTAGTATATACTTCTCACGACTATTTTCGGGGCTGTATGTTCAAAAGAAACCGCCATTTGGTAAATGGCAGCAGCGTCTGCATAGCCTATTTAACACAGGAGAAAGGCGGGACTGCATATACGGTAAATTATGCTCGGCAAAACAATGTGCAAGTGATAAACTTAGCTGCTCAATAGATGTGAAGAATGGGAAGATTGAAAAAAGTTCATCTCCGAATGGAAAGTATACTTGACATTTGCGCCCTCTTTGCTATAATAGAGATATGGAAAGCTGGCTTTCCATAGAAAGGAGGCGCACCGTGAAAAACCGTTTAGAGGAAATCCGGAAAGAACGGGGAATCAAGCAGGAAGAACTGGCTGCCGCACTGGAAGTATCTCGGCAGACTATCGGCTCGTTGGAAAACGGACGATACAATCCTTCAATTACATTGGCGTTTAAGCTTGCACGGTTTTTTGATATGAGCATTGAAGATATTTTCATTTACGAGGAGGAAAAGCAATGAAGAAGAAAACCGGAATATATCTTGTAATTGGCATAATCGGCATTGCTTTGGCTCTGAGCGCAAGATTTCTTTTACAGGACTGTTTGAGCGATTCGCAAAGCGGCGCAATGATCGGCATAGGCGCCGGATTGTTCGGCTATGGGATTGCAAAATGGTGCGTCGCTCTGTGGGGCGCAAAAAATCCCGATTTGATGAAAATCAATGAAATTGAAGAAAAAGACGAGCGCAATCAGCTCATTCGCAGCAAAGCACAGGCAATATCCGGAGAGATACTGCACTGGCTGCTGATGGCAGGCGCTTGGGTATGTATTTTTTTCGACGCACCACTATGGACTGTTCTTACTCTTGTAGGCGCTTTCCTGCTGAAAACAATCCTTGATTTTATTTTGATGGCATATTACCAGCATAAGATGTGACGGAGGATATTATGAAATTTGTGATTGAGCATTTGTCAAAGAGCTTTGAGAAAAAGGAAGTTCTCAGAGATATTGATTTTACATTTGATGAAGGGAAAATTTATGGGCTGCTCGGCAGAAACGGCGCTGGCAAAACAACGCTGTTTAACTGCCTGAACAGGGACTTGAAGGCGGACAGCGGCAATTTCTATATAGAAGATGAAAACGGCGTTCGCCGTGAGGTAGCCGCAGAGGACATCGGATATGTACTCTCTACCCCTACTGTACCGGAGTTCCTTACAGGCAGGGAGTTTTTGAAATTCTTTATGGACATCAACGAGAAGTCTATCAAAAATCCGAAAAGCATTGACGAGTATTTTGACTATATGAGCATTGAGCCGGAGGACAGGGACAAACTGCTCAAGGACTACTCCCACGGTATGAAAAACAAAATGCAAATGCTTATCAACATTATCGCCCAGCCGAACATTCTGCTGCTGGACGAGCCTTTGACTTCTCTTGATGTGGTAGTTGCTGAAGAAATGAAGCAGTTGCTTCGTTCGCTGAAACAAGACCGCATTACCATTTTCTCCACTCATATTATGGATTTGGCGCTTGACCTCTGCGATGAGATCGTGCTGCTTAATCACGGCGAACTGGAGGTCGTGGAGAAAACCGATCTGGACAGCCGGGAATTTAAGGATAAAATCATTGCGGCACTCAGGGAGGAAGGAAATGAATAAGACGCTAAAAATCTCTTTTTCCCTGAAAAACACATACCGTGTCAACGGCGTCCTGTTTTCCTTAAAGCAGATACCGCTCTTAAAGCGGTTGCTTCCGGCAACACTGTATCAGGTAAAGGGACTGAAAATCTTTGCAAACATTTTGTCCGTGCTGTGGGAAATCGTTTCTGTATTCCTCGGCAAGCTCCTTTACTTTATCACGATGGTATGCGGTATCGGTATCCTTTATAAAGGACTGCCGGAGAATGAGGTGTTTCTGCATATCCTGCTGTTTCTCACAGTAATCGGCAGCTTTATGACCACGCACCTTTTCAATCCGACCAAAGATAAGTATTATGCGATGATTCTTATGCGGATGAACGCACGGGAATATACACTGGTAAACTATTTTTACTACATACTGAAGGTTGTTGTTGGATTTTTGCCCTTTACGATTCTGTTCGGTATGGACAGAGGCGTACCGTTGTGGTTTTGTCTGCTCCTGCCCCTTTGCATAGCGGGTATGAAACTGTTTGCGGCGGCTGTTACCCTGTGGGATTATGAGAAAAGGGGCTTTGGCTACAACGAAAACAAGCTGTCCAAATATGTGTGGGGCTGTATCGCCCTGCTTTTAGCCGCAGCCTATGCTCCGCCCGCCTTTGGTTTTGCTTTGCCTGCGGTCGTACCAATGGTTATATTTTTAGCGTGTATTCCCCTTGGTATGGCAAGTATCACAAGGCTCACTACCTTCCGTGATTATTACGCAATCAACAAGGAATTATTAGCCGGATTGACCAATCAGATGGACAGCACGGCACAGACAAAGCTTATCAAACAGGCAAATGAAAAGAAAATATCCGCAGATACTTCCATTAGCAGCAACCGCAAGGGCTTCGAGTATCTGAATGAGCTGTTTATCAAAAGGCACAAAAAGATACTCTGGAACTCGACAAAGAAGATTTCCTATGTGTGCGCTTTCCTTGTCGCCGCCGTGCTGGTAGGAGTCTATCTGCTGCCCGAAGAAAAAACCGTCATTAACGAAATCGTGATGACTTGGCTTCCGTACTTTGTATTTATAATGTACGCTATCAACCGTGGCACGAACTTTACACAGGCGCTTTTTATGAACTGCGACCACAGCCTGCTGACCTATTCGTTCTATAAGCAGCCGAGCTTTATCCTGCGGTTGTTTCAGATCCGCCTGCGTGAAATAATGAAGATAAACGCTGTTCCGGCGCTGGTTATCGGCATCGGGCTGGCGCTGATCCTGTTTGCCACCGGAGGGACGGACAATCCGCTGAACTATGTAGTGCTGGTTGTTTCCATCCTGTGTATGAGCCTGTTCTTCTCGATCCATTACCTTACGATTTATTATTTGCTCCAGCCTTACAATGCAGGGACGGAACTGAAAAGCGGCACATATCGGATTGTTTTGTCAGTAACCTATGTCGTCTGTTTTGCTCTTATGCGGCTGCGTATGCCGATTATGATATTTGGAATAATGACGATTGTTTTCTGTGTGCTTTACAGCATTGTCGCCAGCATTTTGGTATACCGCCTTGCGCCGAAAACCTTTCGGCTGAGAACATAACGGGGCGGCTTTGCTGCCGAAAATCTATAAAAAGAAACGGAGGATTTATTTATGAGAAAGTGTCTCAGATGTGGAACGGAAATGAAAGAAAACTGCGCCATCAAGGTAGAAGGCGCAGGATACGGAATTGTAATGTCATCGGACGAAAATAAGCTGTTCGGCGGCAGGATCGGCAAGCCGAAGGTAGCAATCTGTCCCAAGTGCGGCGAAGTCTCCATCTATGTGGAAGATGTAGAGAAGCTGTGACGGTAAATGGAGGCTGTATGAAATGAAAAAGATTTTATCTGTGTTTTTGATGTCATTCATCGTATTCGCTCTCTCTGCTTGCAATGCTGATGTCGTGAAGATGGAAGATTATGAGTGGAAAATGAGAACGGTTATGAGTAATGATACGGAAGCTGCCCAATATCAGGATGAACTCGTGGTTGCCGTAGGAGAAGTCGACGAGCTGTATCCTGACGCTGAAATCGTGGATATGACTTTGACTGCTAAAGATGGAGAAATCACGATAACGGATACCACAAACGGCAAGACATATAACGGAACTTATGAGGTAATGCAGAAAACGCCGAAGGGAACGGACTATGAGATTATCATTGATGGAGTGACCGGCTATGCTACCGTAGCTCCTACGGAATACTATGACGGAACTGAAATTCCGACGCTGCCAATCAATATAGATGGCTATTCCTTATACTTTATCCCAAATGAGTCGTAATCTACTCAGGTTAGAGAAAGGCATAATGATGAAGATAGAGATAGAAAAGGATTTCCCTCAGTATTTTAAGCCAGCCTATCCGGAAGAATTTGAGCTGTTCTCCCACTTTGAAGTAACAGCAGGAATACCGACCGTTCTCTTTGCTATCACGACTTGGAAAGAGAACGGAAAACCGAATGTGTGCTTTCATTCGTGGAGCTGCTTTCACGGAGATAAGACCGCTTTTTTCGCCGTGATGGGCAACCTGTATCAGCATACCCACACCTATGCCAATATCCAAAGAGAAAAATGCTTTTGCATTAACTTTCTCCCGATAAGCTGTTATGACAGGTTGGTAAATACCATTCATCAGAATGAATGGGACGATGACGAATTTGCAGCAGGAGGCTTTACTGTTTCCAATGCCAAAACCATTCACGCACCTGCGATCAGCGAAGCGTTTCTCACGATGGAATGTACCCTGAAAGAAATACAGGATTTAAGCGGTGCAGGTATTACTGCTATGGTAATCGGACAGGTACAGCACATCTCTGTGGAAGAAGCGTATGCACAAGGGTATGAATTAAGATATGGCAAGGACGGATTTATGCTGCTCGTGCCTGCGCCGCAAGACCTTGTTACCGGAGAGCCGAATCAGTCGGCGATTGCCACCGTGCATATTGAGAAATACGACTGATTTAGGGAGAGAGCAAAAATGGCGGTTTCAAATATAGATGAAATGCTTATAAATGAAAAGATTTACATATAGCTACTATCGAAAAGTCAGAAATCCCACAGAGCAAGTGAGAAACTAATGTTCACGGACAGCTATACCATTCATCGCAAATTCACTACCACATACTGCTGTATCATAGATTTTGAAAAGTACAGATGATATAATCGAGAAGAAATTGGAGGTGGTATATTGAAAGTCGGGATACACATAGACCGCTCTGTGGAAGAAATCGAGGTTTTAATTACAGCGCAGGAGCAAAACAGAAAGGTTGACGCTCTCTATCAACATATTGTGGAATTTGATAAAAGTAGACTTGAAACATTAACAGCATACAGAGATGACATTGCCAAAATTGTGAATGTTTCCGATATTTTTAGAATATATACGGGAAATCAAAAGGTCTATATTCAAACACATCAAGGCGAATATGTTATACGGTACAGATTGTATGAGTTGAATGAGGTTCTCGACAAAAAACAGTTTCTCCGCATCTCCAATTCAGAAATTGTAAATGTCAAAAAAATTCGTGATATTGATTTAAGCATAATAGGTAGGATTTGTATTCGATTTGAAGACAATACACAAACTTATGTTTCAAGAAGATATATCCCGAAAATTAAAAAACATTTAGGAATATGAGGTGATACTTTGATAAAGAAAGCTTTGAAGTTTGGGACAGTAGGATTTTTGATTGGGTGCTTTGCATATTTGCTGTTTTCAATCGTAGTTTCTTTGCGGATGGACACGGGGGATTTCTATTTTGCTCTCCCCGCTTTAATAAACAATTACAACAATGAATTGTTTGCGGTTATTGCCCAGATTGCCACATTTACTTGGCTTGGATTAGCCTGCGGTATTGCGTATTTATTTTGCGAAAATGTTGAATTTGCTCCAGTAAAACAAGTAGTTGGCTATTTAATTTCATTAACTGTTGGGATGTTGCCGTTGGCATGGACGGGACAATGGTTTGAACATGTTTTTATAGGTATATTCAGTTATGTGTTCATTGTCGCCGTTATTTCGCTTTTTATATTTTTGATTGGATTAGTGAAATTGAAATGCGATGTTAATGAAATTAAGCAGGCTCTTGGAATTGGTAAGGAGGACTAAAATGAAGAAATATAGTATGTCGTCAAAACAAATAATCCGTTGGATATTTATAAATTATGGGTTGTTTATACTGGCTTTTTTCTCTTTAGGTTTTATGAGTAATATCAAAAGCGTTGTCGTTATCAATTTTGTTTTAGATGTGATACTGTGCGCTGTTTCTGTCATTCTTAATATTAAACTCTTTTCCACAAAGTATAAGACACCTATTGTGGGCAAAATTGGATTACTGTCTGCAACATTATGTTTCGGATTATTTACTTATTTTGCATTCTTAATGCCACAGAATGGATTGCCCGCAGCCTTATTTAGTTGATTTGCAATAAATACAGAGTGGATACCATGCTCTGTTTGTGACAGCAAAACAAGCTTATAGATAAGGAGGGAGCAAAAATGGCGGTTTCAAATATAAAAGCGCTGATTCCCGGCGAGCTTCACAAAGTGTGGGAGCTGGTATTGGATATTGAAAATTACGCCGATTGGAGAAGTGACCTAAGTAGAACAGAAGTCATCAGTGACACGCAATTTATTGAATATACCAAAGATGGCTACCCTACCACATTCATTGTTACAGTTATTGAGCCATACAAACGATGGGAATTTGATATGGAAAACAGTAATATGAAAGGTCATTGGACTGGCATTTTCACTACCAAAGGCGATGAAACAGAGATAGATTTTACGGAACAAGTGAAAGCGAAGAAATGGCTGCTGAAGCCTTTTGTGAAATCGTATTTGAGAAAGCAGCAGACACAGTTTGTTGCGGATATAATGAAAAATTTTTCGTAAAGACTTACACATAGGAAGGCGGTTTGTTATGAAGAAGTATGAATATATGACAGTTGATTTAAGCGCAGAGCCATCGTTTAATGTTCATATTAAGCTGGAGCGGTATATTGAGAAGCTCAATGAATATGGAAAACAGGGTTGGCGTTTGATTTCCGGAACTGATGACTGGAAGTATTCGATCTTTGAGCGAGAAATTGATGATGAAGAATAATAGACAGGAGGCGTATAACCTATGAAAGATATGATCGGATACTGCGGATTGGACTGCGAAAAATGCGACGCATACATAGCAACCGTCAATGATGATCAGGCTTTGCGGGAGAAAACGGCGAAGCTGTGGGCAGAGTTAAACAACGCCCCTATCCTGCCGGAGCATATTAACTGCGAGGGCTGCCGTATGAATGGGGCAAAAACGGTATTTTGCGAGCATATATGCGAAATCCGGAAGTGTGCGTTCAATAAAGGTGTTTCCACCTGCGGCGACTGCCCGGATTTAGAAACCTGCCCGACTGTCGGGGCGATTCTTGAAAACAATCCGGCTGCTTTGGATAATTTGAAAGAATAGAATACATAGGGTAAGGCTATTTTTTTGATAAGGGAACGAGTAAGATATGAGCTACTCTATAAGGGAAATGCGAAAGGAAGAATATAGTCTTCTTAGTGATTTTTTGTACGAAGCAATTTATATTCCGGCTGGTACGGCTGCGCCGTCTAAATCAGTGATAACTTGTCCCGAATTGCAAGTATACATTGCAGATTTTGGAAATAGCAAACACGATAAGGCTTTGATTGCAGAAGTTGACGGAAATATTGTAGGAGCAATATGGGCAAGGATTATGAACGACTACGGACATATTGATGAGAATACGCCTTCCCTTGCAATGTCTGTTCTTAAAGCGTACAGAGGTATGGGAATTGGAACTTTGTTGCTTACACAAATGTTGTTAGCAGAAAAAGCTGCTGGTTATGCAAAGATTTCCTTATCTGTTCAAAAGGACAATTATGCAGTGAAGTTATATCGAAAAGCGGGATTTACGACAATTTGCGAGACGGATGAAGAATACATTATGATTGTTGACCTAAATTCTATTTGCAAAATGGAGGAAGAAAATGGCTTTTGATTACAAGAAAGAATACAAGGAATTTTATATGCCGAAGAACAAGCCCGGAATTATAGAGATTCCGAAAATGAACTATATCGCAGTCCGGGGAAAAGGCAATCCCAATGAGGAAAACGGAGAATACAAAAATTCAATCGGTTTGCTGTACGGTATTGCCTTTACCATAAAAATGAGCTACAAGGGGACGCATAAAATCGAGGGATTCTTCGAGTATGTCGTTCCACCCCTTGAAGGTCTTTGGTGGCAGGAAAATACACAGGGATTTGATTATGCAAGAAAAGAAGATATGCACTTTATCTCTATGATCCGGCTGCCGGATTTCGTGACGAGGGAAGATTTTGAGTGGGCAGTTCAGGAAGCGACGAAAAAGAAAAAGCAGGATTTTTCAAAAGTCGAGTTTTTCCCTTATGACGAAGGATTATGTGTTCAGTGTATGCACATCGGCTCTTATGACGATGAGCCTGCCACTATTGATTTAATGCACGACTATATGAAAGCGAATGGATACGAACTGGATATTACGGATACAAGATACCATCACGAAATCTATCTGAGCGATCCGAGAAAATGCGATGTGAGTCGGCTGAAAACGGTTGTGCGTCACCCGATCCGGAAAGCGGAGTAAACGGAGGATATTATACCAAAAGAAGTCGAATCAAACGACAACGCTAAACAACATAGTTTTATAAGTGTAAAAGGCGTCAGAAGCTTTCTGACGCTTTTTTGATTTTTATACGGAAAATAAAAATGACTAAATGCAATATATACTTGACATTGAGCAAAATATAATGTATGATATGGCATGGAAGGAGAAAGGAGTATGGTATGAAAAATAAAAAGCTAAAGCTTGCACGAATTGAATGTGATATGAGCCAGGAAGATTTGGCAAATATCGTCGGTGTAACAAGACAAACGATTGGTCTTATTGAAGCGGGAAATTATAATCCAACGCTGAAACTCTGCATTGCTATTTGTAAAGCACTCAACAAAACATTGAATGATTTATTTTGGGAGGAATTATGATGAAAAAAATTAAAGATGAACGCATAGTTCAAATGACAAACAAAATTTTAAGCGAAGCCTATTTTGTATTAGTGCTTTTGCTAATTATTTCTATAATAATTAAAACCTATATAATGGGCGAGCCTTTCACGCAGTACATTACAGAGCTTAGTGTTATAATCGTATCCACAATTTACATTGCAATTAGAAGTATGTTTACAGGTAATAATCTTTTGAATACTTCTAAACGAAATAAAATTTTTACTGTTATGGCTATTTTAGGACTGAGTCTTGCCGTTACTATCTGTAATGGGATAAAAAACTACTCTACCTATGGGGAACAGTACAGTGGCTTATTTGATCTCCATTTTCTTGCAGCCTTAGTAGTTACTTTTGTTTCATCTGCGGCACTTGTTTCTGTTGCTTTTTTATTCATTTATTTATGTCATAAAAGAGGGCAGAAAAAAATAGAAAAGGAAATACTTTCAGATGATGATAATGAGGAATAGGCTATGGAAAAGAAAAAATCAAACAATACAATAACGACACTCATTGTTTTGCTTATAGCAGTCGGAGTTGGTTCATTCGTATGTACTATTTTAGAACATACAGAAATAAATGTGTGGATTGCGAGGGGGATTGGTGCCTGCGTTACAATAGTTGTTGGATTTATTTGTAATTTTATAGTACGGAAAATAAAAAATATTGAAGATAATTAGGAATATCCTTTCGCATAATATTTGAGACTATTTACCATTAAAAAACCGTAGGGCTTCTAAACCGAAGCCCTACGGTTAGCAATATGCGCCTAATGGCGCACATTGCTAAGACCGCCAATCTAAAAAATTGGCGGTCTCTTTCCTACTTTATAGCACTCCAATGTCCGGTTTTCTTGGAGCCTTCACGCACAATCAAATCTTTTTGGATAAGAATTTTAATAGCTCTATCTACTGTTCTCGTAGATATGTTAAGCTGATCGGCAATTTCCTGACGGGAATTTTGCGGAGCTTTTTCAATGAGATGATAAACCGCTAACTCGCTTTTGTTCAGATAAAGCAGAGCTGGATTTAATTCGCCATTTAACTCGCCATTGTCGTCGCTTAATTCGCCATTTAACTCGCCATTCCGTATTGTCGCATTGAGCATAAAGGCGTTATCCGTGTATTCCGGTGCCGGAAGTCCGGCGTCAGACATTTCCTTAAACATACGGTCAACGCCTTCGCCAAACTCCTTCACATAATCATATTCTTGCAGGAAACGGGCGATTTTAGGATTTCTTGAAAAATGAACGGTGCGGATATTGCTCAAACGCACAATGCCGGGGAGCTTGCCGGGACTCTCCACGGTAATGTGATCGTCAAACATTTTTATCTGAATGTCCGTTCCTTTAATGCTGTAATCTCGATGAGCGATGGCGTTGATGATGATTTCTTTCCAAACGAACTCAGGGTATTCCGGCGTAGTGTGAAATCTGCCATCATTTCCAAGCCGTGTGCGCTCCTTGATCTGATCGCCTACAAATTCAAGAGATTGCCGTACCACATCAAGGATTTTTCCCTCGAACATTTTATCTTTGATGACATTCATTTCTGTACCGACCTTTGCCTCTGTCCCGTCATAGCGGATAAAACGCACTCTTGCTCTCGGAAAGAAACGCTGCGGCTCTTTCCCGAAAAGAAGAAGCGCCGCTCCGCTCATTTCTTCTCTTCCATCGTGCCGGACAATGTAATCTTTGTTTTGCCTGATGTATTCCTCGGCGGATTTGAAATAGCCGATTTTCTTGCAGTATTCAGCGACAAAATCCATATCAATATCATCTAAAGCAGACCGGAACACAGGCTCATCTTCATAGTAGCGTGAGCCTTTGGCGTACATAAGCTGTAAGCGTTCGTCAAAGTTCAGCTTCTTTGACTTGTCGCCCGTCCGGTAATATACCTCGTCCTGCTGATTGGCGTGAAGCTCGGAGCTTTGGGGAATCGTCATAATCAAAAGATGATTTGGATTCCCGTCCTTGTCCCTGCAATCAACCGTTTCGGTCGTTACCATTACCGAAGGAGTGCAGTAATCGAAGGGGACACGGAGAATGTCGTTGATATTGTTGGTGTATGCGTCGATACCCGTTATGTCTCCATTGTCCTCAATACCAATGACAAGTGTGCCGCCATCTGCGTTGGCGAAGGCGACGATATGATTGGATAATCCCTTAGCGTCTTTTCTTGCGCTTTTGCGGTCAAAGACCTGATCTTCCTTTTTCGTACATAATTCTTCAAGTGAGTATTTCATAATATAAATAACTCCATTCTGCCAATTTATTTCAAAAATTGATTGCGGTATTCCTGATGACGGAAACGATAGCCCTGTGCGATCAGCGTATCCGTTTTCAATGCGACCAAGTTTATGTCCGAGTGCATTGCCCGTGCGATCTGTTGAATATCATACCCGTTTTCGATATATTCCAGTATTTCATCATCAGGCAGAGAGATTTGGGAAGCAAAGATGTTTGCTTCGTACTCCATTCGGCTTTGCCGCATATCGAAAATATTAAATTCCTTGAAGCCGCCAGCTTTGACCGCTTCTTCTCTATGTAATGCGTCGTGTCCGATCTCGTGCAGCATTACGATACGCTCCATTACAGGGTGCAGATCGTCTTTTATGAAGATAAAACGGTTACGCATTAAAACCTTGTATGCCCCTCGCTGCTTCTTGAACGATAACGGGATAACTTCTATGCCAAGTTCTCGTGCGATTCTGTGCGGATCTCTTGTGCAAAGGTCATTTGCCAGCCGATTCGCTTTTCTGACAATCTCCAAAGTCTGAATATCCAAGAGCAAACACCCCCATTCTACTGCCAGTAAGTATATCTTATCAAATACACTGTCCGAAAAAGAGGACATCAAGCGTTATTTCCGGTATTTTTTGGGAGTGTACTTTTTATTCTTCTCTTTGGCGATCCAGTACGCTTCCTGAATGCCTTTCATCATCTCGTCCAAATCCTCATCGGCAAGCTCGCCGCCTGCAAAAAGCCCCGTAACCTCTGCCATAAGCTCCTTTGCCTGTCTTGCGCCTTTGCTTCCGTATTTGGATTCAGCGTTCAGCAGAAATTCCTCGTCATCGGTAAGCAGATAGTTGACATCGACCTTCAGGACTTCCGCCATCTTATAATAGGTTTCCCTTTTTTTCGGGTAGCGGGTGCCAGCCTCATAATTCGATATTGTCCGCAGAGAAACGCCGATTGCTTTTGCAAGCTCATCTTGCTTTAAGCCTGCCTTCGTGCGGGCTTCTTTTACTTTCTCACAGAATTTCATTTCATCTGACCTCCAAATTATCCCACCTGATTTGAAAATATCTTGCGCACCCATATTGACAAACGCAAGTTAATTTCGTATAATGTCAATACGCAAGTAAGTTGCGTATATATAATACCTGAACTTGCGTGTTTTGTCAAGGGAGTTCAGCAAATTAGCTTGAACTTTTATATACCAAACAAATGATACCCGTTTTAAGGATTGAGGCGAACAGATGGGACGGAAAGATACACTTGCTGCGAAAAGCATTCGGAAAATGTATGAGCAGCTTAATTTGAATCAATCGGATATATTCTCGAAAACAAAACTGCTTCTCAGCGTATACCGTGATGTGGTCTGGATTACGCTGAGCGAATCTGCCTGTGTGAATGAGGAGCTGGTCTATTACGGAGAAGAACTGAACAGCGCCCTTGTTTATTTGGAGCTGTTTGCGTCGGATACCGAGAAGCAGGAGTTTGAGAGCCGTATCAGCGCCTTGTTTGAAAACAAGTGGATGGTTGACCTGATTGATACCGCTATGGCGAAAATATATGACTACCATAACAACGGCAGGCTGTACCACGAAATCATATCAAAAAGCTACCTGACAGCGTTTCGGTATACGGAGAGCGACCTGCTCGATCTCTTGAATATGGAGCGCAGTACCTTTTACGACCGGAAACGGGAAGCGATTTTGCTTCTCGGCGTATCCCTGTGGGGATATGCGATTCCGAGCTTCAAAGGAATCTTTAATATGAAGGGAGATGATGAAAGCGGCGATATTCCCGATTTTTTCAAATAAAGGCTTGTCCGACTAAAGTCCGACGAAATCCCTACTGAATGTCCGACCTTGCGTATGCTACACTGTGTATGCTTCCCGAAGAACGGCTTTCGTTTACAGAACGAGGCTGAAAACGAAATGGCAGAAAATTGGCGCAGTTTTGCCGATGATACGGAAAAGCAAATCTGTTACAATTAGTATGCCTAAAGCTTTGAGAATTTTTCTTGATTTTCAAATGCTGGTTGAATATCTTTTAGGCGGCAATACAGCAGCTTAGGCAAAACGAATTGAATATGTGTTTTGAAGAAGCAGTTATAGCTTTCAGCCTTCGGGCGTGAATGTTATAGCTGCTTTTTTTGTGCAGCCCTTTTCGCTTTTGTCAGGCGGAAAGGGAGCTTTATGTCTATCGCAGTATGGCAGGCGTTTATATGTAGGTATCCGTGATCTCCGGAGTTTTTGATTTCAACCTTGTATATCAAAAATTCCAAATTTAAGGAGATTACGAGATGTCTAAGAAACAATTTAATGAACTGGAGCTACAATTCCAAGAAGAATGCGAAGTTATCAATTTGAAGTACGAGTACGACGGTTACAACGGGGATATAAGCTGGGCAATTATTTCTAATCTAACCGAAGATGAAATATTAGAAAAGTACCGCTCCATTATCGGCGATTATATGCCCTTTATTATTTTGCCTTCAGCCTTTGGCGAAGTGCGTGATGAATATCGGAGAAATGAGAAAAAGTTTCAGATGAGAGCAATCAGAAAACACGATTTCTACAATTTTGAAGATAGTGAAATAGAATTACATCACGCCGAGCTGGTAACTGATGATTTAGAAGAAGCCTTCTTTAAGAGTGAAGAAGAACAAGCTTTGCGAAAAGCCATTCAACTGTTAAAACCTATTCAGAAAGAGCGCCTTATCAAATACTACTTTGAAGGGAAAAGCAGCCGACAGATTGCAAAGGAAGAAGGCGTCGCTTATAGTGCTGTTGACAACTCTATCGCTACCGCACTAAAAAATTTGAGAAAATTTCTGATTTAGGGTGTGCATTTGACCTCTCCCAGTGGGAATAAGTGAAGGGACTTGTTTCTACTCCGGATATGAAACGCCTTTCAAATATGAAAATGAGAGGTTTACATTATGGAACACAAAGACAATCAGAAGGTCAAGCGTGGAGAGATCTACTTATATGATTTCGGCAACAACGAAGGCTCTATTCAAAACGGAATCCGCCCCGTCCTTATCGTACAGTGTGATGAGGGCAATCAGACAAGTACAACGACAGTGGTTGCCGCCCTTACTACGGCAATCAAAAAACGGTTTTTGCCCTCGCATATTATTTTGGGCAGAAATTTCGGATTGGATGAGCCTTCAATGGTTATGCTCGAACAACTGAAAACAGTTAATCAATCTGACCTGACGGAATATATCGGTTTTATCGACAAGGAGCAGCTCTTGCGAAAAATCAATAACGGATTAAAAAGTGCTTTCGGACTGTGGACAAAAAATCCCCGAAGAAAAGGAGAAATCCGTTGCTTATGCAGTCGGTGCTTAGAGGATTATAAGTCTAATCCAGATTATATCGTGAGGCGCTTTGATCCTTTCGCAAAGGAAAAAGAAAAGTGCGATAAGTGCCACCGAATGGGATTTGAGTATATCGTAAGAGAGAAGTAAAATAGGTCTTTCCAAAAAGACGAAGGTAAAACAGATAAAGCCTAAAAGTCAATGATACGATTGGAAAAATCGCATCGTTGTTGAAGTCAGAGAATTTGAATACAATGCAGTTAAATCCAAAGGACAGAGGAGGCGATTGCATTGAAAGAATAAAAGGAGGCACAAAATGGACGACCTCAACGGAAGAATGTTAGGCTCCAAGCAGGTGGCAGAAATGCTCGGCATTTCAGTTTCATATGCTTACAAAATAATCGATCAACTAAACAGGGAACTCGAACAGGCGGGTTATTTGACGCTTCACGGGAAAGTGGATTCTCTATATTTGAAACAACGCTTCTTCCCCAACACAGAAAAAATACCGCTTGCCAATGAAAGGAGTAACGATGGCGCAATACAAGTATCAGGTCAAAAAAGGCGTCAAGTGGATGGTTAAGTTTAACTATTCTGATCCCAAGACCGGAAAGACAAAAACAGAGTACAAAAGGGGCTTTGAAAGCAAGCGAGAAGCCAGAGAATATGAGGATGAATTTCTTGAAAACCTCACCGCAGATAGCGGTGAGGAAGATCCTCTTTACGAACGGACATTTGAAGATGTTTTCCACGAATACCTTATGTCACACAAGCGAGAAGATATTAAGGATTCGACACTACAAACAAAGTACAATATTTTTGAAAAGCATATCTTCCCGACCTTTCGGAATGTGTTGATTTCGGAGATTACTGATGATGATATAGCGGAGTGGCAAGCAAAGATGAAAAACTTTGTTATGCCGAATGGGAAGCATTTTTCCAAATCGTTTTTAAGGACAATTCAGAGTCAGTTCAATTCCATTATCAACTACGCAAACAGCAAAGGGTATCTTAATCAAAATCCCCTTGCGGACATTAAGAATATGGGCATAAAGGATAAACGGGTAGAATTTTGGAGTACATCTGAATATGAACGGTTTGCCTATTGTGCAATGAAGTATCCCAATTACTATTACGCTTTTGAGGTACTTTATTGGTGCGGACTTCGAGAGGGAGAAATGCTCGCCTTAACGCTGCAAGACATTGATCTCGAACAGGCAGTCATCTATGTAAACAAAACATACCAGCGATTTCATAGACAAGACATCATCAGCACACCGAAAACTCCGAGTTCAGTGAGGAAGGTTAGTATGCCAGCTTTTCTTTGTGATGAACTCAGAGAATACATTGATATGCTTTACTCCCCCGCTCCCGAACAGAGGATTTTTGCGATTACCAAGTCAAAACTTACACATCGTTTTCACAAGCTGTCTGAAGAAGCAGGATTGAGGCGTATTACCGTACACGGGTTAAGGCATTCGCATGTATCCCTTCTTATAAGCAAGAAATATGATATTTTTGAAGTGTCAAAACGGATAGGACACAAATCCATTAAAACGACGCAGGATATTTACGGACATCTGTTTGATGAAGTCCAAAAGACGATTGCCAATGACCTTGACAGTCTCAGAAGGAGGTAAAAATATGTCAGCTAAAAATTGTGATACTCATAATAGGTTTCGAGATAAAACAATAGCTTTTCGTGTTTCTTCAGAAGAGGACAAACAGATCAACACTGTTGTAGAGCTTTCAGGAATGACAAAGCAGGATTACATTACATCCAAGTTGCTTGACCGAACTATTTATGTGAAAGGCAACTGTAAAGTCCATAGAGCCGTTTATGATAAACTCAATGAGGTGTTGGCTGAATTACAGCGAATTGAAAACGGAGGAACGGTAGATGATGAGCTGATGGCAAATGTAAAATTGATTGCAGGAATCATTGATAATCTGTATATCAAAAGCGCTATCTGACAATGAAGTCCGGTTGACGAAACCGGACTTTTTGTTTATAATGATTTAACGATTTCTACACACCTAACCTCATAACCGTGTGGTATCATTTCTTTGCAGTAATTGCAACACTTTTTGCAACACGAGGGACGATAAATAAAATACGACATAGAAAAATGCTCTCAAAAACGCCTGAAATGATAGGAAAACGAACTGAAAATAGGGTGTGGGAGAATATTGTAAAAGAGTGGGAATAAGCAAAAAGTGGATATGAGGGCCCGCAAACCCTTGAAAACACTGACTTTTTGATTTTTAAATTCCCCATTTGATAGCAGATTGATAGCACTCGTCAAATCCTGATTTATTGAGTTTGAAAAGAAAAATCGGGTGGCTTGCGAGTAGCCTAAAAATCCTCATCTTTTTATTCATAAGTAAAAGGTCTAACTGATTTTTGCTGATCAGTTAGACCTTTTTTATTTTGCTCTCATTTATCTGAATTTTCTGATTTTGCGCAACAAATGGCCTCTCCCGTGGCCTACAAGTGAGAGGGTCAGATCAGACTCTCCGGCGGAACCTTGGCGTGAATCTGGCTGCTGTCGTACTCCGGGTAGTGGTAACGCCAGCGGTCGTACTCCTCATGGGAGATCTCACCGGCCTCTAGTTTGGCTGCCTGTTCCCGCCAGGCCCAGAGCATTTCATGCAGCCGGGCAGCATCCTTGTTTTTGCGGAAATCTACCTGCAAGGCAAGCTCACCATCCTGCTCCGTGATCTTCAGACCGTAGTTGTCCTCCAGGGTAAATAGGGTGTGCATGAGCCCCACATAGGAGTCTATGTCCGGGACAGAAAGGGCGTGGGGAGAGACATCCAGTACCTGGGCCAGGGCAGCAGTCAGATCGGCCTTAGGGGTTCTTGATCCTGTTTCGTACTGCGCCAGGCGCACATCGGCAGACTTCTCCGGGAAGCCCAGCGCCATACCAAGATATTTCTGCGTCATCCCCCGTAGGAGACGGAAAAAGTGAATCCGTTCGCCAATCGCCATACATCCAGCTCCCATCTATGGTTGTTGTTATAAGAAACATAGCATATTTGCTTAGTTTTGTCAAGATAATCTAAGCAAATTTATTTAACAATATTTCTTTCAAAAGGCTTGAACTAAGCTTATATGTATAGTATTATGAGAATACTAAGCGGATAAGCTTAGATAATATAGCGCATCAAATGGCCCGCCAGATTTTTGGTTGCGAAACTGAAAAAAAGTGGCGGACATAAGTAAGGAGGCATTTATGGAACACAACACTTGCAGGCCACAGTCACCAACAACAAGGAAAGGAAGGTATTTATCATGGCAAACCAGATTTTTATGCGCGTCAATGAAGTGGCCGAGGAGCTGGGGGTATCCGTCCCCTACGCCTACAAGCTCATCCGGCAGATGAACGAGGAACTGGCGAAAACCGGCTGTATCACTATCTCTGGTCGGATTGACCGCAAGTTCTTCCACGAGAAGTTTTATGGCACGAGAACCGAGACGGCGAGAAAGGGGGAGTAATTATGGCAGCGTTCAAGAACAAGGACAACGGCACCTGGTATGTGCAGTTCCGCTACACCGACTGGAAGGGAGAGCGTCAGCAGAAGCTCAAAAGGGGCTTTGCCACCAAGCGAGAGGCGCTGGAATGGGAACGGGAGTTCCTGATGGAGAAGCAGGCCGATGTAAACATGACCTTCGAGAGCTTCGTTGCTCTCTATGAGAGGGACAGTAAGCCCAAGTTGAAGCTCAACACCTGGCTCACCAAGGAGAGCATCATCAAAAAGAAGATCCTGCCCTATTTTGCCAAGCGGAAGCTGTCAGAAATCACGGCCAAGGACATCATGCGCTGGCAGAACGAGATCCGGGAAATGCGGGACTGCCACGGCAAACCTCTGTCCAAAACCTACCTTAAGACGGTTCACAATCAACTTAGCGCCATTTTCAACCACGCTGCCCGATTTTACGGCCTGAATATCAACCCGGCCCGGCAGGCGGGCAACATGGGGGCGGAAGAACGAAAGGAGATGCTGTTCTGGACCCGGGAGGAGTACACCAAGTTTTCCGAGGCTATGATGGATAAGCCGCTGTCCTTCTACGCCTTTGAGGTGCTTTACTGGTGCGGCATTCGGGAAGGAGAGCTGCTGGCTCTGACCCCGGCAGACTTCGACTTTGAGAAGCGCACTCTCACCATCAACAAGTCGTACCAGCGGTTCAACAAGCAGGATGTTATTACCACGCCCAAAACGCCCAAGAGCAACCGGGTGATCCAGATGCCCCAGTTCCTGTGTGACGAGTTGCAGGACTACCTCAAGCAGCTCTACGGCGTGGAGCCAGACAGCCGGATGTTTCCCATCAGCAAAAGCTATCTTCACCGGGAAATGGAGCGTGGCTGCAAGCAAACAGGGGTGAAAAGGATTCGCATACACGATTTGAGACATAGCCACATCAGTTTGTTGATCGACATGGGCTTTACCGCTCTGGCCATCGCGGAGCGTGTGGGGCATGAGAGTATCGACATCACTTACCGCTACGCCCATCTGTTTCCCACCCGCCAAGCGGAAATGGCTGACAAGCTGGATTCACTGAAGAATGAGAAAGGAGTATAAGAAAATGTCCAAGAAGAACTATGACAACCACAACCGCTGGAGAAACAAGACGGTGGCCTTCCGGGTGTCGGCGGAGGAAGATCTCCAGCTGGAAGCCCTGGTGAAGCTCACCGGCCTGACCAAGCAGGACTACATCATCCGGCGGCTGCTAGAACGGGATGTGGTGGTCCAGGGCAACCCCAGGGTCTACAAGGCCCTGCGGGATCAGCTGATCGCTGTGCTGGACGAGCTGCGCCGGATCGAAGCTGGACAGGGCGTAAACAACGAGCTGCTGGACACCATCCAGATGATTGCTACCATTATGAACGGGATGCAGGAGGATTTTGCCTATGACCGATGATAAAAAGAAAATGACCGCCCAGGGCTCATCTGTTGGCGCAGATGATGGGCAGTCAATCTCTCAAAATTCCAAGACCACTATACCAGACCCGGACGAAAAAAGCAATTCCCCGGAAAGAGATTTGGAGGAACTTTACCGGAAAATGCGCCGCATGAGCGACCCGGACTACCTCCATACTGTGACCTTAGACGAGCTGATGGACAATGTGTTCCAGGGCAAGTCTGCGGTGATTGAGAACCTGCTCTACACGGGAGCGTACATTCTTGCCGGAGCGCCCAAAATCGGCAAGTCCTTCCTGGTGGCGCAAATCGCCCACCATGTCAGTACCGGGCAGGATTTGTGGGGCTACAAGACCCATCAGGGCACTGTCCTCTACCTGGCGTTGGAGGATGACGAGAGCCGTTTACAACGCCGGATGTTCCGTATGTTTGGCGTAGAGGGGACAAGCTCCCTCCACTTCGCTACCAGCGCCAAGATGCTCGGCAGCGGCCTGGATGAACAGTTGGAAAAGTTCGTCCGGGAACACAGTGATACCAAGCTGATTATTGTGGATACCCTGCAAAAAGTCCGTGAGGCAGTGAGCGACAGTTACAGCTACTCCAGCGACTATGAGGCGATCGGCAAGCTGAAGCAATTTGCTGACCGATATGGCGTCTGCGTCCTGATCGTCCACCACACCAGAAAACAGCCTGCGGGAGACAGCTTTGAAATGATTTCCGGCACCACGGGCTTGCTGGGATGTGCGGATGGGGCGCTCCTGATGCAGAAGGAAAAGCGGACAGATAGCAGGGCCACCTTGGAGGTGGTAGGCAGAGACCAGCCGGATCAACGGCTGTATCTGAGCAAGGATCAGGAGAACCTGGTTTGGAGCCTTGACCATGCGGAGAATGAGCTTTGGAAGCAGCCTCCAGACCCGGTGCTGGAAGCCGTGGCAAAGATTGTATCCTCCGAGAACCGCGAATGGGAAGGCAGTCCCACCGAGCTGGCCCAGGCGATTCAAACGGATATGGCGGTAAACCGGCTCACCAAACATCTGAATGTGAATGCCAGCCGACTGTTGGAAGAACATCAGGTGAAGTACGAGAACAAAACCAAGCACACCGGACGGCGTATCCGGCTGACCTACATGGTGGTGGAAGCACCTGCGTTTGAAGTAATCGAGTAAAGCGCGACGCTCGCAACGGTCGCGACGGTGTTTTGAGGGGTACTCCTAGCATCGTTGCGACCGTCGCCACCGTCGCGGAACGAAAAAACCGGGATGGTATTTTGCCACCCCGCCTTCCAAAGGACATAGCAAAAAGGGGTGAGCGATTCACGCACCCCTATGCTCCAAAACGGGGTACTAGGTACAGACGAAAAAGCGTTCGGAGAACGCGTAGTCACAGAATGAAATTCTGTGTTCAAAAGGGGGTTTGGGGGCACTGCCCTCAACAAGCAGACGGCAGGAAATGTGAGTGTGTATTAACACTCGCATTGCTTGCCGATAGTGTGTGTGGCTATCCACACGCATTGCTTGCGGGTAACTAAAACAACCGAAACGGCTCTTGTGCCGCTGCGGAAAACTAATTGAAATTTAAGCATTGGGAGGTAACGAGTATGAGAAAGATTTTGTCTTGTGAGTTTAACCTGGATACTGCCTGCGTGGAGCTGCACATGGAGGACGGGACGCTGCTCTCCATCGACTGCACCGCCGTGGAGAACGAGGCGGCGAATAGTATGTACCAGCGGTCGGAATTGGACTGGCTGATCTACAACGATCCGCTGGCCTATGCCGAGCTGATTTTGAATGGGGACCCTGAATTATATCTAAAAGCAGTAATACAGAAAAATCCGTTAGATTGATGGCAAAGAAAATCCGCCAGAAGCAGCACTCTAAAAGGTGCGCCTCTGACGGATTTTTTACATTTTATCAATCAAAGCAAATACAACAGCCTGCTGTTCTTCACTTAGCCTTGACCAGCGTTCCAGAAGCTTTTTCTGCGCCTCAGTCAAGGAAACAGGTGCATCTTCTTCGGCAAACAGTTGAGACAGCGTAATGCCAAAGGCTGTGCAGATTTTCTCCAGGGATGGAATGGTCGGAACCATGTTCTTGCGATACCATGAGGAGATCGTGGATTGCGGCAAACCGGAGCGTTCTGCAAGCTGATACTCTGTCCAGCCCCGCTCCTCTCGATACGCGGTTATAACCGAGAGAATATCCTTCACCTGCATCACTCCTTTGCTTGTGTTCTTCGTAAATTATACTTTGATAAATCGTTGTGATTTAATCATTTATATCGTATAATTTTAACGATAAACACAACCATAAAGGAGGGAGAAATTTGGGCGGAAAAAGCTGTTTCTTTATCGGACACCGAGAGGCATCAGAAGAGATTTATCCGGCATTGTATGCGGCTGTGGAGCAGCACATTTTGGAATATGGCGTTACAGAATTTATCGTTGGCCACTACGGCGGATTTGACCGTCTTGCAGCGTCAGCAGTCAAAGAAGCAAAGCGTTTCTACCCAGAGGTGAGACTTACTTTGCTATTGCCATACCATCCAGCAGAGCGGCCCATCTCAACGCCAGATGGATTTGACGGAACATTCTATCCGCCTGAAATGGAGGGTGTTCCACGCAAGATCGCAATCGTGAGGGCAAATCGCTATGTTGTAGATCATGTAGACTATCTCATCGCCTATGCCTGGCACCCAGCCAGCAACGCGCGGGAGCTGGTTGAATATGCTCGGAAAAGGCAGCGAAATCTCTGCCTTTCCATAACATTGATAAAGCCTGATAATTAGATATCGAGTTGAGTTTTTCACGAAAATGTGATAAAATAAATCCAAGCATTTCTTGCTTTGGAGGGACTAAAATGGCGATTTGTTATGACCGCTTATTCCATCTGATGATTGATAAAAAGATAAGCAACGCACAGCTAAAAGAGAAGGCCGGTTTTAGTGCCAATATTATCACCCGCTTAAAGCGCAATGAGTATGTTTCTATCGAAAGTATCGAGAAGATTTGCCGCGTGATGGAGTGCGGCGTGGACGATATTCTGGAGTTTGTTCCGGAAGAAAAATAAGCAAGAATTTTGACAAAGTGGCTTGATTTTGAAGGTGACTTTCAGGATACAAGATTCTCGCAGGCTGAGAAGCTGTGAAAGATCGGATAGGAGTGTGGCTGTGATGGCAGCAGCAAACAAGACGGTTTGGGGAATCCATACCATGGACGATCCCCTTTTTTTGAATCAGAATCTAATTGCAATCGGCTGGGAAGAGATGGGCGACTTATCGGCTATAAGTACATCCCGTGATGCCTACAAAGAAAAATATATTGCGGCCTATCCGGACGCTAAAAAAGGTTCGATTGCCACAAGTGCCGGAATGCTGTACCGATTCGTTCATGAGGTACAGGAAGGGGACTATGTGGTGTTCCCGTCCAAAATTGACCGTAAGATCAACATTGGGGTCGTGGAGAGTGCCTATTTCTATGAGGCTACCGCAGCACTGTATCCCAATCGCCGGAAAGTAAAGTGGCTTAAACATCTGCCGCGCACAGCTTTTTCCCAAGGTGCTCTGCATGAAGTTGGCTCGGCGCTGAGCTTTTTTCAGGTGAAAAACTACGCAGATGAGTATTTTAAGGCTCTGGATAAAGATTTCAAAGGCAATATTCTGGAGCCGGATACCGATGAGACAGTGGCACAAACAGCGGATGAAATCATCGAGGCTACTCGCGACTTTATCTTGAAAGAGCTGAGCAAGAATCTGAAAGGTTATGATCTGGAGCCGTTTGTCGCAAATCTTTTGCAGGCCATGGGCTACCGCACGATTCTATCTCCGCATGGTGGGGATAGTGGCATCGACATTACCGCCTATAAAGACGAGCTACCGCCCCGTATTGTTGTCCAGGTCAAAAGCCAGGATGGAGACATCAAAGAGACTACCATCCAGTCTCTGAAAGGCGCTATGCGTGAAGGAGATTATGGCCTGTTTGTGACACTGTCCAATTATACCAAAAATGCGCAGAAATACCTGGATAACACCCCGATTATTCGCGGTATTAACGGCACAGAACTTGTGGATCTGGTCTTGAAATATTACGACCAGCTCAGTGTCAAATACCGTAAAATGATTCCTCTGAAAATGGTGTACATCCCCGTTCCGCCAGAGGAATAAAACTGGCATTTAACAAAACGACGAGTGCATCTACTGACAATCTTACTTATGACATGAAAATGTGCAGAACTTGCAAGGGTGGTGAGCCGTGATGAAAAGTAATTTTGAATTTCTTGATAAAGAGTTTCCTGTGTTATCCCAGTTCGGGAAAAAAGCAGAAGCATATCTTTATTCAGATTCAAACTCCTGCTTGATGAAGTTAGGGATGATCGGCGAAACAGTTGTGAACTTGATGTTTACTTATGATCGGATCATGCCTCCTTCCGAAAATACGGCGGTCAATCGGATCGGCGTACTATTCCGAGAGGGCCTCCTTACGCAGGATCTTGTGGATATTCTTCATGCGCTACGCAAGGTGCGCAATAAGGCGGTACATGAGAACTACTCCTCCGTTGAAGAGGGAAAAGTGCTGCTTCAAATGGCGCACAGCCTATGCGAATGGTTCATGCAGACCTATGGTGACTGGAACTATCAGTCTATTCCTTTTGTGATGCCGACTGACTCGCAGAAGCAAGATATTGCAGATACTGACGATGCACAGGAGGAAAGTCTGGTCAAAGAAGCGGAAGAAAAGGCTGCCGCTTCGAATTCTGTCACAAAAGAAAAGCGTCGCCAGCAGGCAGCCAGGGCGGCCAGTCAGCGGCAAAAGACAGAAGCAGAAACGCGCTACATCATTGACCAGCAACTCCGTCAAGTGGGCTGGGAGGCTGATACTGAGAATCTGTGCTTTTCTAACGGAACTCGCCCAACCAAAGGTCGGAATCTTGCCATAGCTGAGTGGCCCACTGACTCAACTGTGGGAAATCACGGCCGTGCCGATTATGCTCTTTTTATTGGTCTGCAATTTGTCGGTATCATTGAGGCAAAAGCGGAGCACAAGGACATTCCCTCCGTGATCGACTATCAGGGGAAAGACTATCCCAGGAATATTCGTGTTGACGATGCCCAATACCAGGTGGGAAACTGGGGCAGCTATAAAGTGCCGTTTACCTTTGCCACCAATGGCAGGCCGTACTTGGAGCAGTATAGAACAAAGTCTGGCATCTGGTTTTTGGATCTTAGGAAACCCTCCAATGTGCCGAAGGCTCTGCGGGGATGGATGAGTCCGGAAAACCTTCTGGACCTGTTGGGGAAGAACATCGACGCCGGCAATCGGGCGCTGGAGCAGATGCCCTTCGATCTGCTGCGGGATAAGGATGGACTGAACCTCCGCGATTATCAGCTGCGGGCTATTCAGGCAGCGGAGCAGACCATCATGGATGGGAAAAATACAGCTCTGTTGGCCATGGCCACCGGTACCGGCAAGACCCGGACGGTGCTGGGCATGATCTACCGTTTCTTGAAAACAGGCCGTTTCAAGCGCATTCTGTTTCTGGTGGACCGCACCGCTCTGGGAGAGCAGGCATTGGATGTATTCAAAGAGGTCAAGCTGGAGGATTTGATGCCCCTGGCGGATATCTATAACATTAAGGGACTGGAAGACAAAGAAATTGAGAGGGAGACTCGTATCCAGGTTGCCACCGTACAGGGAATGGTAAAGCGTATTCTCTACAATGATGGAGAAACCATGCCCGCGGTCAACGACTATGACCTGATTATCATAGATGAGGCTCACCGCGGCTATCTTCTGGACAAGGAGATGGGCGACACGGAACTTCTCTACCGGGATCAGAGGGACTACCAGAGCAAATACCGTAGCGTAATCGAGTATTTCGATGCGGTGAAAATCGCTCTGACCGCGACCCCCGCTCTCCAGACCACCGAGATTTTCGGCCAGCCAGTTTTCAAGTACACCTACCGGGAAGCGGTTATTGAGGGTTATCTGGTGGATCACGACGCCCCTCACGACCTTCACACCAAACTGCGGGATGAGGGCATCCACTATCAATCCGGCGATACCGTGACTGTCTACGACCCGGTGACCGGAGAGATTATCAACAGCGAGTTATTGAACGATGAGCTCAACTTCGATGTGGAGCAGTTTAATAAGAAAGTCATCACCCGTTCCTTCAACGAGACAGTGCTGGCCGAAATTGCTCAAGACATCGACCCAGAAAATCCGGAGGAACAGGGCAAAACCCTCATATATGCTGTGGATGACCAACATGCCGACATGATTGTGGACATCCTCAAGAATATCTATGCAGAATACGGCGTGGACAATGACGCGATTATGAAGATCACCGGCAGCGTGGGCGGCGGCAATCCCAAAAAGGTACAGGAGGCCATCAAGCGATTCAAGAATGAGCGCTATCCAAGTATTGCTGTCACTGTGGACCTGTTGACTACCGGTATCGATGTGCCGGAGATCACCAATCTGGTGTTCCTGCGCCGGGTAAAATCCCGCATTCTGTTTGAACAGATGTTGGGCCGTGCCACCCGTCTGTGCCCCAAGATCCATAAGACTCACTTTGAGATTTATGATCCTGTCGGTGTCTATGAATCGTTGGATGCCGTCAATACCATGAAACCGGTGGTAGCCAACCCGTCTGCTTCCTTTGGACAACTGTTGGATGGTCTCGAGGTACTGGAGGACGAAAAACAGATCGCGTACCAGATCGATCAGATCATTGCCAAGCTCCAGCGGAAAAAGCGAAAGCTGGACGGTAAGACCATGGAGCATTTCGTCAGCATAACGGGCGGCATGGACCCAACGCAGTTTATCCAGCAGCTGGAACAGGAGTCGCCGCCGCAGGCCCGTAACCGCATTTTAGCGCATCGGGATCTTTTCGAACTGCTTGGGGAGACCCGGGCCAACGGCAGCCGCCCGGTGATTATCTCCGACGCGCCAGATGAACTGGTCAGCCACACCCGTGGTTATGGTACCGGCAGCCGCCCAGAGGACTATCTGGATGCCTTTGCCGACTATGTAAAGACCCATATCAATGAAATTGCGGCGTTGAACATCGTCTGCACCCGGCCGAAGGAGCTAACCCGAGCGAGCTTGAAGGATCTGCGCCTGACGCTGGATCGAGAGGGCTTTACCACCCAGCAGCTTAACACCGCCATTTCGGAGCTGACCAACGAGGAGATGGCAGCGGACATCATCAGCCTGATTCGCCGGTATGCCATCGGTTCCACCCTTATCAGCCACGAAGCCCGCATCCGCCGGGCGGTGGACAAGCTGAAAAAGGCTCACAAATTCACTGCCATTGAGCAAAAGTGGATTGGCCGTATGGAAAAATACCTCATGGAGGAATCTGTCCTCAATGTAGGCGTGTTTGATGAAGATACCCGTTTCAGAAGTGAGGGCGGATTCAAGAAGATCGACCGGATTTTCCAGAACAAGTTAGCAAGCATCGTGCTGGAACTTAACGAATATCTGTACGATGATGGAGGAAGAAGCGCGTGAGTGAAAATCAATTTATGAATACAGTTTTTTCGGCAATGGTAAATCAAGCTATTCAAAATAGAGGAAACTGGGTTAGCCCTCTTCCTCAGGACCAGGAAGAAGCCCAAAAGAAAATTTTAGATGCCATTCATGATCTGGTAGAGAACAAAGCTAAAATAAAGCCCGAATATCAGGCCCAAGTTTTTGAAGCGATGGTATTAAAATTTGCTGCTGAAACCAACTGGTATAACGGAGGAGACCGTGCATGACTACACAGGAAATTGTATCCAAGCTTTGGAACCTCTGCAATGTGCTGAGGGATGACGGCATCACCTATCACCAGTATGTCACCGAGCTTACTTACATTCTGTTTTTGAAGATGGCAAAGGAGACGGATAAAGAAAGTAAATTTGCAGAGGGAATCACACTGCAAGAAAGCAAGGATGGTCAAGAGCTCACCCCCGAGCAGAAAACACAAAACCATGAAAAACAGATTGTCATGGAGTATAGCTGGGACAAGCTGACCAGCAAATCCGGTATTGAGCTGTATAAGTACTACAAAGACTTGCTTCGCCTGTTTGGTACCCACTGCACGGGGCGAGTGCGGGAAATCTACCAGGGCGCTATGACCAACATCGACGAGCCCAAGAACCTGGAAAAGATCATCACCACCATTGACGGCCTAGACTGGTACTCTGCCCGGGAAGAGGGACTGGGCAACCTGTATGAGGGTCTGCTGGAGAAAAACGCCAACGAGAAGAAATCCGGCGCGGGCCAGTACTTTACCCCTCGTGTCCTTATTGATGTGATGACCCGGCTGGTGAAACCCCAGCCAGGCGAGCGGTGCAACGACCCTGCTTGCGGTACCTTTGGTTTTATGATTGCCGCCCATCGGTATGTCAAGGAGCACACCGATGATTTTTACGATCTGGATGCAGACCAGGCCAAGTTTGAACGGGAAGAAGCCTTCACCGGCTGCGAATTGGTTCACGACACCCACCGCCTGGCTCTGATGAATGCCATGCTCCACGACATCGACGGCCAGATTTTGCTGGCTAATACTCTGTCCAATGAGGGAAAAGTTCTTCGTGACTTCGATCTGGTCCTTACAAATCCGCCCTTCGGTACTAAGAAGGGCGGCGAGATCGCCAGCCGGGACGACTTTACTTTCCCCACCAGCAACAAGCAGCTGAACTTCCTCCAACATATCTACCGCAGCTTGAAGGCTAACGGCAAGGCCCGGGCCGCCGTGGTACTGCCGGACAATGTGCTTTTTGCTGACGGAGACGGTGAGAAGATCCGCTGTGACTTGATGGATAAGTGTAATCTGCACACCATTCTCCGCCTGCCCACTGGCATTTTCTACGCCCAAGGCGTCAAGACCAATGTGCTGTTCTTCACCCGTGGCAAGAGCGACAAAGGCAACACCAGGGAGGTCTGGTTCTATGACCTGCGCACCAATATGCCCAGCTTTGGCAAGACCACTCCGCTGAAAACCGGGTATTTTGCGGACTTTGAGAAGGCTTACGAGGCTGAGGACCGCCATGCTGTGCAGGACGAGCGGTGGAGTGTCTTTACTCGGGAGCAGATTGCAGAAAAGGGCAACAGCCTGGATCTGGGACTCATCCGGGATGGCTCTGTGCTGGATTACAATGACCTGCCCGACCCGGCAGAGAGCGCTGAGGAGGCCGCCGCCAACCTGGAAGAGGCTGTGGACCTGTTGATGAGCGTGGTGAAGGAGTTGCGGGCACTGGAGGTGCAGGACTGATGGCGAGAGGAAAGAAAAAGGAATCCCTGACACCCGAAGAGCGATTGCAGGCGGCATTGGTACCAGAGAGTGAACAGCCGTATCCAGTGCCGTGGAATTGGTGTTGGACAAGGATGGAAAATATTGCACAATGGGGATCGGGTGGAACTCCTTCAAGAAAAATACCTGAGTATTATAGTGGCGATATTCCGTGGATAAAGACCGGTGAGTTAAATGATGATTATATTTTTGAAACGGAAGAACATATAACGGAGGAAGCGATTTCTCATTCGAGCGCAAAACTATTTCCAGTAAATACAGTCGCAATTGCTATGTATGGTGCTACCATTGGAAAAGTTGGTATACTGGGTATTGCTGCGACTACAAATCAAGCATGTGCCTGTGGCGTTTCCAATCCTTCAGCAAACTATAAGTATCTTTTTTATTATGCTCGTTCTCAGAAAGATAACTTTATAAAGAAGGGTAAAGGCGGAGCGCAACCAAATATTTCGCAGGAAATCATTAAATCTCATGAATTCCCTTTGCCACCTCTATCTGAACAACATCGCATTGTCGACCGCATTGAAAGCTTGTTTGCCAAACTGGATGAGGCGAAGCAAAAGGCGCAGGATGCGTTGGACAGCTTTGAAACCCGCAAAGCCGCCATCCTCCATAAAGCCTTCACCGGCGAGCTCACCGCCCAATGGAGAAAAGAACACGGTGTGGGGATGGAGAGTTGGAGAACAGTCACTTTCAAAGATGCGTGCCTAAAAATCACAGATGGAACACATCACAGCCCGGTCAATACACCAACTGGTGAGTACATGTATGTAACGGCAAAAAATATTAAGGAAACCGGAATTGATTTAACCAATATAACATTTGTCTCCAAAGATGTACATGATGAAATATATAGTCGTTGTGATGTGCAATACGGAGATGTTCTTTACATAAAAGATGGAGCGACTACTGGAATAGCGACAGTAAATACCATTGAAGAACCGTTCTCTTTACTTTCTTCTGTTGCTGTATTGCGTCCTGACAAAAAACAAATTATGGCCGAGTATATGGTATATAACCTTAACTCATCCAAAACAAAAGCAATGATGATCAATAATATGTCAGGAAACGCCATAACAAGATTAACACTAAGCAAAATAAAAACGGCTCCAATTACAGTTTGTTCATTAAATGAGCAAGCCGAAACCGTCCGCCTCCTAGACAATCTCCTCGCCAAAGAGCAGCAGGCCAAGGAAACCGCCGAAGGGGTGCTGGAGCAAATCGACCTTATCAAAAAATCCATCCTCGCCCGCGCCTTTCGCGGTGAGCTGGGCACCAACGACCCCAGCGAGGAGAGCGCAATTAAATTGTTAGAACGAAGTTTTTCGGAAACAATAGAAAGTGAAAAAGTAAGACATAAACAAGTTTCCAAGCAAAAAGCAGAGGTGGTTTTTGTGCCCAAGACAATAATGGAAGCACTAGCAACGGGTGTGCGTCTAACTCCTGAAAATTTGAAGAGAGAAACAGAGCTTCCAATTGATGATTTCTATGCACGGTTGAAAGAGCTAATTGACAATGGCAGTGTTGTAGAAAGTAGAGAAAATGGAGAATCCTACTTGGAGGCTGCAAATGAGAATAGACAAGCTGAAAATCAACGACTTTAAGAATCTGAAAGATTTCCAAATTGATATCGATGAGTCGCAATTGACATCTGTGTTTATTGGTCGCAACGGTGCAGGCAAATCAAATCTTTTGGAAGCAATTGTAATTATCTTTCGGGATTTAGATCTTGGCGTATTTACCAAAGATTTTTCTTATGAAATACTCTACAGATGTTCCGGCCACACTGTGCAAGTAAAAAATAATGTAAGCGAAAGTAAGCAGGAGCTTCTTGTGGATGGTAAGGTGCTCGCTCGCACAAATTTCTATAAACAGAAGCGAGAGTATTTGCCAGAGCATGTTTTTGCATATTATTCCGGACCAAGTAACCGCCTGGAAAAACATTTCGCCAAGCATCAAAAACAGTTTTACAGGGCGCTATTAGATGGAGATAATGAAACGCTCCGTCCGTTGTTTTATGCCCGTCTCATTCACAGCAACTTTGTTTTACTGGCCTTCTTCTCTTTTTTTGAGGAAAAGAACCAGGAATTTTTGAGAAAATATTTTGAGATAGACTCTGTCGAATCAGTACTTTTCGTGCTAAAAAGGGCAGAGTGGGTAAAGGGAAAAGCTCACCCCAAAGCGGATTTTTGGGGTGCCCGCGGAGTAGTGCGAGAGTTTCTCGATAATTTGTACGAATATGCTTTGGCTCCTTTGAAAGAAACTGAATCGTTTGAGGAGGGGATAAAAACTGTAAAAAAAGAAGTCACATATCTCTATTTGAAAGATCAGGAAAAGCTACAGGCCTTTGCAGAAAAATACAGGAACAATGTTGAATTTTTCAAAAATCTTGAGAGCACATATATTTCTGATCTAATAGAGGAAGTTCGCATCAAAGTTAGGAAAACAGATGGGACGATTATCACTTTTAACGAACTGAGTGAAGGCGAACAACAACTCTTGATGGTATTGGGTTTATTGAAGTTTACTCAGTCCAAAGAGTCTTTGTTTTTATTGGATGAACCAGATACTCATTTGAACCCCGCTTGGAAATTTGACTATTTAACGCTTATAAAAAATGTTGTTGGGCAAAGTGAAAGTAGTCAGGTCATCATTTCTACGCATGACCCGATTGTAATCGGTGGGTTAAATAAAGAAGCGGTAACGATTTTCGACCGTACACCTAATGGAACTACTGTAAGAATGCCTGAAGTTGATCCAAAAGGTATGGGAGTGGCCGGACTGTTGACCAGCGATCTATTTGGGCTGCCCACAACACTTGATAATGAAACACAGAACAAGTTGGATCGAAAATTACAGTTGCAATATAAAAAAGAAAATGAGCGGACGCTCAAAGAAAGTGCAGAGCTTACTCAGTTGACCCAAGAATTAGAGCAGCTTGGTTTCTCAAGAACTACTAGAGATCCCCTATATGGGCAATTTCTTGAACATCTTTATTCTCGACCAGAGTTTCAAGATAAGCCCATTACAGATGTCGAGCGAAAGAAAATGACGGAACTAATGGATGATATTTTGGAAGAGATATTGGAGGAGGAAGACAAATGATTTTTATTGATTTGTTTGACAATCCTCCTTCTCCAGAATTAATTGCCGAAGGAGAACGACTCACAAGAGAGTTAATGGAGCTCCCGCCTGATCAGAGAAATGATTTTATCGATCGGCATGACGCCTATTGGGGAAAATTGAAGGCACATTATATGGATTTATCCCATGGAAAGTGCTGGTACACGGAAGCCAAAGAAATTGCATCGCATTTTCACATGGATCACTTTCGACCCAAAAAGAAACCAATAGAGCTAAAGAAAAATTGTGAAATAGAAACAGCCACCAGTACGGAGGCGTATTGGTGGTTGGCATTCGACTGGAAGAACTATCGGTTGGCTGCGTCGATTCCTAATACTAGTAAAGGTTCATATTTTCCTTTAAAGAAAGGTACACATGCTATAACTGAAGGTGAAGAGATCGCTGAAGAATGGTATGGTTTGCTTGACCCTACAGATATGTGTGATGTATCGTTAATTGGGTTTGGATTAGACGGAAAGGTTTATCCGGCATGTAGCGATGTTACCTGCTGGGATGCACTTAGAGTTTGCTTATCGGTGAGAGTTTTTGATTTGAACAATGTAGCATTGGTAGATGCACGCAAAGAAATCCAACAGATTTGCAAAACTAAAATTGAGCTAATTAAACAAGCTTACCGAGAATATGCTCAAACGAATTCTCAGGGATATAAGGCAATGTTCAAAAAATATGTGACTGAATTGCGTGAGATGACAAAGCCAACTGCAGAATTATCGGCTGTAGCACGAAACTACATACGAAATGATCCAGAAGAATTCATCCGCAATATTGCCTGCTAACATGTCTTCAGAGAATATGATATCACGCTACAATATATAATGCGGTTAGCTGGTTGGTATCTGATTCATGACAAGGGGGAATATAAAGATTAGAGTGAGGATGGCTCATTTTCACTGGAAAATAGCCATGGATTATGCTATAATACTCATAAGCCACCCAATCACCCTTCTCAAGCAAAACCCCTGATAGGATGGCCCGGATAGATTTTTGATAGCAAAAGTCCGAATAGACCTTAGGATAAGGATAATCTGCATCAAATAAAACCACGTCGAGTCAAATCCTCTATACAAAAAAGTTTAGAAATGGATTTAACTCGGCGAGTTCGAATGATTTCAGAGGCCCGAAAAAGCCCGTGATTACTGGATTTTCTAAACTGGTATTTCCTTTATCGCAATATTTTTATTACCCATAAAAAAGAGCCAACCGATTTTATTTTAAATTGGTTGGCTCTTTTCTGTCTGCAAGACAAGCTGTTGATACGTGGAGCAATGCTGAAATATTTTTCCAAGTTTTTCCTCACCATAATATGAATTATTAAGAGATTCATTATTTCTCATAAATCATTGCCTCTTTCCTATCATGCGTGGTATAATTTTTAAATAACGGAGAGCCGCAGCAAACTCACTTTCCGTGTCGTAGTGTTATTTTATAATCTACACTGATAAAAATAAAGATAAGGAGACGTCAGCATGGGTATGGATTTAAGAAAGCTACAAAACGGAAGCGATATCCGAGGGATTGCCGTCGATGGAGTAGTCGGTGAAAAGGTGAACCTTACCGATTCCACTGTATTTTTGCTTGCCAAGGCATTTGCTCTTTGGCTGGGGCAACGTGCCAAAACGCCACTGACCATTGCTGTGGGACATGATTCCCGCATTTCTTCTCCGGCGTTAAAAAAAGCTGCTTGTGATGCTTTGATCAAAATGGGTTGCCATGTATTTGACTGTGGATTGGCTTCCACCCCATCTATGTTTATGTCGACTGTCTTTCCTCAGTTTGACTGCGATGGTGCTATTATGATTACAGCAAGCCATCTGCCCTATAACCGCAATGGCATGAAGTTTTTCACCAAAAAAGGTGGATTGGATAAAACCGATATCTCTGCCGTCATCACCTTTGCAAACGGCGAAATTGCTGAACCTGGCGGAGGTTCCCTGCAGGAGGCTGACCTGATCGGTGTGTATTCTGATTTTCTGGTACACACCATCCGCAAAGGTGCCAAAATCCGAGAGCATTATGAACAGCCTTTGGCCGGCTTGAAGATCCTTGTAGACGCTGGCAACGGAGCTGGTGGATTTTTTGTAGAGAAAGTTTTGAAACCTCTGGGCGCCGATACCACTGGGAGCCAGTTCTTGGAACCGGATGGCACCTTCCCCAACCACATTCCCAACCCGGAAAACGAAGAGGCCATGCAGTCTATATCGGCGGCTGTCCGCAAATACAAGGCGGATTTGGGTATTATCTTTGACACTGACGTGGATAGAAGTTCCGCTGTGGATAAAAATGGACGTGAGATCAACCGCAATGCTATTATCGCCCTGGTCACCTCCATTATTTCGGAAAGTCACCCAGGAACAACCATTGTAACCGATTCTGTCACCTCAGATGAATTAACCGATTTTATCGAGAAAAAATGTGGTTGTGTCCATCATCGGTTCAAGCGGGGTTACCGCAATGTAATCAATGAGGCTATCCGTCTTAACGATACCGGCGTGGATTGCCAATTGGCCATTGAAACCTCGGGACATGCCGCCCTGAAAGAAAACTATTTTTTGGATGACGGTGCTTTTCTTACCGCTAAAATTTTAATTAAAGCTGCTCAGATGGCCCAGGAAGGCAAATCAATCGATAGCCTGATCTCTGATCTACGCCATCCCCTGGAAAGTGAAGAAATCCGGATCAAAATTCTGGCAGAGGATTTCTCGGTCTACGGAAAAATGGTGCTGGAAACTGTGAAAGCTTACGCCGACAGCCATGCCGACTGGCAGGTAGCCCCAGTTAATTATGAAGGCATCCGTGTCAACTTCGGCAAGGAAGATGGCAATGGTTGGATGCTTGTCCGGATGTCCCTTCACGATCCCCTGATCCCCATTAACATAGAGTCCAATTCACCCGGTGGCTGCAAAGCCATGGCCCGCAAGCTTTTGGAGGTCATTGGTACCGGCTTCACCCAACTAGATCTTACCCCGCTCAGCGATTTCGCCCAGGCATAAATCATCTAAAATCAATTGATACATAGCTTTAGTCAAAAGGAGTGTTTCCCTTTTATGAAATTCTCTCCCTCTCTCATGTGCATGGATGCTCTGGATATCAGAAACGGCATCCTTTCCATCGATAAAAAGGCTGATCTTTATCATGTGGACATCATGGATGGCCACTTTGTTCCTAATCTTGCCATGTGTCCGTCCCAAGTGGCCGCCATCCACAGTATTTCCCGTGTCCCCATCGACTGCCACCTGATGGTAGATCGTCCCCAGGATTATGTGGACCTTCTCATCAAAGCCGGCGCCACCTATATTTGTCCTCACGCCGAGACCCTGGGAGGCCAGGCTTTCCGCCTTTTCTCTAAAATTAAGGAAGGCGGTTGCAAGGCGGGAGTCGTTCTCAATCCAGAAACCCCATTGAGTGCCATCCAGCACTATCTTTCCCAGATTGACATGTTGACCATTATGACAGTGGACCCAGGGTTTGCGGCTCAGCCCTTTATCTGGGAGATGATCGAGAAGATCCGGGAGGCCAAAGCACTGCGGGAAAAATATGGTCTGAACTTCCTAATTCAATCTGACGGCGGCTGCAACGAGGCCACCTACAAAGCGCTGACGGAAGCAGGCGCTGATGCCATGGTCATGGGGTCAACCAGCCTGTTTGGCAAGAGCCAAGATCTCTCCGAAGCTTGGGATAAAATGGTACAGGCTTATCAAAAGGCAATCCAATAACAGAGAAAGGATGGTGGCTCTCTCGATGGCAGATCAGTCCTATGTATTGGGCATAGACATCGGCGGTACGAATTTCCGTCTGGGATTGGTAAAATCCGATCTCTCTATCGACCATTTTGAAAAAAAATCCAGTTCTATTTTGACTGGTGGGGATGGCATAGCAAATCTGGCCCAGGAAATTGACAATTATATCTCCGCTCATACCCAAAAGGAACAGATTGAAGCGGTTGTCGTCGGCTTTCCTTCCTCGGTATCCAAGGATCGTACCACCCTTTATAATACCCCTAATCTTGCTGGATTTAACAATATGGATGTGGCCCACCCTCTTCGGAAAGCGCTGGGGCTACCCGTCTATATTGAAAAGGATGTCAACCTTCTGTTGCTTTACGACATTCACCATCTACATCTGGATCCTTCTAAGAGTATCCTAGGCTTTTATGTGGGCACCGGTTTTGGCAACGCGCTTTATCTCAACGGTGACTTCTATACTGGGAAAAACGGTGCTACCGGCGAGTTAGGGCATATTCCTCTTTATGGGCTGGACAAGCGGTGCAACTGCGGGAATCTAGGCTGTGCGGAGACCATCTGTTCCGGCATGGGCCTGAATGCTATTGCCGCTCAGCACTTTCCAGAAGAGGAATTCTCCAAGCTCTTTGTCAATCACGGGGAAAACGAGGTTTTGCGGCAGTATGTGGCTACATTGGCAATCCCCATTGCCACCGAGCTGACCCTTCTTGACCCCGACTACGCGGTCATCGGCGGCGGGGTAGTCGCCATGGAGGGCTTTCCTCAGGAATATTTCGTCGAGTGTATCAAGGATCGAACCCGTAAGCCTTATCCAGCTTCCAACCTGGATATCCGCTTTTCGAAAGGCGCCCAGCAAAGCGGCGTCATCGGCGGCGCCCTCTGCGCGAGGCGGATCATTTCCCGCCGTACGAAAGACTAAGTTTGTTTTATATTCTCATTACTATAAAAAGGAGGCATTGCTATGATCGCATTTGGAAGCGACCATGTTGCAGTGGAACTAAAAAAAGAAATCATGGAATTTGTCAAAAGCAAGGGATATGAGTGCAAGGATTTCGGCACCTACACCCACGATAGCTGTGACTATCCTGTTTACGGAGAAGCGGTAGCAAACGCCGTAGTTTCCGGCGAATGCGACCGGGGTATCCTCATCTGCGGCACCGGCGTAGGAATCTCCCTGGCGGCCAATAAGGTACCCGGGATCCGGGCTGTGGTTTGCAGTGAGCCTTACACCGCTAAGCTCTCCAAGGAGCACAATAACACCAACATTCTGGCCTTTGGCGCCCGTGTGGTAGGCTCTGAACTGGCCAAGATGATTGTAGAGCAATGGCTGGACGCTGAGTTCCTGGGAGAACGCCACCAGCGCCGTGTGGACATGATTACTGCTATCGAAGAAAAACACAGTAAATAGCATATAAAAAACAGGAGGCCATCCTTGGATGGCCTCCTGTTTTTTATACATTATTTTTTTGTTGGAGGACTTCATTAAACCTTCTGCACTGGGCTCGGTTATAAAGATAAAAGCCCAGCCAGATCAGCCCGGCAATTCCCAACGCGATTCCAACAGAAAGAGCAGCATAGTGGGGCTGAGTCGAAATCCAGCCCATGAAAAAAGCTACACAAACATAAGCCAGCATACCCGAGCCCATATGCACAAGGATCTGTATCGGCATGCTCCAGCCATCTTTGTCATAGACAAAGGACATAATACTGAAGACTATGCCGATGAAAAGTGAGGCCAGAAAGTTTTCCGCATACTGTGCGAAAACTATCTGTAATACTTCTTCTTCCGAAGCGATGACCAGAAAAGCCAGCATGGTCAGATTGAATAAAAACGAACCCAGAGCAACGCCAACCAACAGTCTTTGCACCCATTTCTTCATCGCATTTTCCCTCCCAGACCTAACGCCTTTTTGAAGGCGGGCAGAAATTTTCGTGAAATACATTCTCTCTGTCCTCCTTGGGTAACCAGCTGCATCAGCCCTCCCAAGGTGGGTTCCACACAGCGGATGTATGCCAGATTAACCAAAGCCCCTTTGGAGATGCGCAGAAATTCAGGAGAGAGTATTTCCTCTAGCTCATAAAGCCGGCGCCGGATTTCATAGCATTCCCCCTGCTGGGTATAAGCCATGGTTCTTTCCCTTTCCACCCGGATTAGTTCCAACTTCTCCCGGCGCAACGGAAAGATGCGTCCCTCCCTTTCGCCGTTGAGTGTTCTTTCTTTGCCGCCGGAAAGCCATCTTACCGCATTTTGAATCTCATCGGTTACCTCTGCCGTGTGTATTTCGGCCCAGGGTTCCTGACATCCCGGTTCCAGTTTGATCTCCGTTTTCATGGTCCGCCTCCTCTCGCCTTTATCTTACCCGCTTTTGTCCGTGGTGTCATCCTTTTTCCGGTAAGTGGCTCAAATTGCAGGGTAAAATGCAAAACTGCCCGGAGGAAAATTCCTCCGGGCAGTTTTTTCGTATTGCTCTATTTCTATATTCCAATCTTTTGTCTCTACTTTCCTATTTAGACACCCTCAGCCTTTCCACCAAAGCGGCATCAGGATCCACCACCGCCGTCTGGAAGTTTTCGTAGATCACCATCCCCGGTTTTGCCCCCGGCACCTTTTTCACATTCTTAATCAGGGTGTAATCCACCGGCACCTTGGCCGAATCCCTGGCCCTGCTGTTGTAAGCGGCAATAACGGCCGCCTCCTCCAGCGTCCGGTTGGGGACCTCCCTTCCCTCCGTGAGGATCACCGTATGGGAGCCAGGGATCTTTTGGGTGTGAAACCAGACGTCAAAGTTTCGGCTGTCCTTGAGGGTAAGCCGGTCGTTCTGGATGTTATTGCGTCCGCACAGGATGGTAAAACCGTCGGAAGAACAGTACCGCAGGGGAGGAAGTTTCTCCGGCTTCTTCCCCCTTCTTCGATCGTGGCGGATATATCCCTGCGAGGACAGTTCCTCCCGGATAGCGGAAAGTTCGCTTTCCCCTGTGGTGCGGGTCACCAAATCGAAGACCGATTCAATGTAGACCAGCTCCTCTTCCCCTTTGGTGATGAGCTCTCCCAGCTTTTCCTGGGCGGTGGCCGCCTTCCGATATTCGGTGTAATAATGCTGGGAGTTTTGGATGGGGGTGCGCATGGGATCCAGAGGAATTTCCACCAAAGGGCACCCTTCTTCATAAAAGTTTTGCAGCACCGCCTTGGTCTGTCCTTTCTGGATCTGGTGGGCGCTGGCGGCCAGCAGGTCGCCGTAGATGCGCAGCATATCCCGATTCTCACATTCCCGCAGTTCTTCCCGCTGGGTAGCGATTTTGCGGGTGATCCGCTCCGAAGTGTTCATCAGCATTTTCAGCAGATCGTGGGAGCGCTGTTTCATCCGCTCAATTCGGTCCCGTTCGCTGTAAAAGCTATCCAGCAGCTGGGACGGGCTTGCAAATGGCTGTGTCAGCATACTGGTTCCATACTCATGGACTGGGATAAAAGCAAAGTCTTTCGGCTTTCCCTTAAGATCTGTCACCATGGTGTACTGGGGCGTCCTTTTCTCCACCGTCTCCCCCAGCTGGCCCAAAAAGAAGCGAAGGCGGTCCAGCTGCCCCTCCCTGAGTTCGCTGACCGTCATATCCAGCCCGCGGGTGGCATAGAATGCCGCTTCCCTCGCGATGATGGGGGAAATCCCCTGGATCTGTTCCATCAGGGCTTTAGAAACTTCCACATCCCGGCCAGCCCGCATGCTGTCGATGATGTCATCCGGCGTGTGGCGCAGCAGGCTCTTTTTATTCTGTTGCGGAGGCAGGGTATAGTGCATCCCCGGAAGCACCTGGCGCACAGAGGACATGCTCTCATCAATGCGTTTGACAGCATCCAGAATCTTGCCATCCCGATCGGTGATGATAATATTAGAATGCCGGCCCATAATCTCACAGACGACGGTAATGGTGGTCAGATCCCCCATTTCATTGACCGTTTCAAAGTCGAGAAACAGGATACGTTCCATGCCGTCCTGCCGCACACCAATCAGCTTTCCGGAGCCCAGATGCTTTCGCAGCAGCATACAGAACATGGGCGGGGCTTTGGGATTTTCTAAATCAATCTTTGTAAAATGGATGCGAGGACTGGCAGCCGAGGCGGAAAGGAGCAGTCTCGCCGTTCCACCCCGGAAGCGGAGCACCAGAACAATTTCCTCCCGGGAGGGCTGATAAATCTTATCCACCCGGGCCTCCATCGCCACATCTTCTATTTCCTCCTTGAGAAAACTCAAGTAAATTGCGTCAAGGGCCAAAAATTTTCACCACCTAAAAAGTGTAGACCACCGGGTCCATATTGGATTGTGGCAGGAGAAAACGCACATCGGAAAACCGGGTCTGCAAAAGGCCCCGCAGCCGGGGAATCACCACATTTTCGGTGGCAAAGTGTCCCGCGTCGATGAGAAGTATCCCCAGCCTGTCCGCCTCCAGCCACAGATCATGCTTCACATCCCCCGTGACCAGGGCATCAGCGCCGGCGGCTACCGCACTATGCAACAGGCTGCCTCCTGCGCCTCCGCAGACAGCCACCCGCTGAATCTGTTTGTCGATCCGGTTGGAACGGACCATGGGCGTATCCAAAGCATCTTTGACATGAAGTGAAAACTCTTCCGCCCCCATGTTCTCCTCCAACATTCCAATCCGTCCCAAACCATAGGCAACCTCTATCCCGGCGTTTTCAAAAAGATCGTAGGCCGGCGTCTCATAAGGATGAGCAACCAAGAGGGCCTTGATCACATTATCCTTATCCTTCTCACTGACAATCATCTCGATTTTAAACTCTTCCACCCGCGCAAGCTCTCCCGGCTCGCCTATAAAGGGAGATGCCTTGACAGATGGTCTGAAGGAGCCTTCTCCATCGCTGATGAAGGCGCAATCGGTATATTCTCCCAAGCTCCCGGCCCCAGCACGGGCCATGGCGCCGCGTACCTGCTCCACCTGCTGGGCTGGCACAAAGGTACAGATCTTATAAAACTTTTCCCGGCCGCTGGTCTCGAGGATTTCTATCTGCTGAAGGCCCAGGGCCTTGGCAAGACAGTCGTTGACCCCCAGCTGGGCAACATCCAGATTGGTATGGGCGCAGATGGCCGTCATCCCCTCCTGGATGAGCCGGTAAACCAAATCCCCGGCCATCACACGCTTCTGGGGATGAAAGATTACCGGATGATGGGAGATCAGAAGGTCTGCTCTTTTCTCTACCGCCTCGCTGATAACAGCATCGGTAATGTCCAGAGCCACCATGGCCACCGTCACCGGCTTATCCTGATCCCCAACCAACAGGCCGGAATTATCCCAGCTCTCCTGCCGGGAAAAGGGTGCCAACCCATCAATATACCGGTATATGTCCATCACCTTGGTCATGGTTTTCTCCCCCTTTTTCGATAATCTTCTGAATTTTCTCTACAATTTCGTTATATTCTTTTATTTTATTACTATTTGTATTACTGTTTTTCAGATTTTCTGCAATGTCCTGGGCGATTTTAGCCTGATGGCGCAGGTAATCCCGGGAATCAGGAGCATCATCCCAAGGCAAAGCTCCGGTGAGAGCATAGATCCTGTCCGGGACAAAACGTTTTCCTGTAAAGGTAATGTCCATGACAGTATAAATGAACTTTCCTACCCGGACCCCCCGCTCCCTGTGGATAGTAAAGCCGTTCTCACACAACGCCTTTCGCAGGTCATGGGCCTTGGTCATAGGGGAAAGCACCAGGTGCTTATCCCCTGTCCGCAACCAAGGGGTTTCCAATACAATCCGGGCGATAAGATCCCCGCCCATACCGGCGATCACAATATCGTCGACATCTTCGGAGTCCAGCCCCGCCAGCCCGTCGGTCAAAATCATCCTCATCCCACGGGTGACACCGTACCGGGCCGCGGTTTCCCGAGCCCGTTGCAGGGGCCCTTCGTTAATATCGCAGGCCAGAGCCTGCGGGCACTTTCCCGACGCCACCAAGACCGCAGAAAGATAGCCGTGATCACAACCGATATCCGCCACCCTTTTCCCCGGCCGTACCCACTGGGCAATCAGGGAAAGCCTGGCATCCAGACGGGGGATTTTCTTTTCCGTCACGCCTATTTCTCCAGGAACTTATTGATGCGCTCTACCATTTCGTCTGCATCGACGCCATGGACCATGCAAGCCTCTTCCAGGCTTTCCGCCCGGGAAGCAGGGCACCCTAAGCAGTGCATCCCCATCTGGATCAAGAACTGGGCGGTTTCCGGCTCCATCTGGAGCAGATCGCCGATCAATGTCTCTTTTGTTACCTGTCTTTCCATGTCCATTTCCTCACTTTCTTGATGGCCAATGTTTATATACAACTCTGGCCAAGACATTTATGTTTATTATAATATGGCACCCAAAGGATTGCAACATCCCTGTCTCCCAGAAAAAGAAAGGGATGCCCTGGAAAAATCCAAAGCATCCCGGTTGTGCATTTTATTTGAACGTATTCAAAACCAATGCTTACAGCTGCTGCTCCTCTTTCATCTTGGCAAAGCACTCGCTGCAGTAAACAGGTCTGTCTTCACGGGGTCTGAAGGGAACTCTCGCCTCTTTGCCACAGGCCGCGCAGGTTGCTGTGAACATCTCTCTCTCGGGTCTGGAGGCGTTTTTGCGCGCATCGCGGCATGCTTTGCATCTCTGGGGCTCATTGACAAAGCCTCTGGAAGCATAAAACTCCTGCTCGCCTGCGGTGAATACAAACTCTGCGCCACACTCTTTGCATGTTAATGTTTTGTCTTCGTACATCTTTTTTACCTCGCTTACATTGGATAATAAAATTTGCCCGGGACGGATTTGAACCGACACCTTTGCACCTACAACGCTCTACCTTTGAGCTACTAGGGCATATATGTGACCTGTGCTGACGCCCAGATTCGCACTGTTTTCGGCGTTTATTTCGCCGACCTAAGCTTTCGTCTTACTCGTTGCAGGGCATTATCAACTGCTTTCGGTGTAGATTTCAACTGCCGGGATATTTCCGCGTAGGTAAAACCGCCGATGTAAAGCATGAGAGCTTCCCGCTCAAACACAGACAAAAGATCCTCGATTTGTTGCTTTTTCTCCCGTATGGACTCCCGCTCAATCACAATATGGGCGGGATCCTGGGCACTGGGATCGACTCCGGTCAACTCTGCTTCCACAGAAGCATCCCCTTCGTCGATGGATACGTAATTCTGGAAAGGTTTATGCTTAAGACTCATTTGCGCCTGGGCGGCGGTGGCGATCCGGCGGTTGACACAGAGGTTCGCAAAGGTCTTAAACGAGCTTTCCCGTTCCCTTTGATAGTTTCTTACAGCGCCAATAAAGCCGATCATTGCCTCCTGATAGATGTCGTCCTTGTCCATGCCTTCAATCCGGCTTTCCCTGGCCTTTGCCGCAATCATGGGAATGTACCGGTTGAGAAGAAGAGAAAGAGCATCGTGATCTTGTTTTCTAATCTTTTCAATCAGCTCTTCGTCGGAAGGTTCTCCTCCCTGCAGCAGTGAACTTTTTTCCATCATATCAGACGCATTATCCTTTTATACAGACAAAAACCCTTCCAAAAGATTCCTAATCAGATGTATTTGGTTACGTTGTTCATTGTAACCGATAAACAGCTATCTGTCAATTCATTTTTGTAATTTCCCGACAAAAGACCCAAGTTTTACAGAATTCTCCCTTTTTCTCTAAGCAAACCGACCGGTCATTATGCCGCTGTGTAATCTCAGCTCAAAACACAGCAGACATTCATGATGATGTCCGCTCAGTGTCCAAGTCCACAGGCAACCCTTTGGGCTGCCAAAAACCGCTGCTCTTCAGTTGTCTTTCTGGTCCCGGAGAATATCCCGGATCTCCGTCAGCATCAAAAGTTCCGGAGATGGCTCTGGTTCTTTTGGCTCCTCAGAAGGCTGCTCCTTCTTCCGCCGAAATAGGTTTAACCCCTTTACCAGCAGGAAAACCACCAGCGCAATGAGGAGAAAATTGATTATATTCTGAATAAAAGTCCCGTAATAAATCGCCGTTTCCGGGATTTCACCCACCGCCGGAGACAGAACGATTTTATATTCTGTAAAGTCAATGCCGCCAATTAAATAGCCAATAGCCGGCGTAATCACATCCTTGACCAGGGAATTGACAATGGCAGTAAAAGCGGTACCAACAATAACGCCTACCGCCATGTCCATTACATTGCCGCGGGAAATAAATTCTTTAAATTCACCGATGAGACCCTTTGCTTTTTCTTTCATCATGACCCCTCCACTTCGTCTACGCCCTGGGTCCGCTGCTTTTCCATATCATCGTCCCCCTAGTATAAAACACAAGCCGGTACAGGAAATCCCCGTACCGGCTTAACGAACAAGAAAGTATCCTCTCTTATGAAGGATTATTCACCAGCTTTGATTTCGAAGGTGGGCAGGCCCTCAACCTCAGGAACCCAAGCTTTGCCTTTTCCGCCCAGGATCTCGATGAGCTCGCCCAGACGACGTTTGAAGCCCTTCTTCACCAGGACCCACAGATCATAAGCACCATTGCCCTCGGTGTTAGCGTTAACAACTTCTGCGACAGCAGCTTTCAGCAGGTCGTTGCAGAGGTTAACCTTGTTGATACCCATGGAGCAAGCTTTCCGCAGCTGCTCGTCGCCAGTGCCAGAACCGCCATGCATAACCAGCGGGAAGTTGTTGGTAGCCTCTTTGATCTCTTTGAGGAGGTCAAACTGCAGTTTGGGCACAACATTAACATATGCGCCGTGAGCGGTACCAACGGAAACTGCCAGGCAGTCAACGCCAGTCTCCTGGATGTACTGAAGTGCTTCTTTCGGATCGGTGTAAACGTTGCCGTCTTCCAGGTTTTCGCCGTTGCCAACATGGCCCAGCTCAGCCTCAACAGAAACGCCCACTTCATGAGCAATTTTAACGATCTCTTTTACTTGTTTTACGTTCTCCTCATAGGGCAGAGAGGAACGGTCAACCATAACAGAAGTGAAGCCGGAGCGAATAGCCAGGATAGCCTGATGGAAATCAGAACCATGGTCCAGGTTGATCGCTACAGGAACTTTGGACTGCTCTGCCAGTTTGCGGAAAACCGGGCCAATGAACTCAAAGTCAGGATGATGGGTGAAATGCACGTCGAGGATGATCGGTGCATTCAGCTCCTCAGCGATTTCGATCGCTGCGCGAGCATCCAGCTCAGAACCAACGTTGGGGGCTGCAACGGCGTAATTCTCCGCGCTTGCACGATCAAGGATTGCTTTCATGGTTACTAACATAGTAAACGCTCCTTTTTCAAAACAGATTTGATTTTCTTGTGGAAAATTGTCCCTACAATTTTCCGCCATGATCATTGTAGCAGGTTGTCCCAAAATTTACAAGGTTTTTTGCTGACAAACTTCACGTTGAACTCTCCAAAATAATTGTTAAGTTTGGTCTATCTTGTTAAAAATATAACACGCTTGACAAAAAAACCATAAACTCATCGATTTATGGAACAAGTTTCATAAATAACTCGTAAAAATTATGTGTTTTTTCTCTATTTTGATCTAATCTTGTACTAACATAAAAGATAAAAATTTAAAACTTGTCATTTTGTATGAGAAAAAGAAATGTATCAAAAAATACCACCGAACTCCGAGTTCGATGGTATTTTGGTCTATTTATGGTAAAGTTTTTTGGTCTGGTATTTGGGCTCACAGGTCAAATTAATTCCCAACTTCCGGAAGACGGAATCATCTACCTGAGACAGGATAACAGAGGAATGTGCCTCGCATCCACGGAGCTTGGGAAGTTGACGCATCGCAAGCTCTGCCGTGGGATTGGTTGCGGCACATATAGATAAGGCAATGAGAATCTCATCGGTATGCAACCTAGGATTGTGATTTCCCAAGTGTTTAATCTTGAGGTTCTGGATAGGCTCGATAATAATGGGAGAAATCAGATGCATATCATGGTTAATCCCTCCCAGAGCCTTGAGGGCATTGAGCAGCACCGCTGCAGAAGCCCCTAGTAAAGAGGATGTCTTTCCTGTGATGATCTGCCCATCCGGCAACTCAATGGCGGCGGCGGGGAAGCCCGTACTTGCTGCACGATCCAAAGCAGCTGCCGCCACCTGGCGGGACTCGGGGGAAACCCCTGCCTGATTCATCAAAAGTTCCACCTTATAAACGGTATCAGCGTCCACCCTTCCCTGGCGCTGGTCACACAGAGCATGATAATAGCGGCGGACAATTTCTTCCCGGGACGCCTCGCACACTACCTCATCATCGACAATACAGTTGCCTGCCATGTTAACCCCCATATCCGTGGGGGATTTATAGGGGCTTGTTCCTGCGATCTTCTCAAAAATGGCGTTGAGTACCGGAAATATCTCCACATCCCGGTTATAGTTTACCGCTTTTTCCCCATAAGCTTCCAGGTGGAAAGGGTCGATCATATTGACGTCGTTAAGATCCGCTGTGGCAGCCTCGTAGGCCAGATTGACCGGATGCTTCAAAGGAAGGTTCCAAATGGGAAACGTCTCAAACTTGGCGTATCCTGCTTTGATCCCCCGCCGGTATTCATGGTAGAGCTGCGAAAGGCAGGTCGCCATCTTGCCGCTGCCCGGGCCAGGAGCCGTAACCACCACCAACGGCCGGGTGGTCTCAATATATTCATTCTTTCCATAACCGTCGTCGCTGACAATCAGCGGTATATTTGCAGGGTAGCCGGCAATGGGGTAATGTAGATAAACCTTGATTCCCAGACTTTCCAACCGATGTTTGAAGGTCTCCGCAGCTGCTTGACCTGAGTACTGAGCGATGACAACACTGCCTACAAATAGGCCTATGCCACGAAAGGCGTCAATGAGGCGGAGGACATCCAGGTCATATGTAATGCCAAGGTCTCCCCGCACCTTATTCTTTTCAATATCAGCGGCATTAATTACAATTACAATTTCCGCCTGGTCTTTCAGCTGCATCAACATCTTGACCTTACTATCCGGAGCAAAGCCGGGCAGGACCCGGGACGCATGGTAATCGTCAAAAAGTTTTCCACCAAACTCCAGGTAAAGCTTATTATCAAATTTGGCAATCCGTTTGAGAATGTGTTCTGACTGGGTTTTTACATATTGATCATTATCAAAGCCAATTTTTTTCATCCCGTTACCCCTTACTGTTTTACTGGCGGCCCCAAAACTCACATGGAAAAACAGCACACGAAGCCGGTGCTGTCCTTCTCAAGCCCAATGCAGGCAATTTTTCTTTTTACTTTCTCCATTATAAATAAAAATGTCTCTCTTGACAACTCTTTTACAACAGTTCCCGGAAGCTTTCAATACAAATATCGCTTAAGCGGCGGATTTCTTCCCTATCCACCACGGCACTGCCCTCATCCTTGACAGCACATATCTGAAATCCGGCGCTGGAAGCCGACCGAATTCCATGGAGCGCGTCCTCAAATACACAGCAGTCTTTGGGCGCCAGCCCCATACGCTGGGCGCTTTGAAGAAAAATATCCGGATACTCCTTCCCCACGCCTACCTCTTCCACCGTAAGGACAAATTGAAAAAAATCCAAAATACCCTGACAGCGCAAAGCCGGCAGGGACAGGGCACGCCCGGTGGCCGTAGCGATACACATGGGGATTCCCTCTTGCCGAAGCATCTTCAGATATTCTAATACCCCTGGCTTCATCCTCACTGTATGGGTATATTCCCAAAGCATCTGGTCACTGATCCCCTGCATTACCTGGGATGCTGTCATGGGCAGGCCAAAGCGTTTTATGGTATACTGAATGCCATCTTCAAAGGTCATAGCTGCAATCTCACCATTAATGTCCCCAGGGTCATCTACCCCATGGTTGATCAAATATTGCGGGACAATACGGTCCCACGTCCCCATGGAATCCAACAGCGTACCATCCATATCAAAAATTGCGCCTTTCATTCATTTCCTCCCATGCGATCGTTTAACCACAAATGACATCTGCAATCGTTGCCAAAAAGGGGATGCGGATATCCCGATAGGTCGCCGTTCTCACGATACAGATTAGCCAAATGATAAAAAAGAGAAGGCTGAGAAGCCGTAGCAACCACCGGGCCAGAAAAAGCCAACCCAGTACAAAATTAATCGCCACCGACAATACCGTAAAAATTCCCGAAACCAGGATAGATTGTATTGCATGAAAACGCACGTATCGATTTTCTTTCTCTAAAAAGAAAACAATCAGACCTGAAAGCCATCCGAAAACATAGGCGATAGCGGCTGCTACATTGGGCTTCATATGTAATGTTTGATTTGCCATAGGCTCCCCCTCTTGCTATTTTTCTTCATTATATCACATTTCCCTCAATTCAGCATATCTTTCTCTCTATGTCTTTATGTCCTACTCAAATAAAGGGATCTCCCATTCCTGATTTGGCAATATATACAAAATACTTCTCATATTTTTTAACACTTCTACTAAAAAAATCTTGATAATTCAGAAAATACATGCTATAATAAACCCATACTCAAGAAGTGAGAGTATAATGAAGAAAGGTAGGTTTTGAAAATGGTAGCATTTATCAAGTTAGAAAGCGCCGAGGATTTGAAGACTTTCATGAATATGGCTTGGAACTGTGAGGATGATGTGGGTGTCCACACCACCGACGGTAAAATTGCAGATGCAAAATCCGTCTTAGGTTTGATGGCCCTTGATTATTCAAAACCTGTACAGGTCGTCACAGAAAACAGCAAATTTATCGAAAGCCTGGCGAAATGGAGAGTATAACTATTCCATTGTAAAATAGAAATACGATTCGATGAAAGCGGCTGTTAATTTTAATTAACAGCCGCTTTTTTGTTTGTTTCACATCATTTCATAGTACGCATTTTGTTGACAAACCTACAAGATCATATTATGATGGAATTATAGAAAAACGATTTTATTTTCCCCCTGATTCTGAAAGGCGGATAGTAAGGCATGAATGATAAAACCAAACCTGCAACCATCAAAGAAGTAGCTCAACTTGCTGGCGTCGCCCCTTCCACCGTCTCCCTCGTTCTCAATAACAGCGACAAGGTGCGTGAGGGAACCCGCCAAAAAGTATTACAGGCTGTCAAAAAGCTCAACTATGTTCCCAACAACTTCGCTGTATCTCTCCGTCAATCCCATTATATCTGCCTTGGTGCCTTGGTTCCGGATCTCTATAACCCATTTTACTTGGAAATCATCAAGGGCCTTCGGGAACAATGCAATATGGCCGGCTATCCCATCTATGTGGTAGAAACAAAAAATTCTTTAGAAGAAGAAAAAAAGCAGATATCATATCTGCGCAGTATCAAGGTCAACAGCTATGTATTTATCGGCACCGGAGATGATGATGAGGATTTAGCTCAAAATTTACTGGCTAATCCAAACAACCGGGTCTGTTATGCTGATAAATACGACTCTACCGGAACCATCCCCCACGTTGTTATCGACAACTACCGGGCTGCCTTTGACGCTATGGAATGTTTGATCCATCATGGTTGTGATAATATCTATTATATCACCCAGAAGGTCATGTCCACACCTGTGGTCAAGCGGATGGACGGGGTCATTGATGCTATGAAAAAGCATGGCCTTTATCAGGAAAACAAAATTGTTATTGCCAACGATGTCCTTTTGGGAAAACTGGAATCAGGCTACTATGCCATGAATTCGATTCTGGCCCAGGATCGGCCTACTGGGGTAATGGCTTCTTCTGATTACCTGGCCATTGGTATGAAGCGCGCATTATCTGAGCACGGCCTCAAAATCCCGGATGACATCTCCATGATCGGGTTTGACAACATCGATATCAGCCGCTTCACCGTTCCCTCCCTCACCACTGTCAACCAGCCCAGGGAGCAGATGGGGGCATTGGCCTTTTCTCTTGTCACCGACCGGGACGCCATCTTTACTCCGGCAAATAACTGTTTTGTTCTCCGCCATGATTTTATCATCCGGGAGAGCGTTCAAAACAGAAATGCTTAGGAAAAATCACATCACAAAGGAGTTCTTCAGCCATGAAAATTCTCAATTTCGGGTCCCTCAATATTGACAATGTCTATTCCATGGATCATTTTGTCCGTCCTGGTGAGACTACTGCCTCCTTAAAAATGGAGACTTTCTGCGGCGGCAAAGGTCTTAACCAATCGGTAGCTTTAGCCAAGGCAGGAGCTCCTGTCTACCATGCCGGCAAGGTGGGGGCTGATGGGCAGATGCTCATCGACATCCTTGGCGAATACGGCGTAGACACCTCTCTGGTTGCTATGACCCAAGGTCATACAGGTCATGCTATTATCCAGGTGGACAAGAAAGGCCAGAACTGCATCCTTCTCTATGGCGGTGCCAATCAAGAGATCACCACCGATTACATCGATGACGTTTTGGCGCATTTTGAGAAGGGCGACATGCTCCTGCTGCAAAATGAGATCAACAATATTGACTACATTATCAAAAAAGCTGCTGAAAAGGGCATGATCCTTGCCATTAACCCCTCCCCCATCAGCGATGAGCTTGTCAAAATGGATCTTACTTCGATTACTTATTTTATCCTCAATGAGATTGAGGGTAATGAACTCACCCAGGAAACCGATCCGGAAAAGATTGCGCGGAAAATGCGTCAAATCTATCCCGGCTGCGTGGTGGTGCTGACCTTGGGCAAGCAGGGCGTCATGTACTATGACGGCACTAATACTTATACCCACGGCATCTATGACGTCCCGGTGGTGGATACCACCGCTGCCGGCGACACCTTTACAGGATTTTTCCTCTCCACCCTGATGCAGGGAGAGGACGTCCCCAAGGCTTTGGAGTATGCTTCTATCGCCTCCTCTCTGGCGGTCTCCCAAAAGGGCGCCGCCCCTTCTATCCCCACCATGGAGCAGGTAAAGGATGCCAAGCTGAAAAAAGTAGAGTTTTAACCCCACCTGATATAAAAAGGACGTGTTTTACAACACGTCCTTTTTGTTGTATGATAATACTAATTTGCAAACAAACCTTGAAAGGATGGTGGAGACAATGAAGATCGGTCCCATCCATAGCATGGGGGTCATTGTCAATTACAAGTGTAGCGCAAAGTGCCGCCACTGCTGTTATAGTTCCTCTCCCAGCTGGCCCGGTGATTACATGAGTGACGATATGGCTCATAAGGTCTTCCGCTTTATGGTAGATCACCACGTCCGTAGCTGCCATATCGGAGGGGGCGAACCCTTCTTAAAACAGGATCAGCTTTTAGCCGTCTGCACACTTGCCAGGGAATATGGCATTCATATTGAATACATTGAAACCAACGGCAGCTGGAACATCAAAGAAGAGAAAACCCTACAGCTGCTTCGGAAGCTTTTGTCTGTTGGGGTAGGGTGCCTGCTCATTTCGGTGGATCCATTTCACAATGAATACGTCCCCTATCAAAGACAAAAAAGCCTTATCTCCCTCTGCCACAAAGTAGGGATGGAAACCTTTGTTTGGCCTGGGAATTTCGGCAGTGATCTGAGCATGCTGGATACCAGCGTTCCCCATCACATTGAGGAATACGACGCCTTTTTCGGCGGCAATTATAAGGTGGATGCCACCCGCTCCTATGGGCTCAACTGCAATGGACGTGCCATCTCTCTGTGCCGGGACGCCTACGAACTGCATCCTTTTGACCAGCTTGTGGGCGCTATTTCCCCCTGCACCCCTCTTGTCTCCACCGGCCATTGCCATTTGGATTTATACGGTCATTATATTCCACCTATCTGCACCGGCTTTGTCATTGACATGGAGGATCTGGATGCCCCCATTTCCCCAGAAAAATATCCCGCGCTTACCGCCGCCTATGAGGGCGGGATGAAAGGTCTTTATCAGTATGCGCGAGAGCTGGGATTTGAGCCTTCCCGTTCCACCTATGTCAACCGGTGCGATCTTTGTTTTGACATCAAGCGGTATCTGTGCCGGGAACATCCCACCGCGGATATTGGATATCCCTCTTATTTTGAACAAAGCGACTATGACCAAAACCAGTAGCGGAGTTTTCTATTGTTTTAATAAACGCAGAACCGGCAGCCGGTATCTTCCGGCTGCCGGTTCTTTTATTCTTCGGTGAACTCACCTTCTATAGAAATATCCCCCAAATGAAGCTGTGCCAGCTGCACCTTGTTGACACCGATGTCCAAGATTCCCCCTGCATAAGTCTTTTGAAATTCACCGTGGCAGTCGCTGCCGCTGGTCACCAGAAGTTTCCTTTGCCGGCAAAAGTCTAAGGCATCCTGGGTCTGCCAGGAGGTATGCAATGGATATATACATTCAATTCCATCCAAACCGCAGGTAAATAACCGCCTGATTTGGGCTACATACTGTCCCCGATCTCCCTTGATGGAATATCCTGGATGAGCCAATACCGCAAATCCGCCGGCCTGATGGATGGCTCGGCAGGCTTCTTCCACACTGACAAAGCCCGCTTTTGCATAGCTGCATTTGTACTTTCCATATAAAAGCATGACTCCATCAAAATCTCTGGCAATGCCACGATCGAGAAAATAGTTGAGGGCAGGCCATCCGCCTCGGGCCGGATCGTTTTCATAGGCAAGAAAGTCCGCCATGGATACCCGGCCATCATCTGCCTCCATCTTCTCCAGAAGATCGATGCTCATCCGATCCAGCTTCCGCCGGTTTTCCCTGACAAGGCTGGCAAAAGCAACATCCTTCTCGTCAAATCCATAGGCGAGAACGTGGTATACGCGGTTTTCGAAGGCACAATCCAGTTCTACCCCTTTGATCCAGCAAAGCCCCTGTTTTTCCGCCGCGGCAGCCAGACGAGGCAGAGCATCGATGCAGTTATGGTCACAGATGGAAATTAGCGAAACGCCCCGTTTAGCCGCTCTCTGGCATATTTCCTCTGGAGTCATAGTTCCATCGGAACAGGTAGAGTGGATGTGCAGGTCCACATAGGATTGCTTGTCCATTGCGCTATTTCTCCCCTTTCTTTTTCTATTATACCCAGCTGGAATTTTCGGTCAATTGAAAAAGCTGAACAAACCCATTATAATAATAGGAAAGATTTCAAAAAAGGAGCAAAACTCATGGAAAAAACCGGACTGATTCTCGAAGGTGGTGGCATGCGTGGGCTATACACCATCGGTGTTTTGGATTATTTCATGGATCACGACCTCTATCTGCCCTATGTGGTAGGGGTTTCTGCCGGCGCATGCAACGGCTGCTCCTATGTCAGCCGGCAGCGGGGCCGCAACTACAAGATCAACATCGGATATATCCGTGACCCTAGATATCTAAGCCTGCGCAGTCTGATAAAGACTGGTTCCCTCTTTGGCATGGACTTTATCTTTAAGGATATGCCCCACCACCTGGTTCCCTTGGATTATGATACCTTTTACAACAGCGACACCGTTTTTTATATCGGCACCACCGACTGCAATACCGGAAAAGAGCATTTCTTCTCCAAGGAGGAAATGGATTACGATTGCACACCATTGGCCGCTTCCTCCTCCCTGCCTATCCTCTCCCCCATTGTCCACTACCAAGGATTGGAGCTGATGGATGGCGGCATCGCCGATTCCATCCCCATTGAAAAATCCATCTCCGATGGCAACACCAAGCATGTTGTCATCCTCACCCGGGACCGAGGTTACCGGAAGGGGCCGGGTAAGCATATGAACCTGCTCCGGCGCAAGTACCGCAAATATCCCGCCTTTGTCACGGCGCTAGAAAACCGGCACATCATGTATAACCATACGCTGGATAAATTGCGGCAGATGGAGGCGGAGGGCTCTGCCTTTGTCATCGCTCCCCAGGCACCGGTTCCTGTAAAAAGCACCAGTAAAAACAAGGAAAAGCTTCAGGCTCTTTATGACACAGGTTACCTGGACGCCTCCCGTTGTTTTGACCGTCTGTTAGAATTTCTGGAAAAATAAGCAAAAAAAGGACTGGGGAAACATCCCCAGTCCTTTTATTTTTTATCTTTCGTCGTCTTTTTCAGTTCCTTATAGATGGGCAGATACATGACAAAGGAAAAGATCATAAACGCCGCTGAAATACAAATCAGCACGGTGGTCACCGTCATGTCCAGTGTAGGAAATGCGATGGTGATGAGCATAACCACATAAAAAATCACCGTAGAAACCTTGCCAAACCAGCGGGCGCCGTCGATTTTCGCCCCGCCCCGCAGAAGGCGAAAGCCTCCGATCATCATCAGGAATTCTTTAATGATAAAGATGGAAAGAAGCACTGCCATGGCAGGAATCCGAATGGATAAGCAGATCGCCACCGTTCCCTGGGTCAGCTTGTCCGCAATGGGATCAATAATCTTTCCGAAATCGGTAATCATATGAAAATGTCTGGCAATGATGCCATCTGCCATATCCGTCAGGCCTGAAAGAAGGATAATAAACGCTGCAACATAATATTCTTTGGCCGTCTCCGCCGTGAGATAACAGTAAGCGAAAATCGGGATGAGCAGGATCCTGATCAGCGAAAGCAGATTCGGTATATTCCAAATTTTTTTTGTATCCAACAATGATACCTCCGCAACTGTGGCGATTTCATCATGGACTGCGGGATCATCTGTCAGCAGCCCAGCACTTCGATAACAGAATAATTATAACACACTCGGATTATTCTGAACATACATTTCTTTTATTTTCAATAAAAAGCTTCACACATTGTTTGTTGACGCACCTTCTCATCCATGTTACCATGTATCATAACACAGTGTTTTGGGAATAACCATTAATTTTTTATTACGTTTTCCTTCCTTTGTTCGCTGTGCGGTATTTGATGAAATGAGGATTTTATGATGAAATTTTCCCTACGAACCAGGCTGATCCTATGCGCCTGCTCCATTGTGCTCATGCAGTTGTTCCTTTACCTGGGTGTCACCTTTATAGATCCCTTTTTCCTGGTGATCACCCTGCTCCCCCTGCTCACCATCGCATTGTCCGTGGCACTTGTCCTGCTGGTCAAAAATCTCTGGATGGTCACCGGCGTCTTTGCTATCTCATTCATTTTAGGTATGTTTATCTTTTTCAATCCCACTTTTTGGGTTTGGTCGCTGGGTTATACCCTTCTTTCCTTGGCTACCTGCGTCCTTGTGGGACTCTTTACCCGGCGCCATACCTGATGCCGCATCCACTTTCTGTTGAATCTATCTCCCCGCGCAAATAAAAAGCAGAAAAATACCGCTGACAGTTGCCGGCGGTATTTTTCTGCTGGAGACGAACTAAAAAGTTCAGGATGGAGGAAAGAATAATATTTAAAAAGAGGGAAAATCAATAATACTCTCACTTTAATGACAACTTGATTATAACACAAGGTTGTCTCTCCGTCAAAGCTTCCGTATAAAATTCATAAAAAATTCACACACTTTTTCTCTGTCAGCAATATCGTCAGAAAACCCGATGGAAAACTATTTAATTTTCAAGTCCATTTGTTATAATGAAAGCAATGATACATCTTTATTTTCATTGAAGGAGGAAGAAATATGATAAAAGACTTTGGAGCTAAGCCTCTTTTATATCCCCAGCCTGTGCTGATCATTGCTACCTATGGCGAGGATGGAACTCCTGACGCTATGAACGCCGCCTGGGGCGGCATCAGCGAATCTAATCAGGTTACCATGTGCCTGAGCGCCGAGCACAAAACAGTAAAAAATATTTTGGCCCGAGGAGCTTTCACCATCAGCATGGCGGATGCTGCTCATGTGGTGGCTTGTGATTATGTGGGGATTGTATCCGGCAACGACGTCCCTGACAAGATGGCCCGAGCGGGATTCCACACCACCAAAAGCCAATTGGTAGACGCCCCCTTGATCGACGAGCTGCCCATGGCCTTGGAATGCAAGCTGATTAGTTATGATGCTTCTTCCTGCCGCCTGGTTGGGGAGATCGTCAATGTCAGCGCGGATGAACGCATCCTCAATAAGAAAGGGAATATTGATCCCCAGAAATTGGAGCCAATTACCTTTGACCCCGCCAACAACGCCTATCTAAAGCTAGGGGAAAAGGTGGGCAACGCCTTTCGGGATGGAATAAGCCTTAAGTAAGCCTTCGAGACAGAAAAAGGTGGATGGGAAAAATCCCATCCACCTTTTTGTCATCTTCTAAAAAAGTAAAGCTCCGTAGCCATCCGCGATTTTCTGCAAAACCTCGTGCTCCAGATCGGATTGGGAACTGCATACAAGAGCCCGGCCCGGATAGTAGATCAGCGCCATTTCCAGTGCGCCCTCACTATCAGAAAGAAAAGCTACAGGCAAATCTGTCATGTGGGCGTTCTGGGCAAAATGATAGGCATCGTCGGCAGTGGGAACCTCCACCAGAACCGCATCCCAGCCCTGATCCTCTGCCTCCAGGATCTCCTCTGTCATATCCACCTCGCAGGAGAGGGGTTTCGAAAACTCCAGATCTTCGCTGAGGAAAAAGACCTCGTCATAATTGCATGCGATAATGTCCTCCGGGTCCGGCTTTGGCAGTTCTCTGCCGGAAAAGTCATATTCCTCCATCATTCGGTGGAGCGCTCCGATATGCGCGGGTGTGGTCCCACAGCATCCGCCTATGATGGAAGCTCCTGCATCCAGCAGGGTTTTCATCTTTTCCGCCATTTCCACAGGCGTTGTGGCATAGTTCCCATCTGCGTCGAGCCTTCCCAAATTGGGCTTCACAATAAGGGGGACTGTGGCATAATGAGACAACTTTTCTAGCTGCTGCGCCATTTGGTCGTAGTCATCTGTACAGTTGATGCCAAATGCCTGGACTCCTAAGGACTGCGCCGTTACCATACAGGCCAGCAGATTGGAGCCATCTAAGGTGTCCCCCTCGCTGTCCATGGTCATGGTGACATACACCGGAAGCCCTGTCTGCCGGGCACCTAGCACAGCCGCCCGCATCCCTGTCATGGAAATCATCGTTTCACAGACGATCAGATCCACCCCTGCATGTTTAAGGGCAAAGGCCTGTTCACTGTAAATGTTGACAAGCTCCAAAAACGGCGTCTCTCCAAAAGGCTCGACAGAAAGATTGGTGGGAGCGATATCTCCAGCCACCAACACACCTGTACCTTGGGCCGCCCCCTTGGTAAGGGCCACCAACTTGGCATTGATCTCCTCTACCTTGTCCTGAAGGCCAAATCGGGCCAGCATGGCACGATTGGCGGTAAAGGTAGGCGCATAAAGGACCTGAGCGCCGTTTACAATATATTCTTTTTGCAGATTTTGAAGCACATCCGGGTGTTCCAAAATCCACAATTCTGGACACGCGTCCTTGGGCATGCCCGCTTGATACAAATTGGTTGCTGTTGCGCCATCCAATAATCGGGGTGGCAAGGGTACTTCCATTGATTTCTCCTTTTCTGCCCGGTAAAACCGGAGCGATATGTTCATGTTCCCTGCCCATAAAAATTTGCAGCGAAGGGAGATTCTATCCCTACTGCGTCTGCTGGCAAAGGGTTACATGGTTTCAGGTACATTGATTTTCAGCATGGTCAGCACATTGCGGATGACGGTGCGGGTCGCCAGGCACAGGGCCAGGCGGGCCTGCATCACATCCTCGGCTTCCCCTTTAACCCGGCAGGCATTGTAGAACTTGTGGAATTTGTTGGCCAACTCAATGACATACCGGGTAATCCGGGCCGGATCGTAGGTCCGGGCGGATTCTAAAATTTCCGAAGGATAGATGGCCATGTGTCGAATGAGTTCAATCTCCTCCGGCTGGGTAAAGCAGAGCAGGTCATCCAGCTGTCTTTCCTTGGGAGAGATGCCTTCCGCTGCCAGGTTTTTCAGAATGGAACAGATCCTGGCGTGGGCATACTGGACATAATAAACCGGGTTTTGAGAGGATTGCTCTACCGCCAGTCCCAGGTCAAACTCCATCTGGCTGCCCGGCTCCCGCATATTAAAGAGGAAACGGGCCGCGTCAATGGGCACTTCGTCCAGAAGATCGGTGAGGGTAATGGCTTTGCCGGTACGCTTGCTCATCCGCACCACTTCCCCATCCCGGGTCAGACGGACCAGTTGCATCAATACAATGTCCAGGCGGTTGCCGTTTAAGCCGATGGCATCCATGGCTCCTTTGAGCCGGGCTACATGGCCGTGGTGATCTGCGCCCCAGACATTGATCACCCGATCAAAGCCCCGAACTGCGAACTTATTATAATGATAAGCGATATCCGCCGCGAAATAGGTCGGATTTCCATTGGCCCGGATCAGGACCTCGTCCTTCTCCCCGCCATAGGCCGTGGCTTTATACCAAATGGCGCCATCCTTTTCATAGGTAAGGCCCTTTTCCGACAGGGTCTTGACGATGTCGTCAATGGCTCCGCTTTCATGGAGGGTACTCTCCCTAAACCAGACATCATAGGTAATCCGATATTTTTCCAGGTCGGTTTTGAGCCCTTCGATATTCTTAGGCAGCGCATAAGCCACCAAAGCGTCACGGCGCTCCTTTTCCTCTGCGTCTACATAGGCATCCCCATGAATATCGGCAAACTCCTGTGCCCGAGTCTTAATGTCCTCTCCATGGTAGCCATCCTCTGGAAAGGGAACCGCCTCTTCCCCCTGATAGATTTGAAGATAACGGGCCTCCAAGGATTTTCCAAACTTTTCAATCTGATTGCCAGCGTCGTTGACATAAAACTCCCGGGTCACATCATAGCCGGCCCAATCCAGCACTGCTGCCAGGCAATCCCCCAAGGCGCCGCCCCGGGCATTGCCCATGTGCATGGGGCCGGTGGGATTGGCGGAGACAAACTCCACCATTATCTTTTGATTGCCTCCCTCCTGGGAGCGTCCATAGTTTTCCCCGTCAGCTTCAATGGCCTTGATAACCCTGGCAAACCATTCCTTGGAGAGGAAAAAGTTGAGGAAACCAGGCCCAGCCATCTCACAGCGCTCAAAATAGGTGCCATCAAAGATCATCCGCTCCATCAGGATGGTGGCGATCTGCCGCGGATTCATCTTCAGGGCCTTGGCACAGACCATGGCCACATTGGCGGCAAAGTCGCCGTGGCTTTTGTCGTTGGGGATCTCAATGGTAAAGGGGGGCAGGGGCACCGGCTCAAATTTACCGTCAGCCACCGCCATCCCCATGGCTTTCATAATCACTTCTTTGAGCTGTTCATTCGCTTCTTTAACCAGATTTGCCATCTATCCGTTGCACTCCTTGATGTTAATCGACACTTCATTTTCACTGGCAAGGCAGGCATTGACATCCAGAGAATACTGAAAATGGATATCACCGCCGTGGCTGTCCAGACCGTTGCGGATGTTACTGCCCAACACCCCCACCATCAGATCCCCCATTTCGGTGGCATAATGACACTGATGGCGTCTTCCTTTTTCTACAATAAGCTGGGAACTGCAGGGACCGGACCGGATCATGGTAACCATATCGTTGCCTTTGACCTTCAGCGTGGTCTTACAGCCATCATATCCCGTGGCTCCGCTTTCATCATAGCGGATATACTGGATGCCGTCCCGGATGTAGTAATTCCCCATGGTGGTCAGCTCCACGATATCGTCTTCGCCGTCCACCCGCTGTTTTCCTTTAATTGAAATAATAACTTCCTTTTTCAAAGTTTTTGCACTTTCCTTTCGCGCAAATAGTCTTATAACGTGTCCACACTGACATATTCCACATTTTGATCCACCTTTTCCCCCAGGAAGATGCCGGCTATATTGGAAAACTCGTCGGTGCGATCGCTGACATAATAATGGCATTCTCCTTGGCGGTCTTCACCGCTTCCCATACCATGCTGCATCAGATAGCCCTTCACATACCGGGCAGTAGCCTGGCCTGGATCCACCAAGGTTACCGAGTAATCCATCACCTGGGCGATAATGTCATAAATAATGGGATAGTGGGTACAGCCCAGAATGAGGGTGTCAATATGCTCCTCAAAAAACGGCTCCAAATACATCTTCGCCGTCAGCCTTGTAATCTCATTGTCGGGGGCAACCAGCCCGTTTTCCACCAGCGGCACAAACAGCGGGCAATCCCGTCCCACCACCTTGGCCTCAGGACGGATCCCCCGGATGGCCTTGCCATAAGCCCCGGAACGGACTGTCGCCGTGGTGCCGATCACCCCGATTCTGCCGCTGTCCGACAGGGCCGCCGCCTCCTGGGCTGCTGGGAGCAGCACGCCGGTATAGGGAACGCTGACATCCTTGACATCCTTATCGGTCAGCACGGAACTGACTGTGCCACAGGCTGCCACAATCATTTTGACGTCGTGGCTACACAGGAAATTGATGTCCTGGGCCGCATAGCGGCGGATGGTCTCACGGCTGCGGTTGCCGTAGGGTACCCGGCCTGTATCTCCAAAATAGACAATGTTTTCATGGGGGAGGATTTTTTTCAGCTCTTTGACCACCGTCAGCCCCCCAAGGCCTGAGTCAAAGACGCCGATGGGACGGTTATCCATTTGCACCCGCCCTTTCTATGGCAAGCTGAATGAGCCGGCGGATCAGCTCCGGATAGCTTACGCCGGAATATTCCATCAGCTTGGGATACATGCTGATATCGGTAAAGCCCGGAATGGTGTTGGGCTCGTTGAGAAGTACCTTCCGGTCCGACTTGCGCACAAAAAAGTCCACACGGGCAAAGCCGGAACAGCCCAGCGCCAAAAATGCCTTGCGGGCGGTCTCCTGAATCTCCTTGACCACCTCCGGCTCCAGACGGGCCGGGATATACAGGGCGGTGGTACCATCTTTATACTTGGCGTTGTAGTCATAGAATTCCGCCACAGGGACAATTTCCCCTATGACTGAAACAAATGGATCGTCGTTGCCCAATACCGCGCATTCCACCTCGTCTCCCACCACCGCTTCTTCTACAATGATCTTGCGGTCGTGGGCAAAGGCCGTTTCAAAGGCCTTCTTCAGGGTTGTTTTGTCAGTGGCTTTGGTGATGCCCACCGAACTTCCCGCATTGGCTGGCTTGACAAACACCGGATAATGAAGCCTTTGGGCAATCCGCTTCTCGATCTCGTCAAAGCGGTCCATTTCATATTCCATCACCTTTTCCCACTGGACACCGGCAATACCAGCCTGTTCCAGAAGGGTGCGGGTCACAGTCTTATCCATGCAGACTGCAGAGGACAGGGTACCGCAGCCCACACAGGGGATGCCGGCAATCTCCAGAAGGCCCTGCATGGTGCCGTCCTCTCCATTTTTCCCATGGAGAACGGGAAATACCACATCGAGGCGGATATTTTCCACATGATCGGGGTGGAAAACTGTCAGCCCATGGACGCTCCGGTCCGGTGAAAGGATCGCGGGAACGCAGTTTGCTTTCTCCCAGGATCCATCGGGGATCCTGTCGATCTCCCCGGTGTAGTGATACCACCGTCCATCCTTGGTGATGCCAACCATTACGATGTCGAAATCATCCCGCGGCACATGGCGCAGGACAGAGGTGCCGGATACCAGTGAAACCTCATGCTCACTGGATGCGCCGCCGAATAGCACTGCCAGGGTAAGCCTTGACATGGGCTGCCACACTCCTATACAATAAACTACATCTGCTTGCCTGAAGAAATACGGAAAAATACACAGATGTATCTTTGTCATCTGTCAAAAGGACATTAACAATAGTAGTTTATCATAATACGTATTTCTTCGCAATTGTTTTGCCTGTAAATTCATAGTTGATTCTTACGGAATTTAGAATTTATTTTTAAATTTCCTTGACTTGTCCTATTCCCTTGTGGTATAGTATTACTACCTCTAAAAGGGTTATTTTTTTATGCTCATTTTTACGGGCATAAAAAAGGGTTCCCCTTTCTCGCCCTATGGGCAGCCGAAAAGGGATGGCAAAACTCAAGCGTTCTCTTTACGAGGGAGGCAAAAAATTCCGTTACTCAGGAGGTGCCGATATGAGAGTCAAAGTTACTTTGGCCTGCACAGAGTGCAAACAGCGCAACTACAACACCATGAAGAACAAGAAGAACGATCCTGACAGGCTCGAAATGAACAAGTATTGTCGTTTCTGCAGGAAACACACGCTTCACAAGGAAACCAAATAGGCGAGAAAGGCGGTACTGTCGAGATGTCATCTACGCAAACGAAGGACACAAAAAAAGGCAGGTTTAATCCGGTGAATCTCGCCAAAAGAATTGGCCGTTTCTTCAAAGACATGAGGGGCGAGACCAAAAAGATCGTTTGGCCCACCAGAAAACAGGTTATCAACAACACCATTGTGGTGCTTGTCATGATGCTGATTGTGGGCATATTCATCTGGGGTGTCGATGCCATCATGTCCCTGCTGGTCAATGCTTTCCTTACAAACGCTTAAGCGAAAAGCGTGGAGGGATTAAATCATGTCTGAATCCGCAAAATGGTATGTTGTCCACACCTATTCCGGCTATGAGAATAAGGTGGCTCAAAACATTGAAAAAGCGGTGGAAAACCGCGGCCTTCACGATTTGATCCATGAGGTAAAAATTCCCACCGAAACGGTGGTAGAGGTCAAGGACAACAAAAGTCGCGAAGTGGAACGCAAAATCTTTCCCGGCTATGTGCTGGTAAAGATGGTTTTGACCGACGACAGCTGGTATGTCGTGCGCAATACCCGCGGGTGTACCGGATTTGTCGGCCCGGGTTCCAAGCCAGTCCCCCTCACAGACGCTGAGGTGGAGGCACTGGGCGTGGAAACCAAACAGGTCGAGGTTACCTATGCTGTAGGCGATTCCGTTAAAATTATCGAGGGTCCCTTGGAAGGCTTTGTCGGAACAGTGGATTCTCTGGATCGGGAAGCCGGATCTGTGAGAGTAATCGTTTCCATGTTTGGCAGGGAAACCCCGGTAGAATTAGAACTTGGCCAGGTCGAAACCGTAGACTAATCTTTTTAGGGAACTTAAAGGCCCTTGGGGGGCTTTAAGCTACACAGGGATCCCCCTGTGTTTTACAGGGTGAAGATGAAAAAGTGGAGCTTCACCTGTGGGAGGAATTTTTTAAGAGATTCCGCCATTGACCACAATTTTTGGAGGTGCAAATTATGGCTCAGAAGGTAGTCGGCTATATCAAGCTGCAAATACCGGCCGGAAAAGCCACCCCGGCGCCGCCAGTAGGTCCTGCTCTGGGACAGCACGGCGTCAACATTATGGCTTTCACAAAAGATTTCAATGAGCGTACAAAGAATGACGCAGGTTTGATCATTCCTGTTGTCATCACCGTTTATGCTGACCGCTCCTTTACGTTCGTTACCAAGACACCGCCCGCAGCGGTCCTGATCAAAAAGGCCTGCGGCATTGAAAGCGGTTCCGGCGTGCCGAACAAAACCAAAGTCGCAAAGATCACCAAGGAGCAGGTCGAAAAGATTGCACAGCAGAAGATGCCTGACCTCAACGCGGCCAACATTGAGTCCGCTATGAGCATGATCGCGGGAACAGCTCGCAGCATGGGCATTGAAGTTGTAGACTAATGCTCTCCGGTGGGAGGAACATTCCGTAAACACCACTTATGAGGGAGGAACACAAATGAAACACGGTAAAAAATATCAAGACAGTTCCAAACTGTTCGACCGCTTCCAGACTTACGATTCCACCGAGGCGTTGGATCTGGCTGTGAAAACCGCGAAAGCAAAGTTTGACGAAACTGTTGAAGTTCATGTAAGACTGGGCGTTGACTCCCGCCATGCTGACCAGCAGGTCCGTGGCGCTGTTGTTCTGCCCAACGGAACCGGCAAACAGGTCCGGGTTCTGGTCTTTGCCAAAGGCGACAACATCGCTGCTGCTCAGGCAGCTGGTGCTGAGTTTGTCGGCGGCGAGGATATGATGCAGAAAATCCAGCAGGAGAACTGGCTGGACTTTGACGTTGTCATCGCTTCTCCTGATATGATGGGCGTTGTGGGACGTCTGGGTAAAATCCTTGGCCCCCGCGGACTCATGCCCAACCCCAAAGCTGGCACCGTTACCCCCGATGTGGCCAAAGCGGTCACCGAGGCAAAAGCTGGTAAGATCGAGTATCGTCTTGACAAGACCAACATTATCCACTGCCCCATCGGAAAGGCTTCCTTTGGCGTAGAGAAACTCAGCGAGAACCTGAACACTTTGATGGACGCCATTGTCAAAGCGAAACCCGCAGCAGCAAAGGGCCAGTATATCAAATCCTGTGTGGTTGCTACCACCATGGGCCCTGGCATCAAGATCAACCCTGCAAAATATTCTGCATAAGTTCTAAACTGCTCATTGACATGAGCTTCGTTTCATGATAAAATGATAGAGCTGTTTTCCAAAGACAGCAGGTGGTCAAACATAATGGGTTTTTTACCCGCCTGCCGAGGATGCGCAACACATGGATATTCTCGCGTTATATAGACGCTGGGTCTTCCGTTTTGTATGTATTGCCCTTCCTGCGGTTGCGGGAAGGGCTTTTTGTTTGTCCGGTATTTCGTTTCAATTTGATTCTGATCAATTGGATATTTTTCTCCCGGCTTTCGGGGGAGCTTCAGGAGGTGAAACATCTTGCCAAATGAGAAAGTACTGCAGAGCAAACAGCAGCTGGTCGCCGATCTGGCTCAGAAGCTGAAGGATGCTTCCGCCGGCGTCATCGTCGACTATAAGGGCATCACTGTTGCAGATGATACCAAGCTTCGTCGTGACCTGCGGGCTGCAGGCGTTGAGTATTCTGTTATCAAAAACACCATGCTCCGCTTCGCTCTCAAGGGAACCGATCTGGAGGAGATTTCCTCTGTATTGGAGGGTACCACCGCTCTGGCTACCAGCGCAACCGATCCTGTTGCTGCTGCTAAGATTCTGTGCAAATATTCCGATGACACCAAAGGAAAGTTCGCCATCAAGGCCGGCTTTGTTGACGGAAAAGCACTGGATGCCGAAGGCGTCAAGGCACTTTCCAAACTGCCTTCCAGAGAAGAGCTCATCGCCAAGACTCTGGGTGGACTCAACGCACCGATCTCCGGTTTTGCAAACGTACTGTCTGCCAACCTGCGTGGTCTGGTCGTTGCGCTTAACGCTATTGCTGAAAAACAGAGCGCATAAGGGATGATTTCCCGCGCTAAAAACAAAAGAAAAGAATTTATATGGAGGTAACATATCATGGCTTCTGAGAAAGTTTTGAATCTGATTGAAGAGGTTAAATCCCTGACCGTTCTGGAGCTCTCCGAGCTGGTAAAAGCTCTGGAAGAGGAGTTCGGCGTTTCCGCTGCTGCTCCTGTTGCTGTTGCTGCTGCTCCTGCTGCTGGTGGCGCTGCTGCCGCTGAGGAGAAAACCGAGTTTGACGTCATCCTGAAGAGCGCTGGCGCAAGCAAGATGGGCGTTATCAAACTGGTCAAAGAGATCACCGGTCTTGGCCTGAAAGAGTCCAAAGAGCTGGTTGACAACGCTCCTAAAGCCATCAAAGAGGGCGTTTCCAAAGCTGATGCTGACGATATCTCCAAGAAGCTGACCGATGCAGGCGCTGAAGTTGAGGTAAAATAAGTCACTTTTACAGAAAAAAGCGGAGCCAATATTGGCTCCGCTTTTTTTATGATTCTTTTGGGACTGTGAAGCATTTACAATTTTTTCTCTTCTGCCCAGATTTTCCTCTGGGCAGATTGTCATCCATGCTCACTCAATTCTTATTTCAGCTGATTTCCCAATTGATATGCCTGCCGGGGAAACATAGAATGCTGGGTCATAGAAGGTGTGCCGCAACCGGTTCCCAAAATCATCCCCATATCTGTCAGGTTCAAATAACGCACCAGCGTTTTATAATGGCATTCCAACGCCTCGAAGGTCCAGTTGTCGCTGTTCCACGCGGCAGCCAATAAAGCTGATTTCATATGTTTGCGCTGGATACTGCTATTAAACGCACAGAATCGGTCAATGAGTGTCTTTAGCTGGGCAGACATTCCATAATAATATAGTGGCGTCACAAAAACCACCATATCCGCCTCTAGAATCTTGGGGCGGATTTTTTCCATATCATCCTTCTGCACACAGGGGCCCTCATACCCACAGTGAATACATCCGGTGCAGGGATGAATGTTCCCATGGGCAGCATCGATGATTTCCACCGTGTGACCAGCTGCTTCCGCCCCCTGCCTGAAGCTATCCGACAGCAGGTTGGAGGAACCATTTCGATTTGGGCTGCCTTCCAACATGATAATTTTCATGGTCTGTTTCGCCTCATTTCCTTTGTATCAAGTGACCTGCGGCATCTTTCCGGCTTGGTATAGCCGTCTCCTTCTTGCGGAAGCTTAAAGGTCCGCTGCCCACCGTTTCAGCATATCCTCAGAGGGATTTCCATTGAGCAATTTTCCTTCCTTGATCACTGCACCCGCGCAGCTGGAGGCGAGTTCCTTTGCCGTCTTCCCCATGCCGCTTCCGCCAGAAGTGGCAAACAAAATGATGGTTTTGCCGGTGAAGTCATAGCTTTCCAAAAAGGAGCGGATGATGGTAGGCGCTGTGTACCACCAGATAGGAAACCCTAAAAAGATCCGGTCATAGTCCTGAATATTGGCGTCTGTATCGGCCAGTTCTGGACGGGAGGAAGGATCGTTCATTTCCACTGAACTGCGGGAATGTCTATCCTGCCAGTTGAGATCCGCCCGGGTATACGGCACAGCCGGTTTGATTTCGTACAGGTCACCGTCAGTTGCTGCTGCCAATTTTTCCGCAACGCCCTTGGTGGTACCACTTGCTGAGAAAAAGGCTACTAAAGTTTTTTTCATATGATGTATCCTCCTTGTCACTTTACATTTTAGGCTATTCTATCACATCAATCGTGATGGTTCCAGACATCTCACCGACCAGCTCCCCGCCAGAAACAACCTGTCCCAGTTCATACAGGGAGGGATTCTCGTTATAGTCTCCGTAAAACATCACTACGTCTCCCCAAGGCGCATAATAGGCCAGCGTGCCAGCTCCTCCTTGCGCCAATGGAGTATTGTCCGTATCCAGCTGCTGGGGCGGATAGAAGATTTTCTCGTTGGTGCTGTAATCCTCCACCTCGATGGTGAGGGGCAGCTGCTCATAGAAAGAGGCGGCCGCCCCACCATCGTTAAGCTGGTAAACAACAACATTTTCTCCAAACCGGACAGAAATCTGCCGGGATGATGTAGTTTCCGGCTCTTCCGAAGCTTCTGACGCTGAGGATGTTTCTACCACCGAAAGCGGTTCTGATGTTGCGAGAGGTTTCGATTCTCCTGCAGCAGAAGATGATTCTGTTACAGGAGATGACGGTTCCTGATCGTTGGCCCCGCAGACCGAAAGAGTAAATACCATCAGGCAAAGAAGGAGTACGCCAAAAAGTTTTTTCATATTCTCTTCCTCCCGCTATTAATAGCCAAGTCCAGCGACCCAGCTTTGAATGTCGCCTTGGGAAGAAGCGGCCTCCTCTTCGTAGCAATCAAAAATATTTTCGGAAATCACTGCATTGGGCGTTGCCTCTGTAATCAGCTCCACACTGTTGGCAAGGCCGCCAGTGCCGTGGGAACAGAATAGATATACCTGTTTACCAGAAAGGTCATTCTCTTCCAAGAAGGAAAGCAGGGCCATCGGCACGCCGTACCACCAGTTGGGATACCCTAAAAACACAGTATCATATTGATCTAGATTTTCAACATTTCCCCTTAGCTCTGGACGGGCATTGTCTCCCCTCTCCTGGTTGGCCCTGGCCAGACACTGATCCCAATCACTGGGATAGGGTTCAGTAACCTGAATAGAGAATAGGTCTCCTCCAGTTTCCTCCTGTACCCAGCCTGCCAACTGCTGTACATTTCCGGGGGCAACTACACTGGGCGAAGCAACAGCATCCACATCCTCTGCTAGGATAGCATTGTCTGCCCAGGAAAAATAAGCTACCAAGATATTGCTGGTTCCCCCTTCATTTCCCTCTCCAGCAGCGGATGATCCTGACTGCGAACTGGAAGTTTCTCCCTCTGCATCACTGTCATTCGGTTCTGCCGGCTCAGACACGGTTACACCCTCTTCAGAGGTTTCAGAACTATCCTGACCTTCTGTTGTTCCACATGCTGAAAGAGAGAGAATCATTGTTATTGCTAAAATAATCGAAAGGAATCTTTTCATTTGCAATCCTCCTTGTTTGTTTATTGCCGCAGGAAATCCCTAAACAATCTGCGGCTTTCCTACTGGTAAAAGGCTTTAGGATTTCTAATTTCATTATAAATCCCTATTTTTTCAATGTCTAATACCTATTTTTTATCTTTTGTTATGCAAATTAAGTATTGATAAGCTCATAAAAAGATCTCCTAGTCTTGTCTAGGAGATCTTTTTATGAGCTATAAACTTGGTGGAGCTTCTCATGTTACGCCAAAAATACCCAGTTTTTTGCCGAAAATCCCTTTCTATTCCAGGGTATTTTCCTCCTGATGTATCTTTTCTTGTCCTTCGCCCACCGGGGGAACTGGATGAATTCTTTTCGGCTTCTCCCCTTCCCCTTTGTCTTTGAAAAAAAGTTCCTTGGCGCCAATCAATAGCAGGAAAACGGCGAAGAGCCGGCGCAGCATATCCTCCCCTATAAAAAGAGCTGTCTGATATCCTAAGAAAACGCCGGCATATCCGAAGATTGTGACCCAAAGCACTACTTTCCAGTTGACCAGCTTGTTTTTAGTATGCATAATCAGAGCAATGACAGCAATAGGCATAAAAAAGATGAGGTTAATGGTCTGTGCCTCCAACTGGGCCACACCGGCAAATGCCGTCAGATAGAGCAGGAGAATTCCTCCCCCTCCCATGCCCATGGCGCTGATGGTGCCAGCCAGGAGGGCCGTGATCGAAGTAAGCAGAATATCCGTCCAATTCATCGCATCAACAGCCGGATAGCGGAAAAGATGATAAGGGCTCCGAAAATCCTCCGCAACAGCGTCTGGGGGATTTTGGGCAGAAGCCAGGCGCCCAATAGTCCCCCCGCAATGCCGCCAGGGATATAGAAGATCCAATTGGTAAATGCAAGCTGGGTTTTCCCCATATAAAGCCAAAGGCTGAAAAGACTGAGAAAAAAGATGACTGCAATAGAGGTGGCGTGGGCTTTTTTCACCTCCAGGCCATTTGCTTTGAGAAAGGGTACAGCTACCATGCCGCCTCCCGATCCAAAAAATCCATTGAGGAATCCAATGGCTATTCCAATGAGGGCAGTCGCTATCTTTTTCCCCTTCTTTATCTTTTCCAACCGGCCTCCTCCTTTCTTTCGGAATCAAACCATCCGGCAAAACAAAACTGCTGGCTTTAGTATTTCCTGTTTTTCTTAGGAAATGACAAGCCAGCAGTTTTAACTTTTTTATTCAGACCAAATTTAATAAAAACCGAACCGCGTAAGAGGCCAGAAAATATCCGGCCGCAGGAGGCACAAAAGCAGTACTGCCCGGTGAGTGACGTCCCTGTGGAGAGTCGGGGGCGCACACCGCCTCCATCGGCTGCTCCCTGCTGAAAAGCACCGGTGTATGTTCAATCCCTCTGCGTCTTAATTCCCGCCGCATGATCCGGGCCAAGGGGCATCCGCATCCGACAGTATCTGCAATATCCCCTAAAACAAGCTGGGAGGGGTCTATCCGGTTTCCTGTCCCAAGACAGGTTATCATGCCTATCCCTTGATTGCGGCACTCTGTGGCCAAATCTAGCTTGGCTGTGACCGTATCAATGGCGTCCACCACAAAATCGGGATGATAGTCATAGAGAAAGTCCCGATTTTCCGGCAAATAGAATTCCTCACGTAGTGTCAGCTCCAGGCCGGGATTAATATCTAAAAAGCGCTCCCTGAGTACCTGTGTCTTTTGCATCCCCAGTGCGCTGTGGGTAGCCACCAGCTGGCGGTTGAGGTTGGTCAAATCCACTGTATCGTGATCCACCAGCATCAGATGCCCTACGCCTGATCGAACCAAGGCTTCGGCCGCAGCGCTTCCCACGCCGCCCAGCCCCAAAACCGCTACCCGGCTGTGGGCCAACTTCTCCAGCCCCTCGCCGCCAAGCAGTAGCTCTGTCCGGGAAAGCCAATGTTCCATGGAGATTCCTCACTTTCAAAAAATGGGCATAAATATACCCCACAAAGCCGCCATGTGACTGTATGAAAACCCGTCATTACAACAGGGTGGGTGCCATCCCAGCAGTTTCACGCTCCCTTCATCCGCCAAAGCGGGAGGTCTGCAATCTGCTACCGGAGTCTAGCTCCCTTTTCATCAAGTGTTGGATTATATATGGTCACACTTTATCGCACTTCGCAGGGTGTATTTGTCTCAGTTTGTTTGTGATGTTCCTATTATACCACAGGTCATACAGATTACACAATGGAAATCCTTTACGATTCCTGAATATCGTAATATTCATCCAAACGATCGAGGAAAATTTCAGACACTTTGTTAAATTCCTCTTCGTCCTCAATGGCCACCAGGAACTCTTCTTCCCCTTCCATCTCGGATTTGAGCAGAATCAATTCCCCATCGTCTTCCACCGCATCCTCCGCGTCGTCATATACAGGAATCAATGCGATGTAGCGGTCGTCCTCTATTTCCAGGGTGTCTATGACCTCAAACTGGTGCTCTACCCCTTCGTCATCCACCAGCGTCAACAGGTCTGGTCCAAACTCCATCTCTTCCGGCATGCCAATCAACTCCTTTGGTTCTAGTTTTATCAGCGAGCGATGTAATATGAGTTTAATGCAATTGCTCTCGCCTGTCAATCCGTACACAAAGACTCCATACTTAATTTACAAAATATATGATTTTAGTTCAAAAAAACTATTGACATTATCTATAGTGTATGGTATATTATAGTCACAGGAAGGAAATAAAGATCATCTAACAACATAGTATCTGAAAGATGATGAATGAGATCATACCAAAGGGATTTGGAAAGGTCGAACCATTGTCCGAGAAAGATGACTCACTGTAAATGGGATGGTCATTTCCTCCGAAAAGTATCTGAAGGCAATGAAGGCCAATAAAAAGGCAGCATTGTCAAAAGGGATACTGATTGAATGATAAGAAAGGGAGGCGGTACCCATGTACGAAGAAATGCCAGGAAATTTAGTTGCGTTCCATAGATATATGGGCAGCGCTCGATAACATAATCTGCAATAAAGCGTTAAACCAAAAGTATGAAACATTTCGAGAAGAAGCATGTTCAAACGGTTAACAGACAACGGAGTCATTTTCCGATTGAGATTATGCAAAAGGCTGTATCTTCTGTAAAGAAAGAAGATTCCATTTTATCTTTGGAACGTGAAGAATTGCCGAGAGGTTTTCTTTCCATATAAGAAAAATTGAAAGTGGTGAATCCCATGAAATAGCTAAGGCAGCAGAAAAAACTGCCGAATCGGATAAAATTAAAAAAATCCGAGGGATAAAGAAATCGAATGGAGCATTAGTCCAATGTAATATTTGATGTTTATCCTGTTATTTCAGCAACGTGAATTCTTGCAAAAAGAAGCGTAAGCCTTGTATTGAATCAGATCAGCATTACAAGCGGCAAATGAAATTGCTCACGTAAAGCAGTGAAATGAGATCAATGCGAAACTTGCATCTTCCCGTTATCACAATAAGGTGATAAATAGTTCTACTTGTAGAAAGATAAATAAAGAATGGTTTATCTTTAAGAAAGCTAAGTATAAAATAAGCAGTGTTTCCTGTTTAAACTATGAAAGGTAATCACAAGTAAGAAGCCGCAAGTAGTTGCTGAGAGATTTCAAAGGGAAACCAAGCAAAGACAAATTTAAATTTAATATCTAATGAAATAAAAACAAACCGCAATGGTGAAAGCTGTTGCGGTTTGTTTTTTGTCTTCCCTCCCCTATTTTATTTCACAATTTGTTTATTTTGTTTTCTTGTGCCATCCTCTCTTTTGCTGTATAATGGAAATCGCCGTTCAAAAAGGCGTATGTTTTCCCACATCCGCAAAAGAATATAATGAGGTGACAAACCATATGAAAAGAATCTTATCAGCAGTCTTAGCCGCAGTGATGGCCTTCTCCTTGGCCGGCTGTTCCAGCGACAACGGATCATCCTCTTCCTCCGGATCAGAGAGCTCACAGGCTCAGGCTCCAGAGTTTACCCCAGGAGATCCTATCCAGCTCAAACAGTTTGAGGAGCCCCAGCCGGGTGAGGAAATTGCCATCATTAAAACCAATATGGGCGACATTACCGTCCGCTTCTTCAAGGATGAGGCTCCTAAAGCGGTAGAAAACTTCATTACCCATGCCAAGGATGGCTATTACGACGGTCTTACCTTCCACCGGGTTATCAACGACTTTATGATCCAGGGCGGTGATCCCAAGGGTGATGGTACCGGCGGAGAAAGCATTTGGGGTACAAAGTTTGAGGACGAGTTTTCCGATAATCTCCATAATTTCCGCGGTGCTTTATCCATGGCAAATGCAGGAACCAACACCAACGGTAGCCAGTTCTTCATCGTCCAGTCCTCCCAAAAGCCTACCACGGCTGAGGAGGAAGAAGCTTTTCTTCAGAACGTCTACTTCAACAAGTTGGTAGCCCAGGCAAGTCAGCGTCTCTACGAGAAATCTTCTACCGAGGAAAGTATAGACATAGATGCCTATAATGAAGAGATAGAAAAAGAAAATGCCGCGATCCAGGCTGCGGTCAATGCAGGCGTGCCGGAAGAGGCGCGGGAATATTATCAATCCGTCATTGACAAGTATAAGGAAGTGGGCGGCACTCCCAACCTGGATAACAAGCATACCGTCTTTGGCCAGGTCATCGAAGGGATGGACATTGTAGATCAAATTGCCGCTGTGGAAACCGATGACAACGATAAGCCCACCGAAGATGTCATCATCAATTCCATTGAGATCACAACCTATGCATAAAAGAAAAAGCGCCGTTAACGGCGCTTTTTTCTCAAATATGCCAGATAGCTACCAACGTGGTGACAACAATAATGCTGATACAGATGGAAATGGAATTGATAACTCCCGCTACCGAAACATCCCCGCCCAGTTTTTCGGTAAACACCGGCGCCATACAGGGAATGGGTGAAAAGGATACAATCACCAAAACATGTCTGACCTCCTCCGAAAAAGGCAGAAGGAAAAAAGAAACAAGGGCCAAAGCTGTGGCGCAGGTAAATCGTAGACCTACATTGGTAAGAACCCGTTTGATCTTTTTATGATCCAGATGAAACTCAAAAATCAAGCCAATCAGGAGCATAGAAAGAAAGGTGTTGGCGGAGCCAAAAGTTCCGGTGATGTCGTAGACAAAATCGGGAAACCTGAGTCCAGCAAAGGCCATGATCAGCATTAACATATAGGCATCAAAGGGTATAGAAGAAAAGAGCCTGTAAAAGAAGTATTTGGGTGATTGGTTCTTCCCTTTGCCTGCAAACTGGGCCGCCACCGCATAGGTCCCGCCGGTAGACATGATAGAGTTGCCCGCATCAAACATGCCGGTGACAATGACCCCAAAGGAGCCCATAAAGCTTTGTACATAGGGCATGGTAAAGCAGCCGATGTTAAAACCCGAATAGTTGAGGATGTTAAACGCTTTATCAATCCCGTCCATCTTCCTGGCCATAAAATAACCTACTCCCGCCATAAAAAGGTTGGCGCATAAGCCAAGAAGGATAATCCCCATCAAGGAGGGATCCATAGAAAAATCGTCAAAGCTGGTGATGATGACAGCAGGCAATGTCAAATGCATAATGATCTTCATGACAATCCGGTAATCGGTAGCACAGAACAATCCTACTTTTTTGAGCCCATAGCCTGCGGCGATGATCAGTACAAAGCTGAGTGCCTTTACCAAAATGGCAAACATATTGTTTTCCCCTCTTCACTGCAATACAGGTCTGTATCTTACGGACCCGGCTTCTCCCCATTTTATCTATTTATTATTTGAGCGGCAGCACATCCTTAAAAACGGCGGTGTACAGCGGGGATATCATCTTATCCAGATGGTAATGCCCGAAATACCAGCCCTTAAATTTTACCTGCTTTGCTATTTCATCCAGATAATCATGGAGGTTGTGGATGTCATGGCAGTCCATATCCAAAAAGGTTCTAACGGTGGAGGAAATCTCGTGGGTGACGATATAATCCACCTCATTGCCACAAGCCGCCAGGTTCTCCCTTCCCCTCGCAAAATCTTCTTCACTGGGCATTTCCTGTGGCCACCAAAGCTGGTTTTTCTCCCTGGACTCTATGTTCTCGCTTTCTCCCCCTCCAAAGGCGAAGATCTTTTTCCCCTCGATTTCGTAGACAACGCCACGCTGTAAATAGGAAAGATTGCCGCTGATATGGCGGGCGGGCGCGCCGCCCAGCTCAAAGAGCTCATAGTCAAAAAGACGGTCAAAGTTTTCGTGGGTACCGTCTACAAACAATATCTGATAACGGCGCTTTCCAATCCATTTGAGAAGCTTTTGCTCCTTCTTGCCGCCATCCCACACAAAGCCGAAATCGCCGCACACGATCAGGGTATCCCCTTTTTTCAGCTTTTTGAGTTTTTTACTCTTAAATCGCTCCATGTCCCCGTGAAGGTCACCTGTCACATAAATCAAGGCCACGTCCTCCCTTTTCTTGGGCTTGTCACAAAACATGCCCCGCGGCCAGACTCCCCGCGGGGCATATGAATTTATTCTTATTGTATGCCTGTTCCCCGCAATTTGTCAAGAACCCTTCCATCGTGACGAATCCGGTAAAAAGAAGGAAATTTGGCTTTCTATTTCTGCCCATTTCTGGTATACTAATCATAAGTAGATTTTTCTTTGATGAAATGTTATTTTAAAATTCCGATATCATACTGCGGGAGAGAAAAGTTATGAAAAAGAAAATTGCATTTATATTAGCTTTTATCATCTGCTGCTCTGTTTTCTCCTCACTTTTCACCTCGTTTGCCGCCTATACGCCTCCGGAATTCAATCCGAAAATCGATGAGGACGCGGCCATTTATATGGTCAACCTAGACACCGGTGATGTCATCTATGAGCAGAATGCAGACAAAGAAATGTATCCGGCTTCACTGACCAAGATCATGACCACCTTGCTGGCTTTGGAAAACACTGACGATCTGGACGCCCATACCGTAACGGCAATGAATTCCCTCTTCAATGAATTCGCAGGCATCAACATCTCCACCGCCGGTATTTTAGGCGGGGAAACCCTGACCATGCGTCAGCTTCTTTACTGCATGATGCTCCAGTCGGCCAATGAGGCCGCGAACATGGTCGCTTACGATTTGGGGGATGATTCCATTCCCAATTTTATCAATATGATGAATGAGCGCGCCAAAGAACTGGGATGCCAGAATACAAACTTTGCCAATCCCCATGGTCTTCATTCTCCTAGCCATTATACCACCGCAAAAGACATGTTTCTCATCACCCAGGAGGCGTTGAAAAACCCAGTTTTCAAAGAAATCTGTGGTTCCTCCCGCTACACCATTGACGGTACCAATATGCGGGATACCTTTACCCTCGTCTCCACCAATTATATGATGGAAAACGGCAGCAAGTATTATAACCCTTATGTTACCGGAGTGAAAACCGGCACCACTGATGAGGCTGGACGGTGTCTCATTTCTACTGCGACCAAGGACGGCTACACCTATCTGACCGTTGTGATGGGCGCGCCTCAAACCGATGAAAACGGAAATGAACTGGCGGATAACCTTGCCTTTGTTTACACCAATAATCTGCTGGATTGGGCCTTTGATACCTTCCGTGTAAAAACGCTCGTTGAAGCGGGAGAACATATTCAAGAATTGCCTTTAAGGCTGGTTTGGGGACAGGACTACATTCCTCTGGCCACAGGTGAAAGTTTCTCCGCTCTCATTCCCGCTGATATTGACTCTACCAGTGTACAGATTATCCCCAATGACGATCTGCCCGACTATGTCAAAGCGCCCATTACAGAAGGGGAAAAGTTGGGGACTGCTACAGTTGTCCTGTCCGGAGAAAGTATTGGCACCATTGACCTGATCGCTGGGGAAAGCCATGAGGCCAATATGCTTCTCTCTATTCTGGACACGATTGGCAGTATCTTTCACTCCTTCTGGTTTAAGTTCTTCTTTGCTTTGGTCATCATCCTTGTCATTGGATATATTGTGTTGATGATCATCCGCAACCATAACCGAAAAAAATACAAAGCGATTAAACAGCGCCGCAAACTCTGATAGAACAATCTCTCATGAGGAGGGGACTACGGTTCCTTCCTCTATCTTTTTAGAAAGGAGAATCTGGAATGCAGAACCGAAAAATTGACGGCGGCAAGCCCTTTGACTGGGGACGTACCTCTGATGACTACGCCAAATATCGGGATATTTATCCGCCCATTTTCTATAAAAAATTTTGGATCTCGGCTTATGCATTTCCGGTCAAAAGGTGTTGGATCTTGGTACAGGCATCGGGGTATTACCTCGTCATCTCTATAGCGCCGGTGCCCATTTTACTGGAATAGACATTTCGGAAAATCAGATTCTTCAAGCTCGCCGGCTGGCGCAGGACGGTGGTATGGACATCGAATTTATTGTCTCCCCTGCCGAAGATCTAGCCTTTTCTCCCAACACCTTTGACGTAGTCACCGCTTGCCAGTGCTTTTTCTACTTTGATTCTGCTCGGGTTCTGCCCCAGATTGCCCGGATGCTTGTCCCCGGCGGAAAGCTGGCCATCTTTTACATGGCGTGGTTACCAGAAGAAGACCCCATTGCAGGGGAAAGCGAAAAACTGGTCCTCCGCTACAGTCCTCAGTGGTCGGGAGCGGGAGAGCAAAGACGCCCCATTCCCATCCCCCCTGAAGCCCACGACCTTTTCACACTCACCCATTCCCTCACCTTTGACCTGCGTGTCCCCTTTACCAGGGAAAGCTGGAATGGCCGAATTAAAGCATGTCGCGGTATTGGCGCCTCCCTTTCTTCAAAAGAGATCTCCGACTTTGAAAAAGAACATCTTGCCTTGCTCAACCGCATCGCGCCCCCTTCTTTTGAAATTCTCCACTATGCCTCTATGGCAGTATTAGAAGTAAAAAAGTAAACCTTTACTTTTTTGGGCAGAACCTCCAAGCACTGTCCCTTTGGTTTTATAGTTTCTACAAAATGCATGAGACCCGTTGATCTCATGCATTTTTCATGCTAAGATATAGATGAAATCGGAAAAAACGCATAGTTTTTCTACACTTTTTTGTTAAAACTGCAACAAACATCTCTTTGGCGAGAATTCCGTAAAACATGATTGAAAAAGAAAGAGGGGTGTCCTATGCCAGATCCCAGTTACACACCATTACTGCTTCTCGACAACAGCAACATGATGTCCATCCTCAATCAGGGAGAATTTAAATGTACCAATCTTAGCTTCGCGGAAGCCAAAGCAATTTTGGAAATGCATGATGAATCGGATATCCTTCGCTGCTTTACCGACAACAATATTGAGGAAATCATCTTCAATTATCTCGGTATTGCCAAACGGGATTTTGCCTACAAGCATATCCGGAATATGCGGGTTGGACAGGACGCCATTGTTTTTAAGCTCTACATCACCCCATCGGAAACCCAGCCCATCATCCAGGCGGATGACCATGTAGAGGCAAAGAAGATTCAAAATGTCTATGTCTACTGTATGTTGGTATCCCGGACAAAATAAAAAAAGCGGCTACAAGCCGCTTTTTTTATTTGCTCTCTTCCTTGGCCTTTTCTTTTTGATTTCTCCGGTAGGCAAGATAACTTTCCAGAATAATGGTGGCCGCCACCTCATCAACCATGTCCTTACGCTTCTGTCCGCGGATATCCGCCTCGTTGAGAATTTCATGAGCCGTCACCGTGGTGCGGCGTTCATCCCACAATTCCACCGGAACCGTGACCACATTGCGCAAGCGCTGGGCAAAGCGTTCACATTTTTGGGCCCGCTCTCCTGTGGTGCCATCCATGTTTTTGGGGTATCCCACAACCACATGGGAGACCTGGTACTCATCCACAGCAACGGATACCTGTACCACCAATTTGTTTAGATCCCGTTCGTGGATAACACCAATAGGGGAAGCCAAAAATTCCGTCCGGTCACAGACTGCCAGTCCTGTCCTGGCGTCCCCCAAGTCTACCGCCATAATCTTCATGCGTCTTTCTCCTTTAATTCCTTCTGCCAGGCTTTATCATCGTTGATCTCTACACCCTCCACATGTAGGTGGCTGGAATCGTTATAAAATGCCACATGGGTGTCAAAATGATCGTCATATTCTACCAGGGTTACCGAGGTATTGTCGCACCAGGGCAGCTGATCCATTTCCTCAGGCTTCAGATGCATTGCAGACTGCATCAGGCAGCGGATGGCCCCGCCGTGGGAGACAACGCAAATGGTCTTTCCCTCGTTCTCCTGGGCCAATTTTTTGACAGTATCCCGCATCCTTTCACACACATGCTGGATAGTCTCCCCTCCCGGAATACAGAGCTGATAGATATGATGATCCCACAAATATACTTCATGGGGATATTTTTTCGGCATATCCGGCCAATACTGGCCTTCCCACTCGCCGCCGTTGATCTCTACAACTCCGGGCTCCGTCAATACAGCAAGCCCTTGTCGGGATGCAATGGCCTTTGCCGTATCCTGGGCGCGGGACATCTGGCTGGCATACACCTTATCCAGATGGATTTTCTTCATCCGCTCTCCTACCAGCGCCGCCTGTTTCCTTCCATTTTCGGTCAGCGGCAGGTCAGAAAGGCCCTGGAATACATGAGTCACATTGCCGACAGCTTCTCCGTGGCGTACTAAATATACCTTTGTCATTGTGCAAGCTCCTTCTTCGTGTGATCTATTGAACATTGAACAGTTACGATTTTACCAGGGTTCTACAGTTCCCACGATGTCGGACACCCTCTTGATCTGCTTTTCTTCCAGATAGGCATCCAAGCCCTCCACCACATGGATTGGCGACCATGGATCCCAGAACATGGCGGCGCCGATCTGAACAGCGGACGCTCCCGCCATCATCATCTCCACGGCGTCCTCCCATTTTGCGATACCGCCCATTCCCACAACCGGAATAGAAACGGCGTTGGCTACCTGCCAAACCATCCGCAGGGCGATGGGAAATACAGCAGGTCCGGACATTCCTCCGACATTGTTTTTTAGGATCGGACGCCGGGTTTGGATGTCAATGCGCATTCCCAACAAGGTGTTGATGAGGGAAACTGCATCGGCGCCTTCGCTTTCCACCGCTTTGGCGATGGAGGCGATGTCGGTGACATTGGGGGAGAGTTTCACCATCAGCGGTTTTTTGCAGTAAGGCCGTACTGCCTTGACCATCCCCGCCGCTCCCTCACAGGAGACGCCGAAAGCCACCCCGCCTTCCTTGACATTGGGGCAGGATATATTCAGTTCGATCATATCGACTTCTGTATCAGAAAGCCGCTCTACCAAGCGGCAGTAATCTTCTACGGTTGAACCGGCCGCGTTTGCAATCAGCACGGTATCCTGTTCTTTCAGATAGGGCAGATCATTTTCAATAAAGCTCTCCACACCGGGATTTTGCAGCCCTACCGAATTGAGCAGACCAGATGGGGTCTCTGCAATCCGGGGCGGAGGGTTGCCCAAACGCTTTTCATAGGTCATCCCCTTCAGGGACACGCCGCCCAACTTGGAAAGGGGATATAAATCCTCATATTCCCGGCCAAAGCCAAAACAGCCGGAAGCGGTAATCACTGGGTTTTTGAATCTAACGCCGGCAATGTTGACACTGAGATCAGCCACCGAATACAACCTCCTCCGCCTCGAACACTGGACCATTTTTACATACATGGCTATAGTTTTCCTGCCCCTGCTTGTCCCAGGTTTTACAAGCACAGACAAGACAGGCCCCGACGCCACAACCCATCCGCTCCTCTAGGGAAACCTGGCAGCGGATACCAAATTCCTTGGCAATCTCGGCCAAAGCCTTCAGCATGACCATGGGACCGCAGGCATAGATGATATCAATGCCGCCCTGGGCGAGCAAGGCCCGAACCTCTTGGGTGACAAAGCCCTTTTTGCCATAAGAACCATCGTCGGTGCAAACCCGTACATCACAGCCTTGATTTCTAAAATCCTTTTCCAAAATCACACGGCTTTGATCTCTGAAACCAATAACAGCGGTGGCCCTTTTCCCAAGAGACGTCGCCACTTCTACCAACGGGGGAACGCCAATACCGCCGCCTACCAAAAGAGCATGCTGGCAATGGCCTGATAAATCAAATCCATTTCCAAGGGGACCCATGATATCTACATTGTCCCCAACGTTCAATGCCGCCAGGTTTTTGGTTCCTTCTCCTTTGACCTCAAATACCAGCCGCAGATTGCCCCACAGCTTATCAGCCTGGCAAATGGAGATCGGCCGCCTCAAGGTCACCCCCGGGCAGCGAATATGTACAAATTGCCCCGCTTTGGCAAGCTGTGCCATTTCAGGACAAGCGACAACAACATCAAAGATACCTTCCGCTATTTTCTGCTTGGATACAATAGGAAAAAAGCCCTGTAGATAACCCATTTTATTGCTACCGCCTTTCTTACATACACAGGGTGAGCGTGCATTATCCGCTCAGCCACCTCTTTATTGTAACTGAAACCCCAGCCCCTCGCAAGGGGTGGCCTCTTCAATTTTCCAACTGGAACAGTATCGCTTTTTGTCAACTTTGTTAGGATATTTTTGCCAATTGTAAAATCAAGAGAAAAATGCCGCTACAGCCGGGCCTTGCCGCTGACGGAAACAATGTCATCCCGCATACGGATCGCTTCCCTGCGGGCTGCGCCTGCGAAATCCCGTTCATCACAGCCCTCTTTCTTCCAGGCACAGAGAATGCCCCGGGAGGAGTTGACAATGGCTCCCAGTCCTCTGCCATCGAAGGCTCCCGCTACATCTTTTGCGCCGCCGCCCTGGGCGCCGTAACCGGGTACCAGGAAAAAGGTATGAGGCAACTTTTTCCGCAATTCGGTCAACTGATCGGGATAGGTGGCGCCCACTACGGCGCCAACACCAGAATAACCGTATTTTCCAGGCAGGGATTCACCCCATGCCTCGCACATCCCGCCCATGATCTCATAGACAGTTTTTTCTCCAATTTTCTGATCCTGCAATTCCCCTGAAGAGGGATTGGAGGTCTTAACCAGCACAAAAATGCCTTTATCCTCCTTGGCGCAAACCGAAAGCAGGGGCTTGATGCCGTCACTGCCCAGGTAACCGTTGACGGTCAAAGCATCACTGCCAAAGGGGGTAAACATTTCCCCCTCTACCTCTACCTCTCCCAGATGGGCAATGGCATAGGCTTCCATGGTGGTGCCGATGTCGTTGCGCTTGCCGTCGGCGATGACAAACATTCCCTTTTCCTGCGCGTAGTCCACCGTCTCATAAAAGGTCCTGATTCCCTCTACCCCGTACATTTCATAATAGGCCAACTGGGGCTTTACTGCTGGAACTACATCACATAAAGCGTCAATGAGCGCCTTGTTGTAGTTCAAAATAGCCACAGCAGCTCCTTTTAAATTTTTTCCGCAGAGGGCGAATGCCTCTTCCTTCAGATAGGAGGGAAGGTAATCCAGCTTTGGATCAAGTCCCGCCACCGTAGGATTTCCGGTTTCCACAATCTTCTCAATCATTCGGTCCAGTGACATAATCTTTCTCCATTTCCGCCGCCGGACAGCGGCTTTTTCTATTAATAGACACTCAGGTCCCCATTACTGGTCTTCAAATACAACCTGTCCCCCTAGGATGGTGGTTTTTACCTTTCCCGTCAGCTCCCGTCCATGGAAGGGGGTATTCTTTGATTTTCCATGGAGTTTATTGCGATCCACCACCCATTTTTTCTTGGTGTCAATAATGATAAGATCCGCTGGATTGCCCACGTGGAGGGAGTTGTCCCCCAGCTTCATGATCCGGGCGGGGTTGAGACTCATCAGACGAATCAGATGATCCAAACTAATGATGCCGGATTCCACCAATGCCGTATAGGAAGCGGCAAAAGAGGTTTCCAAACCTACCACGCCGTTAGGCGCTGTGAGAAAATCCGCCTTTTCCTCTTCGCTGTGGGGAGCGTGATCGGTGATGATGGCGTCAATGGTGCCATCCACAATGCCAGCAATCACCTCCGCTACATCCGCATGCTCCCGCAGTGGCGGGTTCATCCGCAGATTGGCGTCCCGGGAGAAAAGTTCCCGGTCGGTCAGCATGAAGTAGTGGGGCGCTGTCTCACAGGTCACCTTGGCACCCCGTCGTTTGGCATCCCGGATGATCCTTACAGACCCCTTGGTACTGACATGGGCGATGTGGATGGATGTACCTGTGGCCTCTGCCAAAGCAATCTCCCTGGCGGTAATGCTGTCCTCAGAGCTGCGGTCCATTCCTTTGACACCAAGATCCACCGATACAGCCCCTTTATTGATGATACCGCCATCCACAATGGATAGATCTTCACAGTGGCTGATGACCGGCAGATGCAGTGCATGACAAAGCTCCATCGCCTCCTGCATCAACCGCGCATTCTCTACCGGCCGGCCATCGTCGGTGACGGCAATGGCTCCTGCCGCCATCAGTTGGGAAAAATCACTGAGTTCCTGTCCCTTCATTCCTCTGGTAATGGTGGCTGTGGGGTAAACCTTGGCTTTGGCATCCTTTGCACGGTCGTAGATATAAGAGATAAGCTCCTCGCTATCTATGGGGGGCTTTGTATTGGGCATGCAGATCACCGAAGTCACCCCGCCCGCCGCTGCCGCCTCACAGCCGGAAAGAATATCCTCTTTGTAGGTAAGTCCCGGATCCCTCAGATGGACATGCATATCCACCAGACCCGGCGCCACCACCAATCCAGTGGCATCAATCACCTGGGGGGCAGCTGATGCGTCGATATGTGGCTGAATCGCGGTAATCACCCCATGGCTTATACCGATATCCAGATGTTCGTGGATCCGGTTTTTGGGATCGATAACCAATGCTCCTTTAATGAGTAAGTCCATATTACGTCTCCCTTTTCTTTGTATAAATACTGACCTCGTCCACACCGTCCCTCTCTACCAGCATCACCCGGATTTCTTCCTCGTGGGAGGTAGGCACATTTTTCCCAACAAAATCCGGGCGCAAAGGCAGTTCCCGGTGTCCTCGGTCGATAAGGACTGCCAGCTGTACGGCCCTTGGCCGTCCCCGGGCCATGACAGCATCCAAGGCCGCCCTGGTGCTCCGTCCTGTATACATAACGTCATCCACCAGGATAATCTTCTTCCCTGTCACAGCAAAGGGAATCTCACTGGTATCCTCAATGCCGTCTGTCTGCTTAAGATCATCCCGGAAAGGTGTAATATCCAATATGCCTACCGGCACAGTATTCCCTTCAATTTCTCCGATTTTCTCAGCAATCCGGCGGGCGATTTCCCCTCCCCGGGATTTGATGCCCAGGATGCAAAGGTTAGCCACACCGTGATTACGTTCGATAATTTCATAGGTAATCCGCGCTATCGCCCGTCCCATAGACTTTGCGTCCATAATCTGTGCCTTTTCTTTGAACATTCCCGTCCTCCCTTCTCCATCAAAAAAGCCATACTACCGGCAGGCAGTATGGCTGTGCTGTGCATTATTTCCCACAGGATGACGGAAAACATTCTGTCACATCCAACCTTACTGGCCTCACGGGACCAATTTCAAGGCAGTCCTTTATTCGTCTATATTGATTTGCTGGGGGCTTCAGAAAATCCTGTTCTTTCCACCCATTCTATTAGAAATGTACAAAAAAATATAGTTTCTTTTATTGTATATCCCCAGAGAGAGGCTGTCAAGCAAAAGAATACAACCGAAAAATTTTAGGCCTTTGGCACAAAAAAACCAGCCCAAAAGGCTGGTTTTTCTTTTTATTTCTCGGTTTCTTTCCCCTTAAATCGCTCGACAGCATTATAAAAGGAATACATCACGCTTTAGTAGAGCTTTGCGCCCGCCGGAATATGGTCGTCCACCATCAAGAGATGGAGTTTTTCGACCCCTTCCTCGTGGTGTACTGCACTAATCAGCATACCGCAGGAGTCAATGCCCATCATCGGTCTCGGCGGAAGATTTGTAATAGCGATACAGGTCTTGCCGACCAGTTCTTCCGGCTCATAATAGGCATGAATACCGCTTAAAATCGTCCTGTTTTCGCCGCTGCCGTCGTCTAAGGTGAACTTCAAAAGCTTCTTAGATTTCGGCACAGCTTCGCAGGCAAGCACCTTGACAGCTCTAAAATCGGATTTAGAGAAGGTCTCAAAATCAACGGTGTCCTTGAACAAAGGCTCAATTTCTACCTTGGAGAAATCAATGGGTTCCGCCTCTTTCGCCGGCATTGCTTCGATCTGCTGGGAGAGAACCTCTGTAGCCTGCTGCATGGCCTGATCTAAAGAAGGTGTTTTCTCTTTTTTCTGCGCATCCAAAGGCTTCATGGTGGGGAAAAGTTTTCCCAACAAAACACCTTCATTCGTATTTCTTCAAATCCCTGTAATTACTTAATTCTCTGCAATTCGTATTGATTCATACTTCATCAGAGAAAAAATAAAATTGTTGTCAACTTACTGTCAGCGCAACATATTTGTTGTCAATTTCCGACGCCGAGAACTCTTCTCAAAAGATATCCAATTTTGATAAGTTTTCAAACGATTCCTGTTTTTTACGATCTGTTGCCTCAGCATAGATATCCATCGTTGTTTCAATGTTTCGATGTCCCATAACTGCTTGGATCACCTTTAAATTCGTTTCGTGTTCACAGAGCCTGGTACAGAATGTATGTCTCAGATGATGGCAGGAAAATGACGGAAGAATAATTGGCTCACGCCTTTCTTTTTTTGCGTTTACCACTTCTTCTGCATTGTAGCTACCGCTTATTCGCTTGATGGCTCGATTCACAGATTGCGGATTATGTAGATTCCCGAAACGATTGATAAAAATGAAACCTGTCATACCATCAATTTCTGTATCACAAAATCCGAACTCTCTCTGCTCCTCACGTTCCATTTGAAACGCATCATAAACCACATCAAGCATCGGAACTGTGCGAATACCAGCTTCCGTCTTTGGCTTCGATATATGCAAGACTGATGTTCTTGAATCACCTACCGGATAATACACTACGCTGTGATTGATACTAATAATGCGTTTTTCATAATCAATATCATCCCAACGGAGTCCTAAGACTTCTCCGATTCTACAACCTGTGCCTAATAATACTGTAAACAATGGCCACCAGTGATAATAGACCGGGTGATTTGCCATATAATCCATAAACGCCCGTTGTTGCTCTATTGTTAACGCATGTCTGACGCCTCTGGACTTACCAGCCTTTTTACTGACCTCTTTCATTACTCCATCCGACGGATTATTTCGAATAATCTCATCACGCACCGCCAGTTGAAATGTAGGATGCAGCAATGTATGAACCGAATCCAGCGTGCCTAATGACAATTCCTCTTCATTAAGCAAATGATAATAAAACTGGAGCACTTCCGAAAATTTGATTTTTGCAATTTTCTTCTTACCAAAGGTATTTCTGATGAAGCGATCATATATGTAGATATAGTTACTACGAGTAGTTTCTCTCAAATCGTATTTTGCGGATATATAACGATCAAAAGTATCATTTACCGTAGCTTTACCTGAAACATATACATCTAAACCATCTAATTGATCCTTCACCAATTGCTCTTCTTTTTCACGAAGCGTTGCTAAATCCTGCGCGTATATAAACTTACGCCGTCCAAGAGGATCAGTATAAGTGTACATATACCGCTTATCTGATGCTCTCTGCACTTCTCCTTTCCTGAGCGCCCTTCCGCGATCATCTTTTCGTGCCTTTGCCATTTTGTTACCTCCTTCAAAGAAATTGAAAAGAGGAACTCATAGCACTTACTCCTGCGTGGACAAAAACTTTTCCAGATTCCGTAAGGCAACTTCTGTCATTGACATTTTGTGCTTAGCAGCATACTCTGACAATTTTCTATGCGTGTCTTCCGACATGCGGATTGTGAGGGACTTCCTTTTTGCGTTGCTCTTTTTGGGTCTTCCCATCTGTGTCATATTGCTACCTCCACACTAACTTTAGTATACTTATTGTAAGACAAAAAGTCAATACCTTTTATGATATGAATTCCTACCTTCAATTTCATATAAGTACCTCATTCAAAATTCGCGAAATGACTCCAAAAACTTTTCAAAAATTTCGCAGTTTACTAAAGCAATTCCATCAATTTTATAAACCGCTTTTGCTTCTTTTGCTAATTCCTGAAATTTGGTCAATCCCAAACTATACTTTTCTGCGCCTTCTTTATACCGCACAAATTTCTTGGCATATTGTTTTGTTTGTTCCACGTCTTGTCGCTTATATCCCATTTTAAATCCTCCTTCACAATAAAAGATAAATGCCTAACTCGGCGCCCATAGCTACTGGGTCCATAGAAATCTAATCTCCCCGCCTTCATTGTGGCCGAGCCGCGAATTACGGAAGTACCATTATTATCCCTGATGCCTCATCGCGTTATGTAGGGGCCACCTGCATATCAGTGCTCTTGTCTTTGTTCGCCACACAAATGGATAGCCGCTCATCATCAGGGGATGTACCGAGGTTTGCTATTCAATTGTCAAGATACAGAAGGATGTCTTCGTATAATAAAAGCGATTCATCTTTCGGCAATTTCGTAGTCAAACAAAAACTTTTTAAAAAATTTGGTCGGATCTCAGTGAGAAATCCGACCAGAAAAATTAAATTTTGAATTTCATTATCTGTAAAGCAACTTGCAGCAGAATGTATTGTTTACAATCTTCATCAAACTGCCCGTCCACAATGCTGCTTTTGTCAATCAAGGGCATATATAAATCAATAATCTTTTCCAGAGAACTGTAATCACCGGAAATAGCATTAGTGAGTAATTCGGCAAACTCTTTACTTGCCATGTGGTTCACCTCCCAGCAATCTACGAAGTTTTTGAAGAGCAAGATACTTCTGATCGTAGACATATTTTACAGAACAATGCATTCTTTTCGATATTTCAAGAGGTGTGAGTTCCTGAACAAACAGCATTTCTAACACCTTTTGTCTTAATAAAGGAAGTGCAGCAAAAGCGTTTGCAAGATGTTCCTCTTCAAACTCAAAAGATTTTTGTTCCGAATTAGTTTGGGAATATTGTTCCTCAAAATCTACTGCCGGTTCAAAATCCAAATCTTCCAACGATATTTCTTGGGAAGTACGGTTCTTTTTTCGGATGTAGTCGAGCTTTGCATGAATGATTACCTGTTTTATGTACACAGTAAATCTCGCTCTCAACTCATCCGGTTCCTGGTTTTGTCGTGACACGACAATGCCTCCTTTCAGGCATGCCGTCACGACACAGGAAAGGGAAAGACATTACATGCCGAAACGGCATGCTATGCTTCTTAGTTTGCTTATATGCTGTGTGAGAATTTAAGTCATAGCACGAACAATCATAGAAACCACCCCCTTTCGAAAAAGTGATAAAAAAAAGGACATGGACTGCAAACGCATCCCATATCCTTATAAAAGCGCAAAAAGTAACAATAGTCCTTTGCGGGCTATTTTTTCTTACTATATTTAGTTGTCGAAATTTGCTTCCTGTACCAGGACTACATCCAGACCCCACTCACTTCCATGATACCCTAACCCCTCAACATCATTTTAAATGCGAGTTATCAAACTGAGCTCTATCAAGAACCTCCAACATATCACGGATCATCTCACAAGCCAATATTCTCGTGCTTAACGGATAGCTTTGAAGCTTTTCACTGATTTCTCTAAGATAAATCAGTTCAGGGTATTTAGAATCCGCAATAATCAATTGATCTACTGATACCCCTAAAGCGTTTGCTATTTTCGTTGTGATCTCTAAACTGGGAATTCCTCTTCCGTTTTCGATTTGCCCGATATGACTGTTTGAGCAATCCACGATTTCTGCAAGCTGTTCCTGTGTTAATCCTACAATCTTACGGTATTTTTGCACATTTGCACCGAGTTTTTTGTACTCCAAAATCATCTACTCCTTATATAATAGTTATTTTACTCCATCATCCCCCGGATTTTAAGAAAGCATAAATCCAAAATACGCAGTAGAGGTGTGATTTCTATAAGGAGTAGTATAACTGAGACAAAAAAAGGCCCTCAAAACGAGGGCCTAATGGTTATTCATTAAACAAGTCAAGGTTTTGAAGCATCTCGTCTATATCTGAGTCAGCAATAATCGGTAAAGACTCAGATTTTTCTTGGCTATAGCTAAGCTGCATTTCCGGCAATTTTCTTTCAAGAATGCTTAAAACCATTTTTTCCAGTTCTGCTCGTTTGATAGAAGGTTCAACCTGTACTTTAATTTTGGCATGATCTTCTGTGATTTCTGGGTGTCTCTTAATATATTCAAACAGTGCAGGTACAATAATGGCACTTTTTCGATTTCCGAGTTTTTCAAGCAGCTCACCAACCTGTATCTGTTCATCTGTTATGGCGTCAAATTGCAATGAATATCGGTACTTTCCGTCCTTTTTCACAGCATATCACCCCATTATATTGCAGAAAGGTGACTTAGTTGTTTTGTGGCAAGCATGAGGTACCCAACTGCATTTGCTTTCGGATCTTCAATAAATTCAGCCTTGGTTACCAAATTGGAATTTTCAATGAAGTCCTTAAAAAGGATACTGCCTCCGCCGATAAAGATGGCTGGATTGGCACGCAAATCAACCTGCAGCTCTCTCAGCTTATTAAGAATGTCGCTGGTATGAAGACCGGTTGCTTTTCGGATTGTTTGTTTGACATCTTCAGGAAGAATAGTCTCCTCTCCACGAAGCACAGCACTGATATGATCATCTTCAATTTTCATATCATGCTGTGTACTTACTTTGCGAATAATTTCATTATTCATTGTGATGACGCCCATTTCCAAGCTGCGACAGAACTGAAGATCCGGCTTTCCATTTCTCAGAAGTAATACATCTGTAGTATATCCTCCAATATCAATAACGAACATGCGAACAGTATGGAGCAGCTTTCCTGCATGTGGAATTACAGCAGCATATGCCTGCGGATAAACACAGACATTACGAATTGCAATGCTGATCGGTTTATCCTTATACACAAAGTTGATTGTACCATTTCTTTTAAAATATTGAGCAAATTTATTTTTTAACGCACCGTAATGCTCTGGGGGGAGTCCAACCGCCAAATCAATTTGCTCAAAAGGAGAAAAACTCCCCGCTTTTTCCAATTCTTTCGCAACAGCAAAAAGGGTCAAAATAAAGTACCGCTCATCCTGAGTTTTATCTCGCATATAGGAGAGACGATTTCCGGTCAAAGTCCAATACTTTCCGTCATATTCCAGAATTTCGTCTGCTATCGGCGGTTTTACAGTATGTTCAGACACGCCCGCAATAAAGGAATGATTTACGGTTTTAATAGCATAATTTCCATGGTCAATAGCAATAATCATTAGAAAGACCTCCTGATTTTTTCTTTATCTTATTACACAGTTTTGTATGTGCATTTGTAACATGAAAAACGCATTTTTTCTATGAATGCGCATGAAAAAAGGCGGAACCTATGTAGATTCCGCCTGTGAGTATTTTGTTACTGTTCCAATGTTGGTTTGATGAGATATTGCCAGACATAATCGTCCAGCCCCTTGTATTCTGGATTCCAAAGATAAGTTCCAAACTGAAAGCCCATATCATTCAGCATCCAAGTGAGATTATTGTATCCTCCCTGTACATGAGGGTTACTGAGAAAATCCATATCAAATGCAGTCATGATTTTCGTTACCCCATACTCTCTCAGAATGTCCAACATGCGTTCCAGATGCGTTAAGGCATTTACACCTGGAACAGCGACAACAGTCTGACCGGTAAGGAAATGGATTACATCCGCCTTCATTGGCCCTTCCGTCAATAAAATCATTGGACGGGGTGTACCAGCAAGATGTACCCAGCCTTCAGCTTTGCAGCCATCTGGTTTTCCGACACTTGAAACCCAACGGAACTTTCTTCGGGTTACATTATCACGACGAATCTGTAGACCTTGTATCTGTCCATTTTCGTTTCGCACCGGAATTAAGATTCCTCGATTTTCTTGAACAAATGACCATTGTCCGGATTCTGTTTTATAAAATCCCGGAACCCCTGCAAGATAATGGCCTTCACCGGCAAGTTGTTTGGCTATGGATGACATTCCGATAACTGGAGTTGTTTTATACCCCAACCGATCGATTGCATCATCTGTAAGACCTCGATCTCTAAGATTCTGTCTGTGATCAGATGATAGCGAGAGCTTTGCTAAAAAAGCCTCGTAGGTTGCACTTCGGCTATCCACATCGGTCAGAGGGCACTCTGGAATTTCCTTAATAACGACTTTAGGCGTTCTTTTTTGAACATCACCTTGAACATTCAATCGTGCAATCAGAGCTTCTCTGACTTCTTCTCTGGGTATCCCGGCATAATGAGCATATAAATCAAAAACGCCGCCGGAAAATCCACACCGGGGACATCGAAATACATCTTTTTTCAGATTGATATTCAAATGCTTTTTCCCTGGTTTATCATCACAACATGGGCAAGGAATGTTATAGGTGCTGTGTCCGGATGGCGGATACGGTAGTCCTATCAAGGAAATAACATCTGACATATGAAATATATCCATACAGCCCTCCTTTCCGGGGGATGGAAATATCCATCCCCCTCATTTTTTATGCGGAAGCCTGCTGTACGGCATACTCACATATCATTTTCGCGGCTTCTTGAATTTTGGCATCACCTGTAAACTTAGTAGCGATCCAATTCAGTGCTTTAGGATCTACTTCCAACAGTTCTCCCAGAGTTTTATCACTGAACTTTTTTATCGGACACGGAGTTTTGAACGCCTGATTGAGTTTCTGATCTTCTGACGATTCCTGTGATACAGTTTCATAATCTTCATCTGAACCTGATGGAGTCTTTGCGGATTCCTGTTGAGCAGATGAATCAGAAACATTTTCTGACTGCTGAGATGTATTATTTGTAGGTTCAGTAACTGGCAGTGATTCTGAGGTCAAGCCTTCAAAATCTTCACCGGCAGCAGCAAACTGAAGACCAAATCCAGCATTGCGGAGAGCAATGCCTACAGCTGCTGTCTGCGCCCATTCTCTTGGTGATACAGATGGTTTGTTAGGATCAGGACCTCGTGATGCGGTTGCCTCTGCAAGATAGTAGTCAGCTGGATCTTTATAGCTGGGATATACTCGTGCAGTTGCCACAAAACAGTCACGACCAGTTGAAACCTGTACCGAAATGCGTCCTTCTGGATAACAGAGGCGAAACCATGCCATTTGAATCATAACAGGAAGTCTTTTTCGAACTTCACCTGTTGCCAGATCAGTAAATTCCACCACAAAATCCTCAGGATTAAAACCTTCCACTTGATGTATGCTGCTGATTTTCTGCAGCGATAAAATTTTATCATTCGAGTTGTTTTGACTCATAATTGGGCCTCCTTATTTTAAATTGATATAGGTGTTTCGATATTGTACCCATGCGGGTAGTACAGTGTTAACCAGCTTGTTGACGCTTTGTTTGTACAACTCTGGCGAAGTAGGTTTGAAACTGCTGAAACTCTTTCTGCAGTTCTGTACGATCTGGGTCAAACTGTCCGATGCCGCTTTTCTTTTTGCCTTCAATTCATCATTTGCAGGAAATCCCACCTTGTGTTCTGAAAGCAAAGAGCAAAGATACGCATCAACAATCTGATAATGATAGCAGAGTACTTTCGTGTCTGTTGTAATAGGCGCCGTTTTACAGAAGGCTTGACAGGATTCTAAAACCGAAATTCTATAAAGAATTTCTTGGTATGTAAATACCTTGTCACACGGAAGCGTACCGGATGCCATCTGTTCTCCTGTAGCTGATTTTAACTGTAAGTACTGTTCCAAAATTGTTGCCATGATGGGCTCCTTTCTTTTAATGACTGAGTTCTTTTAATCGTTCTGCCAGCTGTGTTCCTCGTTTTTCTGTATCCTGCTTTTTGATCGCAATACAAAGCGCTCGTCGTTCACCAACAATAATCACTTGTTTTTTAGCTCGTGTGATTGCCGTATAGATCAGCGGACGGACCAACATAATTGAGTGAGCACATTGCAGATTGATTATTACAGACTGATATTCACTACCTTGAGACTTATGAATGGTAGAAGCATAACCAAGGTCAAGCATATTGAGTTCAGAAGCATCATACTCAACATTTCGACCATCACCGAAATCAATGCAAACTACGGCATCATTACCAATTCCTGAGATATCAGTAATGTATCCGATATCTCCGTTGTTTACATCTTCGTGGTTTTTTATCTGCATTACTTTGTCTCCAGTGCGAAATGTTTTTTTCCCTAGTGTGATTTCTCCCTTTGTAGGATCCTGTGGATTGACATCCTTGCGAATCCGTTCATTAAGAGCTGCTACACCTGTTTCCGTTTTTTGACGATAAGGAGAAAGCAATGCGACATTGTCCACACCATATTTAGCAATCTCCTGTAGATACAGTTTTTCAATTTTCTCAGCAGATTCTGCTATACTCGACGAATCTAAAAACTGAAAATCAGTACCATATTCCAGACTCAGATTTCCATGTCGAATCAGCTTTGCGTTTGTTGCGATCCGACTGCCAGCATTCTGACGATGAACACGATCCAGACGAACAACCGGAATGACATCACTTTTTATGATTTCACTCAATACAGCTCCCGGTCCCACAGAAGGCAATTGATCTGCATCTCCGATAAGAACCAATTGACATCCTTTTGGAACACTGCGCAAAACATGCTTTGCAAGATAAATATCCAACATGGATACCTCATCTATCAGCACTAAGTCAGCGTCAAACGATTCCGGTTCACCATATTGACCATCATCACCGGCTATCAATCCAAGTGCTTTATGAACTGTGGACGCAGGATGACCTGTAGATTGTTCCATTCGTCTTGCAGCACGTCCTGTCGGAGCACAGCAAACAATTCGTCCACCGGGATTTTGGCGTCTATAAATATCCAGAATAGCTTTTTGAATGGATGTTTTTCCAGTTCCGGGGCCTCCGGTAATAACGCTGATGGGAGACTGAAGTGCAGTGGTAATGGCAGTTCGCTGTTCAGGATCCAGTCGAATTCCCAGTTTCTGTTCCTCTCGATTTATTTCCTGATCCAAAGAACTAAATCTGGCATAAGGGGAACTTCTCTGTACAACATGGATCCTTTCTGCCAGTTGCTGCTCCGTCTCAGCAGTCCTCGCACGATAAACATAGCCTTTATAACAACTGAGTCTGCCTGCTGAAACCAGTCTGGCAGCTCTGTTTGCAACCATGTCAATCGTGAGTTTCGGTGTATCCAGAATTTTCATTGCTGTTTTTACGAAATCTTTTTTCTCCATGCACAAGTGGCCTTTGCCTTCAGCTTCTGTTAGAGTGAACATTAAACCTTCATCCACTCGTTCCGCAGATACTTTAGCAAATCCCATGTTCATGGCTATCTGATCAGCAGAGCGAAATCCAATTCCGGCAATTTCACAAAGACGGTATGGATGATTTTTTACGATCTCCATCGTTTCGTTTCCATATTCTCTGTATAGCTGCACTGCGCGATTTGGTGTAATGCCGTGTGGTGCAAGAAATGCGACTACATCACGAGCACCTCTGTTGGCAAGATATGAATCGCAAATTTTTTTGAGTTTTGTCTTGCTGATACCAGAGATAGTCAATAATTTTTCCGGTTCATGATCCAGTACATTCAAGGTGTTTAGTCCAAAAGCATCGAAAATTCGCTCCGCCATTTTAGGACCAATTCCTTTAATCTGTCCAGAAGATAAATACGCAATAATACCTTCCTTGCTTGGAACAATTACCTCTTCATAGCTCTCGACTTCATACTGTACGCCATGTTTCGGGTTTTTACTCCAATGCCCCTGGATCTCATAACGCAGATTATCTGCGGTTGGCAAGCAATAACCAACTGCCTTGACCTGCGTAACTCTGTTCCCGGATGTATCGAGAATTTTTTCGCACGGTCGATACAGCGCAATCATATAGCTGTTTATTCCAACTGCAGCGATATTGGATGGATAGATCAATTTTTCAAACTGACATAACAATTTTGCTTCTCCTTTCTGATCATGCTCCTGTTGAAACAAGCACCTTTTTCCTTTGCGGAATCAGATATTCCTCTTCTTCAACGACGCATGTTTTTGCGAGATGAATTGCCTGGTCAACCATTCTGTCTGCCAGTTGATCAAATTCCTGAACCAATCTGACACGTTCTCTCAGTTCATACATCTCCCAAGTTTCATAATCTGCATCATCATCTGTGCCTCTGCCAGGAAAAATATTCACCTGCATCGGAGGGTGGGAATAATCAACCCTACTTGGATTGCGACATACGCCACAAATATTTCCAGACTCTGATACCGACTTATAATTTCTCTGTCCACAATGTGTACAGTAGGATTTGTATTCACTTGGTTTCAGTTCACCCTGATAGAGCACCAGATATCCGCCGCTTCGTCCGTTCATAGCTGCTTGCCAGCGATACTGATGTGTTTTAGCAAATTCATCTAACAGCTCTTTTTGCCAATAAAAAAATTCCTGGGTGTCCAACATATCGTACAGTTTTTCGCTTATCTCATGATCCAAACCAAGTTTGTAGATTTTGAGATTGCATGCATACGATTGTGAACAATTCCAGGAATTCATTGTGAAGTATCTGAAATGATCCTCCAGATAATCTATCATTGCTTTGCGTGATCTTAGGTCAACTGGTTGAAAAAATCTTTTCATCGAAACATCCCCGCATTCTTCATATGAGTTATCGGGGACTCCCAGCTTAAAACATAGTGGTCACGGTTTAGATGAACAAGAGATTTGTTCCCGTTATGCTGAGTTGCCAGTTTTTGAACCATCAAATAGAGACTTTCCTCAAAGGTGTAAATAGGCATATTCAATGTTATGGCATGAAGTATTTCTTCTCGCATACCGTTGCTGATATGATTGCCACACACTAAAATCAAATCGCTTTCCTCCAAAAGGTGAAGTCCAAACTGAAGTGCAATAGCACGTTCTGAAGGGACGCGGTCACACAGAAGCATCGGAAGATATGCATGGGGTGCTCGTGCAGCATATCCCATTTTCTCCATAGCATAATACATATACGCTCTGGCACTATGCATATTTCGAAGCATTTCTTCCTCTGTCGGTGCGCTTAGAGGAGAACAGATATATGCTTTTTTACAACACCTGTTGTTTTTTAGAAACTGCAAAGCAAGCTTGTCTTCCCAATTCTCGATAAAAATATTTTGTTCCATAATGAACTCCTTTCTAAAATTCAGCCGGGAGAAATCCTCCCGGCTCAGATGATTACGCCGTTTGAACAGAGACTTTTAGTTTTCGGCTTTCAGTAGTTTTCTGCACATCTTTGAAGACGGTAGGATATTTTTCTTTCAAAGCCTTTGTGTCCGTTCTGCGGCTGGTTTTCGTGGCAAAATCAATTAGGAATTTGTCGGTAGTTGTTTCTAAAATACCTCTTTCATGTTTCTTCATCAATTCTGCAATTCGCACACTATGTGCCTCGATCTCCTTTGCATAAGATTTTATTTCCGCATTGCATTCATCAATTTTGCCTTGTAGAAGCGCAATGCGACGAACTTGTTTTTCATAACTTTTTGGCAACTCAATGGTTGGTAAACCAGGTTGACTGCTGCCATAAATTCTGGCCAATGATTCTAAAGCCAGTTTGGGCTTTACATCTGTCATCTTAGGGGGTTTATCATGCACTAAGCTCCAAATCCACTCCTCAAGGCGTTCGAAAATCATATCTTCTTTCGCCTGATCTCGTTCAATATCTGGAATAGCTAAGTCCGTTTCCGGATTGTTACCCCAAAGAGCAGAGAAAGCGCCTATTCGCACATCTGCAACTGATAGATAAAATCGTAATTGCAGCTCATAGTAAATGGGGATTGCATCGTCCGCCCAGTCTTCAGCCTTGTGATAGGTGCAGCTCTTGCACTCTAAAATTCCGGGTTCACCATCTGATGAACGAGTGAACCTGCGGTCAAAGTTGGCCAAGGCATATGGGTGATCAGCATGTTGATATAAACCAGTATCCTCATAAACGGTATTTCCGCTTTTTTTCGCATACCAGTGGGCAGCAATGGGTTCTAAAAGATGTCCCATTTCCAGCTGACTCGCATTTGCCTTTTCAACAGGTTTCATTCTTCCTTTTTTGATTAACCACAATTCTAATGGTGTTGTCCATGGACTCAAACCAAAAATTGTAGCTACATCACTTCCACCGACGGTATAAGGAATCGTCCCTGCAGGACCATGCATTCTGCATTCCAGCCAGCGCTCATTGCTCATTCCTTTGGTGTCGCATAGCAAAATGGGCTGTGCCATCAATAGCTCACCGCCTTTGCAAGGTCATAATCACTCCATTTCAGTGTCAATGCTCTTGCCATATTTTCTTCTATAACAAGCATTTTGCTCTCCGGAGTATTCTGACTTTTAAGGATAAAAGGAATTTCCTGCAGTGCCATGAAAACATCATGTGCTGTTGCTGATCCTCCGCCATAAGACATCTCAAACATTGCGATTGCTTCCACCGCTGCCTTTTTAGGAAGACTCAGCTTTTTACAGATGCGTGTCATTGCATTGACTGGGTACTCAAGTTCGATATCCAACAGCTTTTCCAGTTTTGCTACTGAATCACCAAACTGAGCAAATAACTGATCCAACGCATTTTCAAAATCATTCACTTTTTTCTGATGGCGATGATCTACTGCAATACATCCTCCAATATGGATTGGATACTGCAGACCGGTTAGAAGCGCTGAAACTTTTGCAGAGGCAACGCCTGTGTCTGAGGTCATAAAGCGAATGCCTGGCATCAGTTTTGCAGCCATAGCACTTTTACCTTGCTCTTTCAGCACTTTAGCATAGGCACCTAAGAGATCATCTTTCTGACCGGGAAGTGTCCAGGTAGCACTGGAACACGAATGATCGGTATATCCAGACTCAAAAACAGCGCCTGGAAAACGCTCATCCAGCTTTCTTGTGAGGGTACTGAGCAATTCATTGATTGGAAGGACAGAATAGTCTGATGGATCTCCGGAATGAACTGCTGCAATTTTTTCATCACGAATCAGAAGTAATGCCTCGGCTGAATACAGATGCAGGCAGGCATTCAAGGTTTCTGCCAATACATCACGTCCAAGTTTTGGGAGCGCAGTACCTCCGATTTTCGCCCTGTCAAGAAGGCTTTTGTAGGCTGTCATGCGCAATGGATAGCATTCGCCATCTACACGCATAGCTAAACCTAAGTTTTTTGCCGTATCCTCTACAGCATCTTGAGAGATTCCTGAGGCAAAAGCACTTAAATTACCATAGAGGGGAGAGGATTCATTCAGCGGTTCAACTTGCAGGGTGTTGACCTTGCATCTGTGCCACTTGCTTTCTCTCTCCAGCTGTTCGTGGTAATCTAACATCACCACAGGGGAACTGAAGGTTGTGAAATAGTTGTCTTCGCATTTTTTTAGCATATAGATGCTCCTTTCTTTTTTTGACGGTTAACCGCCTTGATATATAACAAAAGCCAGCAACCCCGAAGGACTGCTGGCTTATGCCCAATATGAAATTTGGCCGGAAAACAAAAAAGTGCCATCTGCAAAAATGCAAATGACACTTTGATTACTTGATAACTATGATTTTTCTTACGAAAATCTTGAAACTGTTATATATATTATAACAGAGATTTGTTCTCCAGTCAATCTATATAAGAAAGAAGCCTGTAAATGATACATTCCATTGCTATGTTTGAATTGAAATTTTAGAAATTCAACATCTCGGCAATCTCATCGACAACATCCAAAATCACATGGAACTCAAGACCCTCAGCATATTTGTTTTCTGCGACATAATTTCTCCAGAGTGTGTACAGCTGCGGTTCCTCTCTAATTTCTTTGAGAATATCTTTCCAATCGTACAATTCTTCAAGTGACCCACGCTTTTTAGCCGTATGTTGTACTGCATCATGCAATACTTCAAAACGGATCTCATCCCAGTGCTGCCGACAAAGCATATACAAATCATAAAAATCTCTTGCTCTTGTGGTTCCAATGTTTCTACGAATAATAGTCTCATATTTTTCTGCTAATATTGTTTCTAATGAGTATGCCAAAATGGAAACCGTTTTTTCACTGAGTATTAGAGGGTAATCATACCGAATTGCTGCTGGTGTAATAACATCGCCTGTAGTAACATCCATTTTCATTGGATTATTTATTTTACCGTATTTTGCGATAAGATGAATTCTAAAGTTGTTATATGCATCATCTTCACGAATCGGTTCAATTCTTTGAAACTCAAATTGAATCCCATCATCCACATCTATTGCAATGATTTTTTTGACTATCTCTACAATCTCATCCTCTTCCATTTGAATGCCGCGAACAGTAGTATCCATATCCATTGTTGTTCTTTCGCTGATCCCGATCATGGATGAAATAAGTAAGCCTCCCTTCAAAATAAAATTACTTTTATATTCAGAAGCGGAAAGGCGTTCCAATACTCTCTCAAACAAAAACATCTGCAGAACCTCTTGTGGGCGCAGCTCTTTTTTCTCTGCGATGTTCTTAATCCGTCCTTTAATTTGTTCCGGTGTTAACATGACAAAACCTCCATGTAAGTCCTTATTTTATCATCAATTCCAAATTGTTTACCGTATCGCAGCAATTTACGATTGTTAGGCTTGGATTTAAAGTAGTCCCTGAGAGCCTGCGAATACAACTGCATTTCTATTTTCTCTTTATCCCGTATCAAATCACAAATACATCTTTCTTTATCATACAAACGCACTGTACCTCCCTGAGGAGACATCAATTCCGTAATACCCAACTCATACAAATCATTTACGATGTAATGACAACGGATATTCGGATTGTTTTTCCGCAGCACAGTAGCATTCAATCCTTGAGGCAGCGTCACATCTAAAATATGTGGCGTTCTGTCTGACAACCCCCAGAAAAAAAGTGCCGTTCCATATGAAAAGATAGCTTTTGTGTTTTGAGCCTGCAGAAGAACATATTCGTCTGCAACTTCTCCGCTTAATATATATAGACCCTTTCTGATGCGCTCCAATTTTCCTAAATCCATATATTTTTTTAGCATAGGACGACTGATACCAGCCGCTTCAACTTGGCTTGTTCGGATAACTCCATCATTATCCTCTGCTATTCTAACAAATTTTTCCCAGATTTTATCCATACATAATCACCTCTCAGTGCTCATTTACATTCTTGCTTTAAATTATACATCGTTAAAGTAAAAATGTAAATAAGCACTTTAAGATATGATATGCGTTTTTCCGAAAAAAATTCAAAAGAAAAAGGGATGTCTAAATAGACATCCCTTCAGTGTGGCAATTATTAAATTTTATGCTTGATACTTATTTACCATTTCCGATTCACACTGCATGCCTTTGACGAAGGCCCCAAAGTCCTCGTCCAGCATGAAAAAAATGATCCGGATGGTATTGAAGAGTCTGGCGAACTTTTTCCTTCCACCATTGATTTTTTTGAGCTTTTTTGTATAGCTCCACCTCCTTGTAAATTTCTTCTAAGGATACAGCCTCCTTTTTCTCAGTCAATACAGCTGCGACTACATCACGCCAAGTAGCTCCTGGCATGTCACGGATGTCCAGTTTCTTCTCTGTTGTAAAAAGAATGGGATAGATAAGGGCATTATCTTTTCTCACAACCAGTACATACTCATGAAGAATTGGAATAAATTTTCCACTGTACTGTATTTGATCAGAAAAGCAATTGTGCTGCGCTTTGATTATAATGTTTTCCAGCGTTCCTGGCTTTATAATCTCTGCAAGCATACTGTATAGCTTTCCACGCTTTTTGATATCTCCAATAAGAACAGCCATACGACCGCCTTTTTCCAGAGCACAAAACTGTTTCATCATTGCATAGTTCATCGCTTCAACAAACCTGTCCCAATCTGGGATACGGGATAAATCCGCCTTACAAGGATCGTATCCATATTTCTCTTTTACTTCCGACGCTTTGTACATAACATCAGAGTATTTGATTATATCCCAGTATGGAGGATGCCAGAAAATGAATTCTGGACGTTCTGGAATTTCGCAATTCATTAGATCGAATCCACTATGTAGATCGTACAGATGACTGCGGATTCCCAGTTTATCAGCAGCGGCTTTTGTTGTGCCACTACCACACATATAGTCGCAGATTTCCATCGGCTTGAAAAAGCCAAGTAAATCCTCAATAAGTTTTGGAGAACAATTTCCGCGATATTTATTGTTTCCACCTTCACCGCGTTCCGGATAAGAAACAATGCTGGTCAAAATATGGCGTGATTCATGTTTATCAAACATTTGCTTCACCTCCTTCATGATACTTTTTTGTTAAATCCCCGATGACCTCAGATATCGAATGCCAGTAGCTATCCCAATAAGAATCGTTCTTTCCCAAAGTCTTTTCAATTCTTTCTGGAATACTGGGATCCTCAATTAGGCTGTGGTACTGGTCTTCTGTAAGGTCTGTAGTTATGTCGGACTGTACTAACTGAGATTCAAAGTCTTCGATTCTGCATTGTTTTAGATATTCACGACCTATTTCTCCCAATTTTCCCGAACTAAGCAGCAATTCTTTTTGTATCAAATTCAGACAATAATGATTTTCAATGTATTCACCATCGATCCAGCACTCATATGAGTGCTCGTCAGATTCAGATATGAAACTGCCGGCATTGCGAAATATCTGGATGCAACCAGTATTCTGCTCTTTTTGAAGCATTTCGCATAGTGCTATCTTAGCATATTGATAATCTCCAAAAAGTGATGTGGTATGCCCTGATTCTCCATCAACAGACCAATCTTCTTCTACCGCATAAACAATAATTTTTTCCTGATTTTCCTGAATAGTAGTCATTGTATCTAGCATTTCAGGAGCCATGATGATGCAATCAAGTGGGATTTCATCGATTTTTTTCGTTTCTCCGTATAGCTCTGAAAAATGTTTTTCAAGAGCTTTTACATCATAAGGCAAGGGTGGAACATCAAACTCGCAATAAATATCTGGAGTTTCATTTTCTGTTTCCTTATCTTCACCATCTCTGATCTCTAAGATGTGTCCTATTAAGCCGGAATACTCACTTTGTGAATTTGCAATAATTCTCTCGCCGATTTTAAAAGCCATTCCATTATACTGGAATTCAGCTCCTGTTTTGTTTATGAGCATATAAACGCCCCCTGTGTAATCAATTTTGCTGTTAGCATTTTAGTTACCTCCAGAAAAGATTTTCGTACAGTTCATATCCGAAGTCATCCAACTCTTTCAGTCGTCCCGGATTGAAGTGATACTCTGGATAAACCACAAATCCGCTTCGCTCAGTTCGACCTGTAGGCGATCCTAATCCTGTTTTTTCTATCCATGGAAGGATTTCTTCCCCTAAATTGTTAGTGTCGATAAAAGCACAGTCCTTTTCTACAGGAATTCCTAAATTTACACTTAAATCTCCCCAAGGCTCTGGATCTTCTTGGCTCCAATCTACTAATTTCAGAGCTAATTTTGTTTCATTGTAATAAGAGCAGACCTGTAAATCCAATAAAGCCATTTTTCCATGCCAAAACAATTTTAATAGAGCCTTGCCACTGAGAATGTCCTGATATTTTTTATCACTGTAACCATCCCAGCGCAAATAATTCCAGTCTGGTCTTGGGCATTTCTCAGAAAGAGCCACCTCTTTTGATACTGTTTTCAATTTTGGTACATGAATACTTCCCATTTGAACCTTAGCATAAATCGGAAGAATCTTTTTCGCCAAATATTCTTGATCTGGACAAGTGTCTATCAAACCCATTTTTGCAGATAAGAAAGACTGATCTTTCATAGTGCCAATAGCAGACATTTCTGCCCACCGGTGCCGTGCCAAAAAAGCTGAAATGTTTTCGGGAGTAGCTTCAAAGAAAACCGTACTATCTAAATTTTCCATATCGCTGGAAATCCCCTGTAAATATTTTTGATTCATATCCGTTCCTCCTTAAATATGATAATCTACACCAACAAGCACCATGTCATCATCAACATTGTCTATGTACTCATCAATGGAAGTGTGCCAATCCGAATTGCGATTATCAGATAATGCGCAACTCAAATCATCTTGCTCCCACCAATTGTCAGCATCTACAATATCGTTGACTCCCAAAGGATACTTCCAGGTGTCCGGAACAGCAAAGCGTTCAAGAAAATTTTCTAAGGTTTCACCTTTATGATAGAGATATTTGTCTACGAAAATGATACCATCCTCTACAATTTGTCCATAAAACCCTTCTTCTAATTTTCCATCCAGAAACATGGACTTATATTTTTCATAAGCTTTAACCGATTTTTGATGATCCCATTTTCGCATAGCATCCCAGTCAATGTCTTTTTTTCGTGCTGCAGAAACCCAAATGTAACCTTCCGGAGCTTCAAGCTGAGCATCTTCATTACACCAGCTTCTTTCTCCTTCAGAATACTCTTTGCAATCTGTACGAACCAAGAACATTTCTGGCCATCTTCCGCCAATTTGATACCAGTCCCATCTAGTGTTTGGATTACAGTAATACCCATATCCTTGCTTTTTTCCATCATACTCAAATCCAAATGATTCTGCATATTGTTCAAAAGATGAATAGAGAGAGGAAATGGGATACTGAGGCAAGGCCTGAATTTTTTTGGCTTTTTTGGTACGTTTCTGATGATGTAATTTTCCAGCTTGCTGCTGAAAAACCTTTCCATCCTGAATAATGTAGTTCGTGTAATATGGAGGACGATCCAATTGAACAATTTTGCCTTCTGGCAGTTTAATACAGTCAGTTGTACTGTTGTAATCTTCTCTTAATTCTGCTGTCATATCAAAGAACTCAAGATAGTCAGGATTTCTTGTATCCTGAAAATAGGGTTCCATGACTTCAGAGACCATGTCGTCTACAGCGCTTGAGAAGCCAGTAACTTTGCTACGCAAGCGGCTGATTTGCCATTCCAGCATGTGGTTAACTTTTTCAGACCTGGAATCCGAAAGTTTTTGGATCATATCCCTGATTTCCTGATTTCTTTTCTCATCCTCCACTATGGGAGCAATATTTACAGCTACCATTGTCTTAAAATGCATAATGATTTTCCTTTCTTAAAGACAGATGGGCAACTGTAATTCAGCTGCCCATCATTGTTATAGTGATGTTGTTTATACCCCTATGTGACGCTTTACTACAGCCGTCAATTTTATGGGCAGTTGATTTAGATCAGTGATATCCATGAAGGAATCACCATAGATTCTTTCGATGTTCTGCTTGTCATCGCCGATTGCCGCTGCGATGAAAAGCAATCCTTTTCGACGATATTCCTGCTTAATACCTCTCAGATCTTCTTCTGCAGCTGCACCGTAATAACCACTGTCAGCTGGTTGTCCATCTGAGATTAGCATTAAAATACGGATCTCCTCGGGTCGTTTCACCATTTTCTCGGCTACAAATCGAAGAGCCGCGCCATCACGATTGCTTCCTCTAGCGGAAATATCCATAAGGCGGTACTTGTCGTCTTGATCAATGTCTTGAAATTCAGCATATGAGAACAATTCTACGCTGTCGTATCCCGTTGTGTGACCATAAATTGTTACTGGTATACCCAAGCTATGACAAAAATCGTATAAGATAATCGCTGCAGCTCTGGCATAAGTACAACGGTCGCAGGAAGACATAGAACCAGACTCGTCCAGCAATAAACCAACAGATATCTGGGGGACCTCATTTGGCAAGGCGTTTTTGTAAAAAACCTTGCCATCATTTCGGCATAATGCGTGCGCATCCAATCTGCGTCCCATTACCAAGCCTGTTTGTTTTCCACCTCTTTGTCTGTCTTTTAACTGCTGAACGATACTTTTTTGCAGCTGCTTAGAAATTCGGATCAGCGGTGCCGAAATTTGATCATATTGCTCTATAAGCTCATTATCGACATCGGCAATACGGTTGACGCGTATTTGTACACCCGCATGAATATCCCCATAAGAGATATTCTGTGCAGCTTCATTTAGTTCCCTGAGTCGCTCGTTTTCAAGTTGTTCGCATGCAGCTTTTTCCGCCATTTTATCTAAAAGACGTTCGATATCAGAAGCTGCATTTTCGTAATGTTCACGCTGATAGTCATCATTGTAGGATGTTTCACCACCAGTCGGCTCAGAGACACTTTCAGTCTGTTGATAAGGGATTCTTCCTTCTTCTTCAGAGGAAACATTCTTCTTGCCGTTTCCACTTAGTGCGCCACTTTCTACACCGTCATCCCCTATTGATGACTGCGATGCAGTGGTACTATTCTCGGAATTATCTGACGCATCATCTTCTTTTTCGTCACTGACAGCATTTTCCGATTCTGATGAGGAAGAATTATCTTCCTCATCGCTGCCTTCAGCAATTGCTTTTGTGGCTTTTCTCTTTCCGGCATTGCATGCTGGGCAAGAGCTTGTACGTGGTTCCGGGACAGGGATGGTATCACCTTCGCCTGCACAAGAACCTCCTACCACAGAACCAAAGGCTTTTGCAAGTGTTTCTGACACTGATGTTTCTTCGCCTGCAGCTTTTGCATCATCCTGACGCTGTTTGCATACCTCAATAAAGCTTTCAATATAATCCCAGCAACGAACTAAGACTAAATTTACTGTTTTCAGCCTTTCTTTTCCGGATGTAACCATAATTGCATTATCCAGATCTGATATCAGGCTAAAAACCAACTGAATCCTTTCGTCCTTTTTGGAAGCCTCGCCGTACTTAATTTCTCCATACTTTACATAGGAGAGCAGCAGTTGAGCGATACTCTGAAAAATATGAGTTGGACGTTCTTCATCTTCCTCAGACTCAATCAGTTGAGTCACAGTTCGCATATCCTCAAACATTTGATCTCGCAGAGTTGCAAGATTTTGTCCAAGGACTCCTGGAAACCGTGAAAGCATACGACTTTCAACATAACCATCCTCAATGATGTTACAAACATAATGAGAAACTGATTGAAGCATTTCGAGATTTCTGGGTTCTTTTTTTGCATATTCCCAAAGTGCTTTTTCTCTCTTTGCATCATCGGGAAAAAGTAGACTCGGCGGTTCTGGATACCATTTATACATTCCCATAAAATTATTGTGGGTCTGTTGTATGGGGAAATCCGTAAACAGCACATGCCCAAGCTCGTGCGCAAACATGCCAGTAACAATTTCGTATCGATCCTCACGAGTTCGATTTTTCTTTGTTACCAATGGATGTCCTGCATTTATCAAAATATGCCTGTTATTAGTTACTGCGGTTTCATCGCTTCTGGGTTTCCATATAAGTTTCATGTGAATGCGCCGATTATACTTGTATCTCCTGGTTTGCGCAATCGCCATGTCTTCATAATGTCCTGCTAAAATACGCGAAGTAAAGAACTGACGGTCTGTAATTTTACTGCGATTTTGGTCAAGCATCTGCTTGACTTTTTTGTGATTCACCCTTGCCATATGTAGGGTAACCTCCTTCCTTAAAATTTTATACTGCTTTCTTTGAGCGTCTTGGCGCAAATATCGGTTCCAATACGGTATTGATTAGAGCTTGTCGGTCATCCTCATCAGCAGTTGCCTTGCTGATAATGGTATATAATGCCGACGCATATGGATCACCGGTAATTTCGGTACTGATAATCCAGTCGATTAAGCTTCTCATGCCACAAGAACCGTCTGTGATACTGTTTTTCCTCATATAGTCAGACATATCGTTGACAACCTGCACCATCTGGGATACCAGATAATCATCTGCACATCCTGTTACACTCATGGCGCGCTGTACCATGACTTCAGGTGCCGGAAGCTCAACATCTCCGACAAGACTCATACGGTCGATAACAGACTGATTGAGTCCACGGCAACCCTCATAGCTGATATTTGTGGTAACAACCACTACAGCATCTGGATGCCTATTTATGATTTCTCCGGTTGGCAGTGTAATAGATCCAGATTGCTCAAGCATTGAGTTAAGACCCACCAAAACGCCAGGCTGCATAATTGTGCTTGGCTCCTGGATTTCAATCACATACCCATTTTTCAGAGCCTTTATAAAGTCGGTCTCCACATATGTGTATGACTGTCCACTGCTCTGATGGTTCTCTGCACGTTTGCTGAGCTGCTGTACTTTTTCCGTAACCTTATCCAAGACAATACTCATACAGTCTTGAGCGGAGGCGTCATCATTGTCAATCCCCGTAAGAGCCTTATATACACCTGCTGGATCATAATCCATATCATCCAAGTCAGGCAAGTGCATCAAGGCAGCAACATTGGCATAATTGATTCCGCCCATTGCCTTCAAAGCTTCTCGTTCGCGATCCAGTTCAGCATCTCCCGTAGAAACAGAATCGGTTTCCGGGAAAATCATGCCGACGAAATCAAAAATTTCTGTGCCTGCCGAACAGGTGTATTTCATGTAAGGTAAATTAAGCCCCGCCGCAATTGCTTTGGCGCCCATTGTTTTACCTGTACCTGCAGGACCACGCAGCAGAAAATTACGCATCGGCATCGCTTTTCCAGTTGTAGCATTTGCGTGTTTGCAGATGTCTACCACTTCATCCGGTATGATATACCATGCGGGAAGCTGTGGAACCAGCGATTTTTCCAGCGGAGATAAGGATCGTCCGGGATTAAACTGATACTTGCTAATAAAGTCGCTGTGTTCTACTGTGTTAGTAGAGCGTTTGATGACTACTGGTCCCGTCTGAGCAAATACAGTGAACTCTCCGGCTATAACATCGTTTGGTGTATACGCACCGGAATCCAGTTGTGTTTGAGAAATACGCATCAGATTTCCGGACTTATCCAAAACAACCTTAACATGCGCCGCACACGTTTCGTCTTTTACACGGCGGTACATATTGTCGCAAAGGATTGCCATATCATCTGTTGCTGCAGACAAATCCGAAAAACCATCATTCATATGATTGTGATAGCTTTCCAGATGTTTGCTGAATTCCTCATCTTCCATAAAAGCGGGCATCATAGCCATAAGGACTGCTGCACCGTCTCTACCGCTGTTGTTCAGAGTATAAACCTCCATCACTTCGGTGCTTTTGTCATATACACTGGCAAGCAGATTTCCGGCCTTTGTATCATACACAACGAGATGATAGGAATCTGGTCCAATAGAAGATTTGTACTCCGCAACTGTTCTGTTATCAATGGTACCAACTGCGCCTTCTGAAGACCCATCCATACAACGGCACAAAGCATGAATTGCTTTAATTGCCGAAGAGCAAAGAGTAGATTCCATTCCTGATCCATACTTCGATGAAACCTTTACTTTTTTGTTTCTGAGGGTATCAAAAGGGGCTGGGAGGGAACGTGAAAAGTTAAATAAATTTGTTACACTCATAGTGCTTGATTTCCTTTCTGCAGTTTTACTGCGCAAATTTGATTTCGATACCGTTTTCTTGACAGACTGCAAGCTCAATATCAGAACGCATTAGCTCGTCGCAAATGTTTTTCCAGCTCTGTTTTGCAGGAAGCTCTTCCTCGGAAATCAATATTGATTGCTTTCCTTGTCCGATAGCCTCATTACAGCGCTCATTCAGATCTATCATATGAGATTCAGTCCATTCAAAAGCTAACAGTTCATAGTTTTCAGGGATTTCTTCACAGGTGGAATCATCACTGGTTTCATCAGTAAATCCCTCATCATGGTTTTCTGTAGATTCCATATTTTCTTCAGATTCATTTTGAGGACATGGCCCTTCGGCAGTACAAAACTGTATGCCGACTATCTGAAGATTTTGGACTTCCACTTTAGCACGACGATAACCGCCGGCTCGATTAAGCAAGATATAGACGGATTCACCACTTTCAATGCTTTTTCTGGCGTTCGGATTTTCCCAGATCCATCGAGCTTGTGGAAATTCTGCCAATACCAGTTCTGTGACTCGACGCTGAATCACGCCGTAGGCAAGATCCCGTACATCCTTTTCGGTGGGAATTGGCGTAGGTTCCTGAACGGTTGTTTGCACTTCAATGGGTTCTACCGTTTTTGAAGAGAGAAACAAGAGCCGGATGACTGCTACAAAAATGCCCAGAATAATCAAAAGTAAAATCGGCCAAAGTCGGCAGATAAATGTCAGAAGCGCAAGCATTCCTAATAGAATCAGCGCTTCATAAGCCATATGCCGTTTGTGTTCTTTTCGATTCATTGGCATATTTCCTTTCTTGTACTCATTTTTGGGCACAAAAAAACGCACATGAGCAGTTTATCTGTAACTCATGTGCGTTTCAATGCGCCTGATTCAATTGTTCTGTGTCCTCCTTATTCATCAAAAAAAGAATTTCCGCCGCCAAATGCTTCAAATCCTGTAAAATTTTCAGGTGTAGAAGTATTTTGCGGTGCAGCAGCGGGAGAGGAGACAGGCGGTGTTTCGTGATTGCCATTATTGTCGGCTTTTTTGTTCCCACCACTGAAACAGTATTCAATATCTGTCAGAATGATAACGGGAACACTCTTCTTTTCGCCGGTTGTAGCATCTTCCCATGTATCCTCATCCAAACGGCCAAGAATCGTGACAAGAGAGCCTTCCTTGAGCTTCATATTTTTAATTCGCTCGCAGAGAGGACCAAACGCTTTCGCAGAGAAGTTAACCCAGCGCGAGTTGTTTTCCGCACGAGTATCGTACACTTTGTATCCGACTCTGAATCGTACAGAATCGTTATTTTCCGAATACTTGAGTGCGGGGGTGTCGTTATATCCTTTTGATATAACAACCGGGGTGCCAAATGTCATTAACATAGTTAAGACTCCTTTCTTGCAGGGGTTACCTGCTATCAAATATATTTATTTCAACCTGTTTTCCAGGCAGAAACCGAGAGAAACAAAAAAAGTGCCAATCAGCACAATTGTGCTAACTGACACTTTGTAAACCTTGATACTATGGATTTTCAACTGAAAACCTTGAAACTGTTATTTTTATTATAGCATACTTTATCCTCTCAGTCAATCCGTCTGAAAAAGTTCTTAGTTATGATGACTGAGTTTGGAGCAGTTCTTTTTTTGCCAGCTCTAATGCAAGATAGACTTTTTGTGTGTCACAGTCCATATGTCCGTCTTTATCAGAATGCTCATGAATCAGATTCCTGATTTCGTCCAGCAGCACCAGTAAATTCTCGGCTGTCATAATTGCTCTTCCCCTTTCTCATTTTTTCCAATGCAAGGTAACTGCATAACACTTTACATTGATCATGCTCATAAACCGGTGTATTTTTAGAGATATATACTCGGATAGTATCTCCTTTTTCCATCTGTTTTATACATTGCCTGATCACAATCTTTACAGTTCCTGACTCCGTTTCAAGGTAAATGTTTTTCACACGTTTACGTAGTGGCGTTTTATCAACTGAACTGCATAGACCTTCTAATATGATATACCTGTTTCCTGTAACAGTGTGCCAAACGTAAATGCCATTCACGTAAAAAAATGCCGCAAACACCAAACAGGGTATTAAAAGATAAACATCTTTATACAAAACCAGGATTAAAATGGTGAGAATTAAAAACACTGACCCTGCTCCGAAACGTATTATCAGTTGTTTTTGTAAAGCTTCTGGCAAAGCCATAAACTTCTCTTTCATTATATCACCTCACAATAACAGTATCCGTTTTTTCTTGAGCAAACTCAGAATGTTTTTAATGGTTTCATCTCGTGTTGCTGCCTTTTCCATCTGTACTTCTAAAATATTGTCCTGAATGTTATTTTGAAAATAGATGGTTTCCGTCAATTTCTGCCTGTTATAGGAATATAGCAGTTCAGACGAAGGACGAATACCTTTCTCATTCAGGTAAACAAGTTCTGCTACAGATAGATGTAGACCCGCATGACAGATCCATTCTAAAAGTTCTTTTTCTTTTGTGCTGAGTCTGGAAAAACGCATCTTAGGTTTTGTTTGACATAGGACGCACTGAGTCAAGATCTGATACTGAGCTAATTCACTCGTTTCCTCTCTATACTCAACCAAATTCATTCGTGCCAAATGCTGCAAATGCTTTTTCTGTTCTTCTGTTTTCTCATAGGCAAAAGAAAATCTACCGTCTAACCACAAGTCGGCTTCTAACCCAGTCAAGCGAAATTCGACCCCACACCGTGTTACAAATAGTAATTCTTCTGTAGACGGTCTTGCAACCATACCTTTCGAAATATACATTAGTGTTCACCTCGTTTTGAGCTTTACCTTATTACACGGTATCGCTCTCGAAAGTGTAACATTACAACAGATACATAGCAGCAACACATAAAGAAATGATCAATAACACTCCGATTGCAACTAAGCCAACCCGTTTCATCATCACCCAATCGATGCCTTCACGGTGTTTTCCAATGTCACTTGGTACGATGTCATCATAATACCCATCGTAAGAAGGATCGTTCTTTTCTGTTTCATTTGGTAATGTTTCGGTATTTTCTTGCGGAGGACGTTTCTTTTTTTTGGTCAATTTCTGAGCAGTAATACTCTTTTGGGCTTTGGGTTCTTTTTCCTCGTTAACCTCTTTTGAGTTTGAATGAGGTAATTCCTTTCCGCATTCCGAGCAAAAAGAAACGACGTCATCCACAAGGGATGCGCCGCAATATGGGCAGTATTTCATGTCAACACACTCCTTTGTATAAAATTTCGGTTTTAAAACCGTTCTCATCAAAGCCTAAGTGTGGATATTAAAAGTATACCACATAACAATTTGCATGTCATCGGCATCAACCTTGCCATTTATCTTGCCATTTTATATGCCATTTTGTTTTCACACAAAAAAATATAGAAATAAGATCAGTAAGAATAAGGTTTACAGTTTTACAAACAAATTAAAACCACTCTGTTGAGATATAGCATTATACAAAGTATAATAGTATTGAGAGGAAATATTATTATATAAATTGGATTGTTTAGGCGGAGGAATAACTATGAAATGTCCATTTTGTAATGTTGAAATGATACATGGTTATCTAAATTGTGGAATGACCTTATGGAGCACAAAGAAGCATAAAATCAGTTTGTTAACTGATGATGATGAAACATTTTCCCTTCAGCTTGGTAAGCCAGCACTGTCTCCTCATCACATAGAGAGTGACTGCTGTCCCAAATGCAAAAGAATCATTATTGATAGCTCCGGCTATAAAAACAATATTGATTGAACCCGCACTATCTAATTATCATTTTTTATTTCAACGATTCAAATTACTCATATTTCAAGGAGGTGCTAACTATGAAGAGGACACTTTGCATATTCCGAAGGTTTATTTTGTTTTTCTGCTTATCTTTTCTGATGTTGAATTTAATCCCACCACATGCATCCGCGAATTCAGCACAGACCCATTGGACCGGAACAACCGCTACAGGAGCTATTATCACAAATGATGAGTGTCCGATTGTCGTTGAGAATGAAAATTTGACATTTGATATTAACGAATTTCCAAAGCAGTACTACAATGAGTCCGAAGATTATTTGAGCTATAATGGAAAAGTGACTGCAGAGTACACTTTTTATAATCCAGCGGATTACACTGTAAACGCTGTACTTGCGTTCCCTTTTGGAACAGTCCCTGATTATGGGATAATTCGCAATTCGAAAACAGATGAAACAATCTGGACCGCAGATACAGAACGGTACAATGTATCAATTGACGGGACACCGATTGATAAACAACTACGCCACACATTTTCATTGAATGGATCCCAGTTTGAACTGAACAGAGATGTTTCCATGTTGCATAGCTCATATATGGATGATGAGTTTTACGAACCGGATTTACCTGTAACTCAATATACCTTTGTTGCGAGCAATGTGGATACTGAAACATATCGGGCTGCAAATGCGGCATTTATCTTCTCTGCAGATCAAAACAAAACAAAAATTCTGCTAGAAAATCAAAGTGGTGCCAAAACTCAAGATAATGGAATCCAAGTCGAAACTTGGGTTCAAGATGAACCGTTTGTTCTAAATGTAATTGGAAATCCATTGACTCAAATGCCAGAGTGGAAATTTTATGAAGATGGGTCTTGTGAAAAAGAAATTGATGGTACCATGACCCTGGTAAACACAAATGTCATAACATTTAAGGAACTGGCTCTATCTGAATATGAAGCAGATTCCGGCATTTTAGAATACGACTGGTATAATGCGATTGTAGAATCAATGAAATACTTCGAGTGGGAATATGGCGTTGTTCCTGGTTCAGAATTTCAATTTGACATCTCGAACCAGTTAATGCGCTGGTATGAGTATGAGATAGTATTGGAACCCGGTGAGAAAATAGTTAATACCGTGACTGCTCCTGTATATCCATCTATCAACACCAATTATGAGCCCCCTATTTACGAATACACATACCTACTGTCTCCTGCACAAAGTTGGAAAGACTTTGGCACTTTAAATATTATGGTGAATACACCATTTTACATGACAGAAAGCGGACCAGAGGGGTTTGAACAATCAAATAGTGGTTACATATGCAAGTTTTCAAATCTGCCAGAAGGTGAACTCACATTTACTCTCTGTTCCGATTCTAAGCCGACCGCACCTATCTTTAATAATTATTTGTCACCGATCCTTTTAATTTTTCTCGGAATAGTCCTTATATTTGCAATCGTGATTATTGTCGTTGTTGTTCTAATAAGAAAGCGTAGAACCTAATTTTCCATATATAAAAAAGTGGCGGTACAGTATAGACTGTACCGCCACAAAAATAGTTATCCTACATCATCCATTAAAGGGGATGATTTTATGATACTTTGGAACATCGATTCTCCGGAGTCCCCCGTTTGATATGTGCTATTATGAGATGTAATCGGTTCTTTCTTTCCTGACTGAAATTTAACAAGATACCAAGCTGATAACCAGGCTTCGTAATGTGTTTTTGTTATAAGCAGTAACTCGCTAAAGCTTTCAAAGGTCATGCTAATCGCCACATGATTTTCAGGTTTATTTCCGAATTTCGGGACTATCAATCCTTTATCATTGGCTTGTCCAGGACCACTGTCAGCTACAAATAGAAAATCGGATTTACTGCCACAGAGTAGCTGAGCTGTTCTTGATTGGCTCATTCCATCTTTCCGAGAACGACCTTGCTTTGCTAGCTTTTCTGCAGAAGTACCTCCAAGGCACTGATAAAGTGGAGTTTTATCTCCACTTTTTTTCTTATTCTGCAGCATATAGCGAAGCTCACCGCATTCAGTCTTTCTGCACAACTCAAGAAATTCATCTGCTGTAATGTAGATAGATATATAATTTGTTTGACGCTGGCCCGCCGGACGGCTAAGATCATATGTAGCAAAAACAAAATGGATCCTGCCTATTTCAAATGCATCGCTTAGGCTTTCAACAAAACATCCACGGGCATCCTTGCGAATAATTTGGTTTTGGTTGCGAGTATCATCCATGTTGTTTACCACCTTTCGGAATAGGCATAAGCTGCATCACTGTAAGAAGTTCTTCAGAACTTTTCTCAAACTGAGGCAGGAAATCTTTCTCCATATCATAGTCCAAATAAAGCTTAACAAAAGTAAGAGTCCAAACCTTTTCCATCAGCTCATCTTTTACTTTTCCTTCAGCCTTGCGGAAGATGGAGCCCAGCTTCATGATGGTATTGTTCCACTTGAAAAAGAACGGATCATCAATGGGAATTCCAAATTCATTCAACCATTCACTAACAGTGTGAGTTTCAGAATTATCACCGCATCCAGGATTTGTGAAAATGTATTCGGTTCCATACATTGCAACTGGATTTTTTTCTTTTTCATTTTCAAATCTAATACAGCGACCAATAGGAAACATTGCACATACAGCTGGTTTTGCTTTATGCACTGAACATTTTCGGTCTTTTAATAAAGGACATCTTTTAATGGAGCCTCTCGGTTTGAGCCTTACAATTGGCATTTTGGAATCGCTGCCTATATAATTCTCGCAATAAGTGATAAAAAAGTCACGGGGATTCAAACCAAGCTCTTTCGACATATTATATATATCTCTTGGCGTCAAAAGTATGTCTTCTCGATCTATGCAGCATTTACCGCACATAGTACAGTGGAATTTAAACGGCTCATCCAAACCAATTTTCATCTGATCAAAGTTATCCACGATTTCTTTCAATCTGTTATCCATAATTTTGTACCTCCAAAATATTTAAAGGCGCCGAAATAATTCGACGCCTTTTTGTGATTTTACATCCTGATCAGTTCCAAGTATCTCTGCCTGGAACAAATTCAACCTCAAGGTTTTCGCTGATTGGCATATCAGGTTCGCCGTAAAAGTCGTTGTCACATTTCGTATGGATATCCGCTTTACGCTCCTTATACGGATTGACATCAACATATACCTGACCATTCGACTCATAAACAGGTCTTTCCCAATCATCTCTACCTTTGTAGTTTAGTATAAGTTTTTTCATCATGATTTCCTTTCTGCCTTTATTGGCTTTAACATTTTCCGGCAAGTCTTCTCAAAGCAGCAATCAAGCAACTGTTGTTGTGCTTATATTGGTTGATAAAGGACTTGTCTAAATCAAAGTTTGAATACTTATAGTGAATGAAAAGCATCATTGCTCTCGGCTTATCACATTCCGGCACTTTTTCAAGTAGCCTTGCAATCTCTTGCACCGTACTGTACTCTTTTTCCCAGAATGCAAAATCCTGATTAGAGCACCGCTTCTGTATCCACTTTTTGACCGACATTTGCGGGCCAGTATTGTGATGCGGTTGTTCCATGCTGATAAATTGTTCATAACCGCCTTTTGCATTAGGTCCTACCGAAATAGGATATGTACGGCAAGCTCGCGGATTTACGCTGTGAATCGTGCATTTATTCTCTTTCAAGAATATACAAGCATCATCTTCACCTACTGTTTTAAGCATAAATACCAAATAACCAGATTCATGCAACAGTACCGGCTCAGCATAAGCAGCCAGAACATCATCAATAGAACACACCTTTTCTCCGGAGTCTCTGAAGAATTTTGCTAAGCGAAATGCATCGAGACTTTCCAGTGGTACGCTTTCCCGCACTCTTCTGCAGCAGGCGCCACATTGACTGCACCGAAATGAAAATCGGTCTGTTGTTTTTATCGGAACCATTTTTGCTATGAAATCTTTCATATGATCTTCCTTTCTGAACAAAATTCGATATCTCATGAGAGATGTTCTAAACCTGCAATGAACAGATCTTCTGTTTGCAACATCTGCAGGCGATAGACCGGCATACAATGCTCGTCCTCCGGGAAGATATTGTTTCCATCCGGAATAATAACCCTAAGCACTTTACGACCGGTTTCCTCGAATTCATCCAAACGGATATCACAATCCTCGTAAATTCCAGAAACATAGTCACCGGCATGAAATACTTCTCCTGACTGTACCCGCAGTCCAAGAGTGTTCAGAATGCGTGCTATCTCCTCATCTTTTATGCGCAACACAAGCTGGAAATCCATATGACCGTATCTCATCATTCCATGTGTATGCGCATTACATGCATAGGGCAAAAAACCTGTTTCGATATTGTTGCATTCATCACATGCTCCATTTGCCACACAGTGTATTACCCAGTCTATTTTGAGCGACATATTGATCCTCCTGATTTTTCAAATATTTTTTCATTGCGTACATTGCCTGATGGAGATCTTCGTCAAACAGATCCCATGATTCGATAAATTCCTGCATAGAACCTGAATCAAACAATCTTACTTCACTCAAACAGAAAATCTCACCATTCTCTTCGTCCGCAATGTCATAAGGCAGGCTAAGAACTCCTTCTTTAACCAAAACCAAAAAAGTTCCGAGATGTCTACCATCCGATATAGGATACGGCCAGCACAGCTCATTGTGATATTTCTCGCGATATTCTTCGCAAAAGTCCATCAATGCAGAGTGTGTAGATCCATTGTTTTGGAGGTATATAAGAAGCTGACTCATACTTCTGAGCTGCTTCAGATCAACACCCAGATTTTCTAATTGGATGTGACTCATATTATCTGAATCTTTTTCTTTCACATCAATTAAATAAAGAAATTCTCGGTCTATGTACTCTTTTATCCAATCTAATCCTAAGCTACGTTTCAGTAAAAGATCCGATAATCCCATTCCGAGTGCATTAAAAGAGACATCTCCATCATCACAATAGGTGTCTTCTCTCACTCGGTCTTCAGCTTCTACCGTATCAAAAACGAAGTCCAGTTCTGTTAAGTCAACTCTGTCATTCTGTATCGATATACCCCAGTAATCGTGATCATCCATTGAGGCGATACAATAAAAACAACGACCAAGCAGCTTCTGAAGTTCAGATGATACAGCCTTGGCTACATCAACCCAGGATAACTGTATTGATTTAATTTGAATCATTCACATTCCCTTTCTGCCATATATGGCTTGTAATATGTTGTATCTTCAAGATGGGACTGGTAGACCCCTATGCAAAGCCTGTGTTGAGAGTCTCGCTCAGGATTAAATTCTGCAAAACATATTTCTTCTAGCGGATCGTCCGTATTCCTATCCCAATAAAGATTGATTGCCGGAAAGTTTTCATCATCAATGGCAACGGCTTTTAAACGAGTGCCATCTGGTAAAGGTAATTCAATGCTTGGATAATCCTCCAGACTCATTTCATAACCTCCTGCCCAACTAATTCCGGTATGGTAGAGATATGAAGCAAATAATTTGTGTTCTGCGTTTCAAACTGAATCTCGGTCTGAGAAATGTTATCCATCCCCAGAACAGGTGATGTTCTGCGCAAAAACTCTCCTTCACAAATAAGAGCAGCTGCTCCAATTTGAATTGGGCAAATTAGGCTGCCTGTAATCTCAATACATTTTTTTTGCTGATTCATAATTGTGCTCCTTTCAAATAAATCTGATTTCTAAAGCAACGATTTCATTGTCTGATTTTTGAGCATAAACGCCATAGCAACCATCGCCATAGCCCGAAAAGCTATAAAAACCTTCCTCTGTAAGCCATACGCTCCCTTTTGCTATGCTGTCGCAAAATCTTGACCATTCATCATCACTATAATCTGGTTTGTTATGAAAAAAACCAGCCAGTCCTGCATCTACACCGATGGATCCTATTTCCTCCATGCTTTTTTGAGGTGGAATAATACCATTTAGATATATGCCAAGAATCCCAACATGCTTTTCCGTGTAAGTTTGCTCCTTCACGGAAAACTTTTCGGTATGATACCAAGCGATACAGGTATACAGGCCTTTTTTGATTGAGATGTTATTCATCCGACACCAAACATTCCTGCTATAACATGGATCCGTAACATCTACTGCTCCTTGAAAATCCTTTGTACCAATAATTTTTCGTCTCATAATCAGCCTCCAAAAAAAGCGGAACAGTTTCCTGTTCCGCCATAGTTTGTTCCAGCTTATTCTGCCAGCATGTTTTCAAATTCCTGTTCAGTCAGTGTAGGGATCCCGAGTTGCTGAGCTTTTGTCAGCTTGCTTCCGGCTTTCTCTCCAACAATTAGATAATCTGTATTTTTAGTAACAGAATTCGTAGGCTTTGCACCTAATTCTAACAGCTTTGTCTGAATGCCATCGCGGGTGTAATTCACTAACTTACCAGTTGCCACAACAGTTTTTCCGAAAAACGGATTGTTCGTATTTCTATTCATAAAATGATTCTCCTTTATAAACTCAACTTTACTCAATAACGGACGCCAGAGTTTGGCTTCCTGCTCATCTGCATACCATGCATAGATGTTATCGTTCATGATCTGTCCGAAATCAGGGAGGGTTGTAAAATCAAAACCGGATTGAATTGCAGCTTCAAAATCTTCCCATGAACCATGAAAATGACGATCCAGATCTCGACCAGCGTGCCTGCCAACCATGGGAATTCCCAAACCGGCAATGAACTTGGCCAATGTACAGCTGCGACTTTTCTCAATGGCTGCGTGAAGACGTTCATAGGATTTTTCACCAAACCCATCGGTATTGATAATCTCTTCACGATGGAGGTCCAAATCATACAAATCTCCAAAGTTCTGAATCCAACCATGCCCGATAAACTTCTCCAAAGTGACTGCAGAAAGACCTTCGATATTCATTCGAGTCTTCTCACAGAAGTGGCTAAACTTCTGTACCAGTTTTGCAGCACAGCGCGGATTTTCACAGAATAGCTGGCGAGTTCCACCGCTGGTTTTCTTTACGCTTAATGGTTGTCCGCAGCAGGGACACTCCATAGGTAAAGAGTAGGTGTTGCTCATCGTAGCATTTTCTGCAATTTGGGGAATGATCATGTTGGCTTTGTAAACCTTAATTTTGTCGCCCACTCCAAACTGGAATTCATCAAAAATGTCCAGGTTATGCAGATAAGCTCGACTGACGACAGCTCCATCCATGTTAACCGGCTTAAACAGTCCAGTAATACTTACCATACCTGTTCTTGTTGTTGCCAACTCCACACCGGAAAACTCAGTTTCATACAATTCATCCTGCCATTTTAGCGCGATTAACCTGTTTTCATGATGACCGGTCGCACCAAGACTGCGCCCATAGGAGATATCATCATACTCCATAATGAGGCCGTCTACAGGATATGCATATTTCTTTGGCTGGAAACTGTTAATGGCTTCACGCACCGATTTATCATCCACACCTGCATCCAGATGAATGTAAGGCACTACGGAAAATCCATTGTGCTCCAGGAAGTGCTGCTGCTCTAACTTGCTACCAGACTCCATTTCATCACTGACCAAATCAAATGCCCAAAACTCCAGCATTCTCTTTTTGGCTTCGCCGGCATCCAGTTTACGAACACTACCAGCTGCCAGATTTCTTGGATGGGTGTAGTCTCCTCCCAGACTGAGATTGACTTTCTCGAAATTTTCCCACGAAATGACGCCTTCACCACGAACCTCAAAGGATTTCTGAGTGGGTATGGTAAGAGGTACATTCAGAAAAGTGCGTACTGTATGGGTAACATCTTCTCCGATAATTCCTTCACGACCTCTTGTAATTGCTTGATGCAGTTTGCCATTTTCGTAGCGCAGCACCAAGGTGAGCCCATCCATTTTCCAACTGAGTAAGACAGGTTGACCGGCTGCAAATTTAACCAAGTCATCAATTGACTTGGTCTTATCTGCCGAAAGCATTGGTCTGGTATGGCGTACTGGTGTAAACTCCTCCAGAATGTCTCCGCTAACCTTTTGGGTTGGGGAATTGGAAAGAATCAAACCAGTATCATGTTCCAGTCCTTTCAGTTCGTCCAGTATGAGGTCGTATTCCCGGTCTGTCATAATAGGTCTGTCATCACGGTAATAGGCGATATCTGCTTCATTGATTATCGCTATTAACTCAAGCATTCTTTCGTGATTTGTTTTGTAGTTATTCGCACTCATGTGCAAGCTCCTTTCTTATAATATCTGGTCGATACTTTTGATTGAATGGAATGTAATCGCGCCATTTGGGATTATCAAAAATTCTGTCTGCATGCAATTCTAAAGCATATTGCTCAATTTCGTGCTTTCCATGCAGCCAGAGTGCAGTTTCCTTTATCCACTGGCAAAGATGCGCATATAATTCCTCTTCTTGATTTCTACTGATCAACTCATGAACAAGTCGTTCCCATTGTGAAACCTCTATGTCACCAATATTGGTCATCACTCCGGTTCGATAACCTGTCACACGGTTTTTACCGCTGCCAGAAATCGTATAGGACCTGCCGGTTCCATATCGCTTACGAAGATCTTCAAATTTTAAGCCATCTGAAGAAATTTCTTTCTCTCTCATGCTGGGATCTCCTCTTTCTGTTGAGCAGCAGAAGGATTTTTGTCCTGGGACAGGGACAGAAGAGCATATGGTGTGACCCATTCGGACCATTCTTCCATCGTGATGGTGTTCCCATGAACGACAATCCCAGGAATTTGATACAAGAACATCTGAATATAGGCCATCCACACACATCGGATGTCAATATCCCTGCCAATAAATAGGCATTTCTTCTGATAATCTATTCCTTTTCGTTTCATAGCCCATGCAGAAGCAAGAAACATCGCACCAGAGCCACAAGCAGGATCATTGACAGTAAATGGCTTTTCGTCAGGCAATTCATCAACCGGATTAACGAACATAGCCATCATACGGCAAATATGGTCATCCGTAAAAAATTGTCCATTCCATTCATTGTTTAGACCGAGCCTGTGATAGATACTTCCAAGAATATCGCTGGGTTCCTCCGAATGCTCTTTGACAGCCATATACATCAACGCAAACATTCTTGCATATGTAGACAGCATTTCCTGAGACATTCCGGAGACCATTTGTTGATATCGTTTTTCTCTTTCTTCCGCATATCTTGAATCTACCTGAGCATTAAGAGAGACAGCAAGCATTTCGAGAAATGTGGTAAACACATTGTTTAATCCTTGCGTTTGTCCTAATGTCTGGATTTCTTCGATGAGTTGTTCTGATGCGGATTTTTGTACTTTTTTAGCCATTTGCATCCCTCTCTATTACAATAAATTTGGACAGGAAAGCCGGGCAGCCAGTCCGGCTTTCTTTCCATCTCGTGCCTAAGCTACAATGAGAGGAGCAACTGGCTGACCAATCACTCCTTGGGCTTGTATGTCCGTGTGAAAGACTGTTAGCCATCCTCTCGTTGCAGCGTTCGATTTAAGCAGGTTGAACCACCGGATGTCGGAGAGTTCGTGTCACACAATAGATTGAATCGGCAGCGAGAAAAGATGGATTCCGGTTGCAGATTCTTTGTATTGGAGGAATGTGAATGAACTGCGTTGGCATCGATGTTTCCAAGGGTAAGAGCATGATTGCAGTCATGCGGCCCTTCGGAGAGGTAGTGGTTTCACCCTTTGAAGTACGTCACACCGCCAATGAACTGAGCGAGCTGGCAGGACTGCTCAAAAGCCTGGACGGCGAGACCCGTGTGGTGATGGAATCCACGGGTAATTACCATGCTCCGGTGGCCTGGCTGCTCCACGACGCGGGCCTTTATGTCTCGGTAGTCAATGCAATGCTGGTGCATGACTACGGAAACAACAGTTTAAGACGGGCCAAAACCGACAAAAAGGATGCCGTAAAGCTGGCCAACTACGGTCTTGACCACTGGCTCACATTGCCGAGATATATCCCGGAGGAGGATACCCGACTCATGCTGAAAATCTGCTACCGGCAGTACCAACAGTATTCCAAAGTTCAGACCATGCTGAAGAACAACTTGATCTCCCTGCTGGACATTGCTTTCCCGGACGCAAACCGCTTGTTTACCAGTCCGCCCCGCGCCGATGGCAGCGAGAAGTGGGTGGACTTTGTCGCTACTTTTTGGCATTGCGAGTGCGTTTGTGGCCGGTCTGAGAAGGCCTTTACTACCCAATACCAGAAGTGGTGCAGAAAGCACGGCTACAATTTCAGCGAGGATAAGGCGCTGGACATTTATGCCTCCGCCTGTGGACACTTTGGTGTCATGCCGAAAACGGATACAGCAAAACTTTTGGTAGAACAGGCCATTTCCCAACTCCGGGCAACTTCTTCCGCGTTAGCTGCTCTCAAACAGGAGATGCAATCCCTGGCAGCTTCTCTGCCGGAGTATCCTGTAGTGATGGGGATGTTTGGTGTTGGCCCAACCCTCGGCCCCCAACTCATGGCTGAAATTGGCGATGTACGCCGTTTTCATTCCAAAAAAGCGTTGGTTGCCTTTGCGGGTATTGACGCCCCGCCCTACCAATCCGGTCAAATAGATGTCCGTAGCCGTAGCATTTCC
>NZ_JBBEWN010000008.1:0-159181 GCF_038739695.1 Zongyangia acetica | reverse complement strand
AGTAATCATACCACCAAGGCTTGAACAAAGTTCAAGCCAGCGTCATTTAGGCGCTGGCTTGGTTTTTCGGCCTTCTAGGCCGCGCTTCAAGCCACCCCTCTTAGGGGTGGTCTTGACTTTCAGAAAGTGAGGGCTAATTATGGAGTTTTCTGTCATCGATACCCTATGGGTCTTCCTTGCGGCCATCCTAGTTTTTTTCATGAACTTGGGATTTGCCAGCGTAGAAGCAGGTTTTGCAAGGTCGAAAAACACGGTTAATATCCTATCGAAAAACTTTATTGTTTTCGCAGTTTCCTCTCTGGGATTTATACTCTTAGGCTGGGGACTTATGTTTGGCGGAGACAACCCTTTCATGGGAACCGAACATCTATTTATTCTTGGAAATCAAGATCTTTCATTTTATGATCAAACCTTGACCTCCTCTGTTCCCTTCTGGGGGAAATTCTTCTTCCAGCTCGTGTTCTGCGGTACAGCTGCAACCATCGTATCCGGCGCTGTAGCAGAACGTGTTAAATACGTCACTTTCATTATTTTCTCTTTTGTCCTGACCCTCGTCATCTATCCAGTTATCGGTCACTGGGTCTGGGGCGGCGGATGGCTGGCAGATCTTGGATTTATGGATTTTGCTGGCGATTCCGTTGTTCACTCTGTTGGTGGCTGGGCGGCACTGGCCGGCGCAATGCTGCTGGGACCGCGCATTGGAAAATATGGCAAGGATGGAAAACCAAGAGCAATTCCCGGACACAGTATGTCTTTGGCAGTGATCGGACTTTTTGTTCTCTGGCTAGGATGGTTTGGGTTTAACCCCGGCTCGACAATGAGTTTCCAGAATCCATCCGATGTCTTCCATATTCTGATGACAACCAACACTTCGGCCATTGCAGCAGTGCTTACATCGACGATTACATCTTGGATTGTCTTGAAAAAACCAGATTTGGGGATGACCATCAATGGCTGTCTCGCCGGCCTTGTTGGTGTTACCGGTGGCTGCGCCTATGTAACGATTGAAGCTTCAATACTGATTGGCGCACTCTCTGGCATCTTGGTAGTATTTGCTGTTGGCTTCTTTGATAAGCTCAAAATTGACGATCCGGTAGGCGCAACTTCTGTCCATCTGGGATGCGGCGTGTTTGGTACCATATGCGTTGGCCTTTTCGCCAAAGAAGGAGTGACCTCTCTTTCTACCACAAATGGCTTATTCTATGGAGGCGGTTTCAACCTTCTTGGCATTCAGTTGATCGGTATCATTGCCATTGGCGCCTTTACCTTTATTACCTCCGGTCTGGTCTGGTTTGTCCTGAAAAAGACCATGGGCATCCGTGTTTCCCGTGAAGAAGAAATTCAGGGATTGGATATCGGCGAACACGGTAACATTGCCTATCCGGATTTCGCCCCTGTTACGGAAACATTTGAGGATGAGACTTCCATTGGGGATATGGCTGTACCTGTTGCCACTACGCAGTCGGCAGTTAGCGTAGAAAAGGCAGTACCGGTTGAACATCATGAGACAGCTGGGGCAAAAATCACCAAGGTCTGCATTCTGACCAATCAGAATAAATTCTCTCAATTGCAGGAATCTTTAGATAAGCTGGGGATCACCGGTATTACTGTCACAAACGTCTTTGGTTATGGACGGCAAAAGGGTCACACCCTCTACTTCAGAGGGAATCCAGTATCTTCTCGCTTGTTGCCTAAGGTTAAGATTGATATCGTCGTCTGCAAGATTCCGGTGGAAACACTGATTAAAACTGTTCGGGATAACCTCTATACAGGCAATATTGGTGACGGTAAAATCTTCGTCTATGACGTTGAGGATGTTGTTAAGATCCGTACTGGAGAGCGCGGTTATGATGCGCTACAGGACGAAGTTATAGGAGACGATTAATACTTAATATTTCTTCTTACACAGTGTAAAAATAATGTAGGATCTCTATAATAAAATCCCCCTTGTCGATCGACAAGGGGGATTTTATTATAGAGATGTTTCTCATTTCAAAACAGAAAAGCTTCCATCGGCATCCATCGTAAGTGAAAGATCGCCTAACCTACTCCCCTGTAAAACACGGCGAAGGCTGACGCCATCACCTGTTTTATAGAACTCCTCCGCCTCTTCTCTGGAGAATCCGCCAAGCATCTTTCTTCCAATGAGACGTTCTTTCAGGTCCTTCTCTTCAGCACGGATATAGACCGTATAGTCTGCTAGGGAAGCCAGCTCCTTCCATTGTCCCTCCTGGAACAATAGCCAGTTGCCTTCAATCAGCACAATTGGTGCAGTCACCAGCAATTTCTCCTCGACAACGTCATGCAAACGGCGGTCATAGATAGGCCACATGGGATCGCCTTGCCGTAAGGCATCTAATTTTTCTCTGAAATGCGGTACATCATAGGTTTCTGGACTTCCCTTTAGTTGCTTCATAGGAAGCACGGTTCCGTCTTTCTGTTTGACAGTGTGAGCAAGAATATAGTCTTGGTGATAATGAAAACCGTCCAATCCTATGGCCTGCATAGCAGTACAGTTATTTTCCTTGGAAAGATGCGCTAAAAACATGGCGAGGGTCGATTTGCCGGTTGCGGGCGGTGCCGCTAAAAAGACAATGATCCGTTTTCCCCGTTCCTTCTGCATCTGATCCAGTCGATGAAGCAAAGGCAGAAAAATTTCATCAATATTTTCTTGGGTAAACTTTGCCTCCACCGGCAGTCCATTGACCAAGAATGAAAAAGTTTTCCATGTTTTCATTAGTGACACCCCTAGCTATGATAAAAATAGTCTTCTAAATCCCGTTTAATAAAACTATTGTTATCATAACACAAAACGGAAAAAACGCCAAGAGAAACGAAAGCGTAGGGCTATAGCTAAAATACATGATAAAAATATCGGGACAATTGCCGACGTATAGAGGTTTGATGATTGCTTAATTCATCAGCTAGTTGATAGCCAAAATGCAAAACTTTCCGTCTTTCTTCTTCCGTGCAAGGCACACCAGAAAAGCGGGCTTTCTGCACATTTCTGAGCACCATTGTCAATTGATCCTCATGAAGCCATGGAAGCTTCTGACATACTTTTTGGCTATAACTTTCGGGAGTATCCAAGTTTTCCGGATTATCACATTCGGCTATATGGAGCATCAATTGTATCCATCGATAAGCTGCTAGAACGGCTGCATCTGTATCCTTTTGTGTAAGCTTCTGGCGCCTGTTATATAGTGCAATCTTCCGGGCCAAAATTGTAGCAAGTACCAGCAGGACGATCACACCGGCGGCATAAGCCACAAAAATCCAATTTGCCGACATACCCGGTCTATTTGCATTTTGAGTTTCCGGGATCGATGATGAACTTTGACTGGACTGGGACTCTGCATCGGGCTCTGAGGAAACCGCAGGATCTTCATTTTCTAGATTGTCTTCTTCAGGTATGGACTGCCCCTGCTCTTCGGTATAGCCAGGGGTCATTTCAACAGGAATCCATTCCATTTGGTAAGGGTCATAGACCTCTACCCACGCATGGGCCTGACTGTCGTCAATTGGGAAGTATCCATCCTCATCCCGGCTTTTTTCAAAGTCAGCAACAGAAATTCCAAATCCCTCTGCATAGCGAGCTGGTATCCCCATCGACCGCAGCAATACAGTGGCCGCAGTAGCAAAATGGACACAATATCCCTCTTTGCTTTCGTTGAGAAAATAGGTGACAAAATCCTCTTCTTCGGGGATGATTTCCGGCGCCAATGTGTACCGGCATTGTTGAGCTAAAAGACTGCGTAAATTCTCGCAGATCTGCTCCACATTCAGATATAGCCCACCAAATGTGTCGTAAGAAAAGATCGGCGCCAGTCCATATTGGCTGCGCAACGTATCGGCCCTATCCTTTACATCCGTTGGCAAGGCTGTGTAAGTATCATATACATACCTGCGGTAAGCATATTGTTCGCTCAAAAATGTATCAAAAGTGATTCCTCTCTCATTGGTCCACCCTTGGTTTTCTTCTACAAAGGCCCCGTTAATCATAGAAGTATCCAGGTAGATATAGTCCAAGCTGTCCCGGCTTTCGTCAACCGGACCCTGAAAATAAACCGGACCCGGTGTCCGCGCAATGGGATAGGATTGGAGCACATAGTCATCAATCCCTCCAAAGCCAGCAGTAGCCGCCGCTGTATCCTGGATAAACCAAACCTTACCCAATTCTTCTATTCTGGTTCGTAGACCATTAGGAATCAAAAAAGTAGAGTTTCCCAACGCAATGTTTTGGATGGAAATCTCCTGCAAAGGTGCTTCGTAGGACAGGGAGTCATTTCCCTGGAAAAAGGAAAGATAGTCCGCCAACATGGTTTGAGGGATTAAATTGGAAAACTCTGTGGAAGCTTCCTCATAGTCAATATCCGGCATCTCCTCCCACTGAGAACCTGTAAAAACGGCTCCGGCGTATCCACGCAGGTAAAAGGGGACATCCATGGAGGACTTGACCTTGAGCACCGTCTCCCCTTGTGCCCGTATCGCCCCGAGATTTCTCAGATCGCCCCGGCCCAGACCAGAGTAGCCCCCGCTTAACATCCTTACCAGATCAAATTTTTCCATGGCCTGTTGCAGATTGTCTATCGCTGGAGGGCGCTTATATTCTTGGGATGGCAAAATGAGCGAGGCACAGAGCAAAGAGGCAAGAAGCACTGGCAGCATTGCCAAGGTGGTAATATGCTGGGGAGAAAACCTCGTTGATTGGGCTCGGATTATTTTGGATTGTTTATTTTTATATTTTGCTTTGGATAGCAGGGTCAGCCGGGTTTGTGCGCTGCTTTTATAAACATACATCATGAAATAAGCCGCCATCAGGCCAAAAAAAGCTGATAAAGGCGGTGTTATCACAAAATAAAGTGCAGCACAGAGAAACGGCGCAGTACATCCAATTACGCCCCAAACACTGGGCCGGCGTATGATGAAAAACCCCAGCGCAAAAGCGATAAAAAAGTATAGAAATAGAATAAACAGTGTACTCTGCCAACTCTGCATCTGTTCGCTTACAGAATCTGTCACAAAAGTTGGAAAATCCCACATGGAATGCTCTGTAAATTGCCGCATGATGTGATTAAGTACATGCATGAAGCCCTGGCGCAGATCCGAAATGATATTCCATGCATAAAATAGCACAACACAGATGGGAACCAACGTGGTCCAATACCACTGTTTTATTGAAAATAGGATCAAAAATACGAGGATATAGGCGGATAAGCCGCCTATAATCCATTCAATCTCTACAGGTATTTGAAAACAGTATAAAAAGCAATACAAACTACCGAATAGAGCAAATACAAAAATAGAGAGCCGCATGAGGGCGAGCCAGAAATTATCTACCGGGCGTTTAGATGCCTGAAATTCATTGGTGAGGTTCTCTAATTTATCAGAAAATAGAGTATTTTCTTTTTTTCGCATCAAACCAACACCCCCAGTTGTTGTTCTAAAGGACTGTCGTCCAATGCGACTACATCACATCCCGCCTGCTGTAGCTGAAAAGCAAGATTTTCTCCCGGTCGGGTCATCAATGCTGTAACCTTCCCCTTTTTCTCCCATAGAAAACTAGTCAAAGCTTCTCGGATCATTAAATCGTCCTCGCCGGCGATTTCTCCTGTGGTCAGATAAACAAGATGTCTCCCCTGTATGGTTTGCCCTTGATTTAGAAACTGTGTTAACACCTCGTGGCGATTATTGCCAGACAGTGACAGCACACTATGCAATACACCGGATAAATCCTCTGTATTTGCCACTAAGGCCGTTTCCAGCGCTTCACCAGTTGTCCAACTAACGGAAAAAGGAATGTCCTGTTGGAGGAGGGCCATCGTCAGAGATGCAAAGCTATCTAAAAGCCGGTCCAGTTCTTCCAGCTTGGCTTTCATGCCAATATCCAGCAAGAATTGGACAGCAAACTGCAAGGGGAGCCCGTATTCTTTGACCATGAGTTTATTCTGCCGTAAACTCAATTTCCAATGGACATCCCGCAGGCGGTCCCCCTGTTGATATTCCCGCATCTGAAAAATTTCAGAGGGGTCATCCCCTTTTTTCCAAAGAGAGTATGCGTTACCGTCCGCCCCTAATTCTGCAGACTTTTCCACATTCCAGATGACTTCTACCGGTTTGGGCATGACGTAGATACTGCCCTTTGTTTTTTGCTCCTTACGTTTTAATACAGGCAGCTGGAACAGCCCCAACATATCCCGAACTCGTATTTTTTCCAACATTACATCTATTTTGCCGCAATGGTGAAAACAAACTGTTGGATGCAATGCCATGTGGCTGCAGGGCCCAATGGGAAAACGCAGCTGCTCCCTCTCTTCTGGTCTTGCCTTTAAATCAGATCTGCCCAGTTGCCGGGTATAACCAACCTGTAAAAAAACACAGGCGCAGGGAAAAAGAAAAGGATAATCCAATTTTAGGGTGTAATGGGCCTCCTCTCCCTTAGCGACAGCGATCTCTGGGCATTGAAGCTGACAGCGTAGCAAAAGACAGCTGGGAATAACAACCAAAAGTGAAAAAAGCGGAAGAAACAGGATAAAGAGAAGGAACAAATGAGAAAGATATGCCGGATAAAAGATAAAAAATAAAAAGGCAATAAGCAGCAGTATAAAGTATATGATTCTTTGTTTTGCCATAGTTTACACCAGTACCGGGGCTGCCACCTGCAATAGTGCCTGACGGATGATCTGCCGCCTTCCTGTCCCATTGACCTTTGCCCTCGCATCCAGCCAAATTCTGTGGATGCATACATGAGGAAATACCTCCTGTACATCCTGGGGGGTTAAGAAATCCCGTCCATGAAAAAAGGCACAGGCTTTCGCCATCTGAAACAGCGCCAATGTGCCTCTGGGGCTGAGTCCTAGGCGAATCACCGGCTGCATCCGCGTCCACGATGCTAAATCCGTGATATATTCATATAAAGGCTCCGAGACAAAGATACTTTCTACCTCTTGCTGCATCTCCCTGAGTTCCTGAGGGGTCACTACCGTCTGGATCCGTCCGCTGTGGGAACCAGGCTGACGTCGGCGCAGCATTTCCATCTCGCTCTGCTTATCCGGATAGCCCATAGAAAGGCGAACCATAAACCTGTCCATCTGAGACTCCGGCAGAGGCTGCGTCCCTGCGGAACCGATTGGATTCTGGGTGGCAATGACCAGATAGGGCTGCGGGACCTGTCTGGTAACACCATCGACGGTGATACTCCCCTCCTCCATGACCTCCAACAGTGCGGATTGAGTTTTACTAGAGGTACGGTTGATCTCATCGGCTAAAAATAGGTTGCACATGGCAGCTCCCGGGATATATACATTTTTTCCTGAATTCCTATCGTACATGGTATACCCTGTCACATCTGAAGGCATGACATCTGGAGTAAACTGCATCCGTTTATAGGACAAGTCCATAGCCTGAGAAAAGGCTATCGCCATAGATGTCTTTCCCACGCCGGGTACATCCTCCAATAGAATATGTCCCCCCGCTAACATAGCCATCAATGTTTTTTCTATGACGTCATCTTTTCCTATTACCGACTTTCTTACCTGGTTAATAATTTCTTGTATTTTTTGCATTCCTTGCAACTCCTTATCGTCTCAAACCTACCTCTATCCATCATAAATTTGGGGCATAGGGCAAGTCAATAGAAGAATGTTGGCAAATTGAATACATTCCGTAAATAAAGTATAAACTTGCGTTTTAATTCGCTTAAAGATGTATTTTTTATGAATTTTCGTTGCACCTTATTTCTTTCTATTGTTTACAAAAGGAGCTGCTATATCTACGCTTGTTCCTTTGGATTTCGAACAAATACGGCCTTACCTTCTTTGATGGTTTCTACAACGTGAATATCCCTTAATTCGTTGACTGGTACTCTGAGGGGGCTGCGATCTAATATAACAAGATCCGCTAATTTCCCAGGACGGAGGGAGCCTTTTTTGTCCTCTTCAAAATACTGATAAGCCGCATTGATGGTTATACCTTTCAGCGCATCATAGACATTGATTTTCTCATCTTCTCCCATCACTATACCTTCTCGACTGATACGGTTTACAGCACACCACAATACCTCCATCATGTTCGGAGGCAGTACAGGCGAATCTTGGTGGAAGGTGTAGCATACCCCCAGATTCTTGGCCGATGCCGCAGGGCTAATCTTCATCGCTCTTTCTGAGCCGAAGTTCTGCAAATGCACATCACCCCAATGATAGGTGTGCGCTATAAAAAAAGACGCAATCATTGAAAGATCGGCCATTTTTTTGAGCTGATCATGCCCTACAAGTTGGGCATGAATCATCACCGGTCGCATATGAAGATTTTTTCCCCCTGCCTCTTCATAAGCTCGTATCATTTGCTCTGCGGCCGCATCTCCGTTGCAATGGCATAAAATTTGCCCCTGATCAGCGATAGCCTGCTCCAGCATCTGCCGAACCTGATGATCGCTGTAGATGGGATATCCAAGATAGCCCGCTTCTCCCTTAAGATAGGGCTCTCGCAACCAAGCGGTTCTGCCTTGAGGGGAACCGTCTAAGAAGATCTTATATCCCCCCATCTTTAGCCGGCCCATATATCGATTCTGCCGCGCCCCACTTTCCTTGAACAAAGTACGATGATCCTTCAAATCAGCATAACATACGACATCTGATTTCAGTCTTCCCTCTTCCGACATCCGCAGTAATAAATTCCATTCATCCTTTTTGGTCAGCCCTTCTTGAATGGTGGTAATTCCATTTTCAAAATAGATTTGCTCAGCTTTTTCCAATTGACGGCATCTATCTTCAAAAGAGGGCAATGGAATACGGCTTATTGCCGAGGTAAAGGCTGTTTCTTCCAGATATCCATTAGGGTAATGACTTCCCTCTAAATGCCCAATCATACCTCCTGGCGGATCTTCCGAACGATGATCAATCCCCATTAGCTGTAAAGCTTTGGAATTCATTACTCCCATATGCCCGGATGCATGGGTAATCACTATAGGATTGTCAGGCGATACCTCATCCAATACTTCCTTAGATGGGTGTCGGTGTTCCCTTAAAAAGTTATGATCATAACCAAACCCGGTGATCCATTTTCCAGGTACTATCTTTCTTTCTTGGCAAAATTTTTCTATCCGTTCTTTTATCTCTTCAAAACTGCTTGTCCCCTCCAAATTTACCAAATCTAATGTTCTCGCAACAGAGGTGAGATGACTATGCGCATCGATAAAAGCGGGAAGTAACGCTTTCCCCCTCAAGTTGGCAAGACGTGTATCTGACGGACGTATTGACATAAGTTTGCGATAATCCCCCACTTCGCGAATTAGCCCATTTACTTCCAAAAGCCCAGTTCCGGAGACGGTTTCTTCCATCGTAATAATGTCTCCACCAAAATAAAGAGTTGCCATATACAATTCCCCATTCTCTGTAATTAATAAAATTAGTATGCTTCAACTAACAAAAAACATGCTATTTTGTATTGAAATAGAAAAAGCACAGGCGAAAATGAACTTAAAAGAAGATCTTCGCCTGTGCTTTTCTATTGAGTTGGAAAATTTAAAAGGGACTATTAAAGGTCAGATTTTCAAGGTTTATTTGAAGTATCTGCCCAGCAGACCTGCAAAAGCCTGCCCATGACGAGCCTCATCCTTAGCCATCTCATGAACAGTGTCATGGATTGCATCCAGGCCCAGCTCTTTTGCTTTTTTAGCAATATCCATCTTGCCAGCGCATGCACCGTTCTCAGCGGCAACTCTCAGCTCCAGATTCTTTTTGGTGGAGTTAGTAACCACTTCACCCAGAAGCTCTGCAAATTTTGCAGCATGCTCTGCTTCCTCGAAAGCTGCTCTCTTATAGCACTCAGCAACTTCAGGATAACCTTCTCTATCTGCCTGACGAGCCATGGCCAAATACATACCAACCTCGGTGCATTCGCCAGTGAAGTTCATTCTCAGACCTTCCAGGATCTCAGCATCAACGCCTTCAGCGACACCGATTACATGCTCTGCAGCCCAAGTCATGGTTTCTTCTGCCTGCTCCTTAAATTTAGAGGCAGGAGCCTTACATTGCGGGCAAAACTCCGGAGCGCTATCTCCAGTGTGAACATAACCACATACAGTACAAACAAACTTTTTCATGATTTTAATCCTCCCTGTCATTGATGTCTCAAGTTTAAGTTCATTTTGCTCCTCCTAGGAACAACTTAAATATACCATATCAGTATAATTAAGTCAAGGCATTTTTTCCTTTTTGACGAAATATTTCCGATATTTTTAATCTTTAAGGATAGTTCAAAGGGTATATTACCTTTCTTACTGGAAAACCTATGAATACAAAGAGAGGTGAGAAAAGATGGCAAAAAATAAACAGAACCAAAATAAACAGCCTAACCAAGCGCAGAATGCTCAGAGAAACCAACCTCAGAACAAACAAAATCCAAATCAGTTCCAAAATCGAAAAAACGATGAAGAAAACAATCAGGAAAACTACAGATAACTATTTCATAGAAAAACAAAGGGCGAGGAATTATTTACTCGCCCTTTGTTTTTATTTATTCAGAAAATCAATGACTTCGTTTAAGGAATCTGCCGCATAAACAAAGGGATATTTTGCCACGTCCTCTTTTGTTGCGAAACCATAACCATAGGTAACGCCAATAAAATCAATACCCGCTGCCAATGCGCCTCTAGCATCATATTCGGTATCTCCCACCAGCACAACCTTACTGCTATCTGTAATACCAAGGCCCTCCATAGCATGTTGTACTACCAGTTCTTTTGTATCTCTTTTTCCTTCATCATCTACTCCTGAAATAAAATCCAAATAGGGAGCTATTTTATATTTCACCAACATTCTTCTTGCATGGTATTCCTTTTTTAAAGTGGCCGCTCCTGTTTTCTTTCCAAGAGAATGGACAAACTGTAGCGCATTAATCACACCATTATAAGGAATGCAGCCACGGTCAGAATATTGATCGTATCTGGCACGATACATGGCAGCTGCCTTTACGGTGGTTTCCGGATCAGTCCCAGCTACTGTTGGAAAAGTAATTTCTAGCGGAGGACCGACAAACAATCGCATTTTCTGTCGATCCGGCTTAGGAAGCCCTAGGTCGTCCAACACTGACCAAGCACATTCGCAAATCCCGTTGCCAGTATCCAGCATAGTGCCATCCAAATCGAATAGTACCAAATCGTATTTCATGTAGCCAAACCCACTTCCCCAAACTCATTTTGTACGTATTATTTTACCATGAGGCAGCCATAGAGACAAGATATCTTGCATAAGAAAAACGTCAATTTTTTATACTATGTGCATATTGAAACGATATGGTCATCAATTTTACAGCCGTTCATATAAAAAGGGGCCCAAATTTGGGCCCCTTTTTATATGAACATTATACTTGCCCTTTGGGCACAATTTCCTGTACTTTTTTTAAGAGAAAATAAAGCAATCCGGTTTCGATAGGGAGCATTACCAAATTCTTTACAATTCTGCCAGACAAAAGCACAATGAATGCATCGCCATACATCATTGACAGCCACAATGGTGTCAAAAATAAATTGATGAGCAATGTTGCCGTTAGCTTTGCTGCAAACACTCTTGCCAACGTTATTTTCCGTTGATAGAAAAACAATCCAAACAGAAAGCCAAGAATAAATTCACTGAGGGTAAAACCAGGGAAAAATCCACCATTTGGTTTAACCAAATATTTGAGTATGTCCGTAATAGCACCAATGCAGCCGGTTACTACAGGGCCATAGAGCAGTCCAGAGACGCCTACAGTGAGAAAAGCAAAGCTAATCATCTGGGTTAAACTTGCGATTACTGTTGTGGCGGCATGAATTACTACGCCCAATGCTGACAGCATAGACGCACCAGCCAGAGAACGGACATTTTTCATTTCCATCACAGCGTCTTTCATTCGACGGGATAGCAGTGAAAATTCCCTGGATACGATTTTCATATTTCCTTGCAAAAAAACAAACCTCCTTTCATGTAACATTCTTCGCTACATGAAAAGAGGGGAATCTCTTTGGATGCAGCAGCGGGATGCGAAGCACGTACCGCAAGTTTCCTTTTCGTCCATCCGACAACTCCCCGTTCGGACAGCACTTAACGCACGGGCTTCTACTCTGCTTTGGTATAATTCTCTTGTGAGAACCTCTTTATCATATCACATTTTTCAAAAAAAGCAAGTAAATAAAAGTATAAAAGACATTGATATAGACGAAAAAAGCAATTTTCATATTTGATATCTACATTCAAACAAAGCGACAGAACAATGGCTTTAAGAATCATAATCATGCTTTTTGAAACTCAATATTGACATCGCCATTATTGCTGGACACATGGAGCGTTTTTTCTCCGTCATCTTTGTTATCTGGCAAATTACACTCCCCTTTTTTGATTTCTGTTTGAATGGAAAAATCGTCATAACTTCCTACAACTGTTCCTGTAATATTCCCGTTTTTGGCACTCAGGGTCAAGGCATTGCCCACATCTAAATCTCCAAAGGTAATATTCCCTTCAGTAGAAGAAATGTTGATACTTCCTGTTACGGTCAGGGCAGAAAGTGTAATATCTTCGTTTGTTGTAGACAGTGTAAGGTTTTCCAAAAGTTCGTCCGGGATCTGCAACGATATTTTTCGATTTTCGGCAGAGGGTTTCCTTCCAATATAATCTGTCCATTCCTTGTTGCTTGCGCTTGTCATGGTCAGCACATTTTCATCAGAAACAGAAATATCGTAATACTCTTTACTGTTTTCGGAATATTGGATATGCACCTGTTTATCCTCGGACAAGGTTACTTCAATTTCTCTGTCCTGCACATCAAAATTGATTTCACTCAGCTGTATATCTGGCGTATAACTTTTTGCCTCAAATGGTTCACTATTGTTCGAACAGCCCGACAAGATGAAGCTGACCAACATAAGACACAATGCGAGGGAAATGATTCTTTTCATTTTTATTCCTCCATATTTCACAGATTAGATTTACAACACCAATTCATAGCAGTATTCATCATGATCAATCTTTCCCGTGAAGCGAAATCCGAAAGAAAGACATAGTTTTTTAGCAATTTTATTTTCTTCATCTATCATGAAGATTACTTTCTTGACACCTTGAATTTTTAGACCTCGCAAGACATGCTCTAAAGCTTTTTCTTCAAGCCCTTTCTGCTGAAATCTATCATCTACCATAAAGCGGCAGATCGTCGCCGTTTCCGCTTGAGTTTCTGTGCGTATATACATAAAAAAGCCAATGAGTACATTGTTGTTATAAATTGCATTGGGATGCATTTCTGGATGATATTTTGTTTCCGCTATGGAAATTGCGTTGCAGCAAGAATGGCCCTCTAATGTTCTGCCAATGCCATCTTGATTTGTTGTCAATTCGCACACATCCAATATATTTTGTGCGTCAACTGCTTTGATCCGAATCATGGCGATCCCTCTTGCCTATAAAGTTTTTCTTTTTAAGACCACTAGCCCTCCGAGAGATAACGCGGTGCTTAGTAGTAGACAGATGCAAATGTGCAGAACAGCATTGCTGTTAAACATGATAATCTGGAAAAATCCAGCCAAGACAGCACGTAATGGTGCAATCGGAGTAAAAATACAAATGATGGCGACCAGTACTGCGTCAGTCAGCCATCCATACCAATGTGTCTGCATGGATAACAGCACATGAAGAAAGACCATAACAAACAGTAAAAAGAACATCTGCTGCAATCCGGCAACAATCATCCCGTTTTCCGTCCATTTGCAAACATCCATCATATTGATCACTGTTTGTGCTGGATATGCAGGGTCAATCCACAGATGGATGACTGTATTGACAAGGGAAATGCAAAACGCCAAGAAACCGTAGCTGATGAGACAGCCGAAAAAGTAATCTTTTTTGCTGGATCCTAAATGCATTAGCTTTGTGAAATCATAAAACACAAAAAAGAACGGGGTTAAGACAGCAAGCAGCCAAGTATAATTGCCGTTACTTAAAACAACGTCGCCGGAAGATGTGGCGCAAAGCGCCACAAGGGCTGTAATGATGAAACTGATTTTATTGCTGGCAAGCAAGCGTTTTACAATCGCAAAAATAGCTGTCATCTTTTTACACCTCCCTTATGTCCCACCATTTGTATAAAGAAATCCTGCAAGGACAGTGGGTGAATTTCCAGTGAAGCAGTCTGCTTTGGCGGGTTATCAAAAATATAACTTGTTACAAGCCCTCCGACAGTATCTTGACCAATGATGTTTAGATTTTGTGTTGCTGCCTCCACGTCTTTTTGAAGCCCGCTGATGCTAAATGCTTTTGTTTCCACCGATTGCAATGTGTCAAAGAAGCGGACGCTTCCTTTATCAATAATGATCAGCTTTTGAATTGTCTTTGCAATTTCCTCAATGATATGGGTGGATACAATCATAACGCGAGGATGTTTCCGAAAACTCTCTGTCAGCATGTCGTAAAACTCCACCCGCATAATTGCGTCGAATCCGAGGACTGGTTCGTCTAAAAGAATAACCTCTTTATTACTCGCCAAACAGATAATCGTAGAAACCATCGTTTTCATGCCAAGAGAAAGATGATGAAATTTCTTTTTTCCCTCCAGCTCAAAACGCTCCATCATTTCCAAGGCAAAGTCGTAATCATAGTTGGGGTTTACTTCAGAGGCAATTCGTATTAGTTTTTGTACCGGAAGATTAAAATGCTTTGCAAAATTTTCGATGTAGCTAACCCCTGTATCCAAAGTGGATGTTGTTATTGTCTTACCGTCAACCTGAATCGTACCATTTGTAATGTTTTGATACCCGGCGATCGACTTGAGCAGGGTTGTTTTGCCTGCTCCATTTCTGCCAAGCAGGCAATATATCCCCGGTTGGTCGATTGACAACGTGATGTTTTTGAGTACGGTTGCCTGCCCGTACTGCTTTGTTACATGTTTGAGTTCTATCATGCAGCTATTCCTCCTAAACAGCACTGAAATATCTATTGATTTCTGCCACATCCTCTGCTAGAATGAATCATAAACCTTTGTGCAACACAAAAGTCAATAGGGGAACATAAAAATGAAGAAATATTTTTCAGTGGGAGAAGCTGCAAAGGCTGTTCATACAACGAGTGAAACACTGCGGCATTATGACCGCATCGGATTAGTAAAGCCAAGCAAAAAAGACGAATGGACCAATTACCGCTATTATACCGAACAGGACATTGTTCGTCTGAATACAGTCCGCGCCTTACAACTTATGGACCTGTCTTTGCAGGAGATAAAAAAAGTGCTAGAATATGATGATCTCGAAAAAATTGTGGACTTTTTAGCGCAAGCAGAGAAAAAGGCCGATGAAAAAATAGCCGCATTAGAATACAGCAAATCAAAAATCCAGTTAGCCAAAGCCGACTATGAAAAGAAATTGCAGGGACAACAAAAGTTCAACAGTATTTTTCTCAAAGATTACCCCGAGCGCGTTATTTTGCTATCAGATACCTTAGAGGTGCCAACCCTTGATAATCTTTGGAATTATCTCAGCCATTTCTATGAAAAAGTTACGCCAGCCCTAGAAGCGCAATTCTCCTTTGAGGATTTAGCGGGCATATACACCGAAAAAGGATTATCAAGGCTCTTTGCTGTTTGCATTCATTATGCGGAAATCGATGGATTAAAGAGATTGCCAAAAGGAAAATATCTTTGCGCTAACTGTACGGAAGAAAATAGAAAACACACATTGGACGAACTGGTATATAGAGCTAAAATAGAGTATGGTGTGGACCCAGCATTCACGGTCCAACTCATTATTGTATCCGGTATTCTGCAATGGAACTATGAAGTACAGATTTATGTTGATAGATAAAAGAAATATTTTTCTGATTTCATTTTTTCATCTCTTTTTCGCAGATGCGAGTAAAATATTATAAAGATTTCAGAACTACAATATAGAGTTGTAGGGCTTTTGAAATTAAATATCATTAAAACGAAAAAACGACATAGCTAACGCTATGCCGTTTTCAAAAACTTATTATAATTATTCTATGTATGTCATCTTTCCCGTTGTCCTTTTCCTTATTTTTTGGTAAAATAAATTTGTTTTCATTGTTGTTAAGTCCACTTAGCAGTGGCTGTAGAATCTCTCGTCCAATTTTGAGGAAACGGAGGACATCCTGTGAAATTTAGAATTCCGTTGGAAGATAAAGTTCTTTGGTTTACATCCATAGGCGGTTTTATAGCTGCCCTCTTCTGTAAACATCACCAATTTTGCCGATGGAAACGTGTCGGTGGTTGGAAACAGGCCTCAAGTATTGGTATTATAGGCGGCTCTGATGGTCCAACTGCTGTATTTGTGACCAACCGGACCAAGGATGAATCTGACTCAAATTCCTATGTCCTTCCACTGGGTATTTCCAAGGGCAAACTTAAAGAAATGCTGAGCAATTTTTTTAGTTTTAACACTATTGCAGCGGTGCTACGGTGTTTATGCATGGTTGGTCTGCTTCTTTCATCGATCTCTATTTTGACCCGATTGGGCAAAGATTAAAAAAGAAGAATCCGGTGATGCCACCGGATTCTTCTTTTTTATTTTTTTGTATTACTTTCCTTATTTTTGTACATTTCATAAATCATGACCAGGCCCTCCAAAGTAAGTGCCTTATCAATATAATCAAATAACCCCGATTGGCGGCCAATCATTTTAGAAAGTCCACCTGTGGCGATAACTTTCGTTTTTTCGCCCAAGTGTACCCGCATGAGGCCCACAATATTCTTAACAGCGCCTACATATCCGTAGACAGCACCAGCCTGCATACTTTGTACGGTATTGCGTCCGATGACAGTGCCAGGATCCACCAACTCTACTCTGGGAAGCTTGGAGGCCTTTTGGAAAAGAGCATCCATCGAAATCTTGATTCCAGGATAGATAGATCCGCCCAGATAGGCGCCATCCTCTGCCACTGCGTCAAAGGTGGTAGCGGTTCCGAAATCTACTACAATAGCAGGTCCGCCATATTTGCGGTAGGCTGCGATAGCTGCCACCAAGCGGTCCGCTCCCACCTCATGGGGATTATCATAACGATTGACAATGGGGAATGGCAAATTTTCTCCGACAATTAGGGGGGATTTACCGCCGAAATACTTTTTAATCATATTGGTAATAGAATACATGACCTGCGGTACTACGGAAGTGATAATAATGTCTTTAATTGCAGTTCTCTCAATCCCTTGGATGGAAAAAAATTGCGTTACAAGCAATCCAATTTCATCGGAAGTCACGTCACGATTTGTCCCTAGGCGAAAGTTTGCCTTCACTTTTCCGTGTTCAATGACGCCAAATTCCATATTGGTATTGCCGATGTCAATGGCCAGTAATAATGTCGGCTTCATATTAGTTCCCCCTCCCCCTCACTACTCAATCTACAGACTTTCCCTCAGGGCTGTAGCGATTTTCTCTATTTCCTCATCCTCCAAATAAGGATGCATTGGTAATGAAAGTACCCTTTCACACGCCGCCTCCGCATGGGGAAAGTCACCCTGCTTATAACCCAGAGCCGAAAACGCACCCTGTAAATGCATGGGCTTAGGATAGTATACAAAAGTTGGGATTCCCTTCTCTTTCATTTCTGCCATGATCTGATCTCTCCGTGCATCCTCGGGCAGCATAACGGTATACTGGGCATAAGCACTTAGAAATCCTTTGGGAATCACCGGAGTTTTGACAATGTCGTTCAGCAGTTCGGTATACTTTTGGGCTACTCTCTGTCTACTTTCAATTTCCGATGGAAAAATATCGAGTTTACAGGAGAGGATCGCTGCCTGGATAGTATCCAGCCGGGCATTGAGTCCAATGCGAACATTGTCGTATTTTTCGCTTCCCTTTCCATGGACCCGGATGGATTCGCACTTCTGCGCCATCTCATCGTCATTGAGGAAGATTGCTCCGCCATCTCCATAGCATCCCAGAGGTTTTGCAGGGAAAAAGGAGGTAGTGGCAATATCGCCAAAGCTGCAAGCCTTTTTCCCGATAATTTCTCCACCGAAACCTTGAGCGCCATCTTCAATCAGGGTAAGGCCATATTTTTTTGTCACATTCCGCAAACGGAAATAGTCTGCCGGAAGACCGAAGAGGTCAACGGCAATGACGGCTTTTGCATTGAGCTTTCCTTCTGCAATAATCCGTTGGATCTGTATCTCCAGAGCATCAGGATCGATATTAAAAGTGTCCGGATCGATATCTACAAAGACAGGAACCGCTCCACGAAGAGCAATGACCTCAGCAGTGGCAAAAAAGGTAAAAGCCGTGGTAAATACCGCATCCCCTTTGCCAATCTCCATGGCCATCAAAGGGATGGTCATAGCATCGGTTCCATTTGAACAGGAAATGCAGTGCTTAACGCCGACAAATTTTGCCAGTCTTTCCTCCAATTCTTTGACCTGAGGCCCCATAATATAGCGACCGTCTGCCAATACTTCTAATACAGCCTTATCAATCTTTTCTTTATTTAACTGGTACTGCTTTTTTAAATCAATAAATTGCACCGTTAATCCACTCCTACTCGTCCTTTTCGAATACGCATTTGACCGTGCGTCCCATGACAATAAAATCATATTTGACCGAAAGTTTTTTGAGATAGTCTAAATTATACGCCATTTTTTCCGGCAAAATCTTTTCAATATAAGTCCGCTCTGGATCTTCATTTTCTTCCAATAGCTTATTTTCATTGCGATAGGCAATGCTGGCTGTCCCCGTAACCCCTGGAGGCAGTAGTAGTGTTGCCATCATCTCATCAGAATAATGCGCTACATAACGAGGCACTTCGGGCCGAGTTCCAACAAAGGTCATATCCCCTTTGAGCACATTAAAAAGCTGTGGAATCTCATCAATACGGCTGGCCCGAAGGAATTTGCCCACCCTAGTTACACGACTATCGTTTTTAGCTGTAACCTGAGCACCGATCTTCTGGGCATCCACCACCATAGTGCGGTATTTAAGAATAAAAAACGGCTTTCCAAACTGCTTAACCCGCTCCTGCTTGAAGAGAACTGGTCCTCTGGAATCCACCTTAACTGCAATGGCTACCAACAAATAAATGGGCAGCAAAGGGATAATGAAGATGATGGAAAATAGAATATCTATGATCCGCTTGACAATCAGATGTCCGGTTTTCCTACTGAGACTATCATAATAAGGCCGGACACTCTCATTTTGCATATTTTTCGGCAATTTCTCCCACGGACATAGCAACATATTTGATATCTTCCTCCGTCATTGATGGATATAGCGGTAGCGAGATGATTTGGCTGTAAAAATGCTCCGCCTTGGGGTAATCTCCTTCCTTGGTGCCCAAATGCTCTTGATAATATGGATGCAGATGGATGGGAATAAAATGGACACTGGTGCCAATATTGTAAGCGCTGAGCTTCTCGATAAATTCATTCCGGTCAATGGTCAGTTTGTCTTCCTGCACCCGGATATAGTAAAGGTGTCTTGCATTTCTCCCATAGGGCACCTGGCGCTGCAAGGTGATCGCATTGAGTCGAGAGAACGCTTCATCATATATAGCAGCGTAACGCTCTCTTGTTTCCTGCATTTGGGGCAGCAGCTCCAGCTGACATAGTCCCAGCGCTGCCGCTATATCTGTCATATTGTATTTAAAGCCGGGAGCCACCACATCATAATGCCAGCTTCCTCCCTTTTGATAACGGTTCCAGGCATTTCGATCCATGCCGTGGAGGCTCAATACCCTGGCTCTCTCCGCCAACTCGTCGTCATTGGTGGTTAGCATGCCGCCTTCCCCTGTGGCCAAATTTTTAGTGGCGTAAAAGCTGAAAGAAGCCGCCTGGCATTTTTCCCCGCCACCAATAAGCTGCCCTTTATAAGTGGCTGAAACCGCATGAGCAGCATCTTCCGAGACAAACAGACCGTGCTTTTCCGCAATTGCATGAATCGCGTCCATATCACAGGCCTGTCCGGCATAGTGTACCGGAACAATCGCCTTTGTCTTGGGAGTAATATGCCGCTCAATCTCAGCGGGATCAATGAGCCCTGTACTCTCATCAATATCAGCAAAAACAGGCGTGGCCCCCGCGTGGAGAATGGTGTTAGAGGTAGACGTAAAGGACATCGGAGTCGTAATGACCTCATCCCCTGGACCGATTCCCTTAGCTACCAGAGCTAGATGGAGTGCCGCAGTACAGGAATTGAGAGCAATCGCGTGCTTTGCACCCACATATTCTGCGAATTTTTTTTCAAATTCCATGGTCTTCGGGCCCTTGGACCACCATCCAGAACGGATGACATTGGAAACCTCCTCCACTTCCTTTTCTGTAATAAAAGGAAGGCCATAGGGCAGAAAATCTTTTCTTTTTTCCATGATTTTCTCCAATCCGCCGCCGCGTATCGGCATAAATTCATTTATGTACAAACTCCCCTTGCCTACGCGGAACGAGCGGGGAGCGACGTTTTCTACTTTGTTAATGCATCGATAAACTGCTGAGCAAGCTTTTTGTAATCGTGATAACGGAGGACATATTCGTAACCTCGACGACCCATTGCGTCCCGCTCCTCCGGACTTTTTTCCCTAAGCAGGCGGATACCTTCGACAATCGCTGACGGAGATTCCGGCTCTATGGTGATGCCACAACCTGCATCTCCTACCATGTCGTTGGATGCCTCCACACCACAAAGGATGGGCCGAGCGGAAAGCATATAATCAAAAAGCTTGTTCATTGCTACACCATAGCGGTATAACTCACATCGTTTTGCGCCAATATACAGGCAATCTGCCAGCTGCAAAAAAGCGTTGACCTGGCTTTTTTCCACTGGGTCAAGGAGAATTACATTCTGGAGATGTTGCGTTTTGATCTGCTGAGCAAAATTATCTTTGAGAAGCCCCCCGCCGATCATAACAAGGACTGTATCCTGATCCAGATCTTTAGCACAGGCGATAAAATCCTCTAAAGCATTGGCCCTAGCGAACCCACCCAGATACATGCAGATAAATTTCCCCTCGTCTTTGAGCTTCATAATCGTTTCGTACTGAGGCGTATGAGAAATATCAACTTTCCGGTTTTCTATGACTACACCATTGGGAACACAGACAAACTTTTTCGTATCAAAGCCTCGTTCCCTCATATGTTGGTCTGCATGGGGAAGCAGAGAAATTACCTTTTTTGACTGGGAAAAAGCGAAATCTTCTGCCCTCTGAAGCATCTGAATCAGCGGATTTTTCTCTGAAATATGATAGAGTACTACTGGGGACAAAGGCCATAGATCGTGGATCTCAAAGAAAAAGTTGCCACCAGAAAATTCTGCGATTCTCTTTGCCAGATAAATGTCCATGGGATAGGTGGAAGACGCGATCACGGCATCAGGCCGATATTTTTCCGCCAGATATTTGGCCTTATATTTAACCTTTTGATAAAATAAGGTCATATTTAGCATCCGCATAGGACCATTGCTGTGATAAGACGGCGTTTTGACCCAGCAAAAACGGGCACCGGGCACAATCTCCTCTTCCGAAAAATCATGCTCCACCGTGGGATTTTTCTTCCGTAGATGGGAAAAAGTAGCCGCCAGCACAGTGACATCGTGGCCCATTTCTGCCCATTCCCGAGCCAAATAAAAGGGCCGAAATTCCATGCCATAGCTTTCCGACCCAGCATAATGATTAATTAGTAGTATTCTCATTGATTACGCTCCCCAGACAGGCGCTCCGTTACTTTTGAGCTGCCGTCTCCAATAATGCCTGTTCCATGGTCTTGACATTTTCTTCCCAGTCATAAAGCCTTAAGACACGCTGTCGGCCCGCCGTGCTCATTTTTGCACGTAATTCTTTGTCACTATAGAGCTGCCAAAGTTTGTCGGCAATGGCTTCTGTATTTTCCCTGGGTATAATGAATCCTGTCACTCCGTCTTCAACGGTTTCGGTAAATCCGTCTACATCAGAAGCAATGACAGGCACTTCACAAGCCATGGCTTCCACCGCAGAAACGCCGAAGCTTTCAGAGTTGAGGACACTGGGCACACAAAATACATCCATACCGCTAATCGCTTGGGGCACCTGTGTATTAGGAATAGGGCCGCAGAGCTTTGCCTCATCATTCAGTCCTAGTTCGTCGATTAACCCCTGCAGCTCCGCCTGTTTGCTCCCCTTGCCATAAATGAGGAGCTGTGCCTTTTCGCCTTCCGGCAATCGTTTTACAAACTGGGAATACCCTCGGATAAGATAAGACAGGCCATATTTATCCTCTAAAAGCTTAACTGTACCTACTGTAAAACACGGCTTTTCAACTTCCTTCTTGGAAAAGCGAGCCACATCCACGCCAAAAGGGGTGACAAAAATCTCTTTCTCATAGGAAGGATAAACTCGTTTTACCTGTTTAGCCATCACATGACTGGTGGAGGCAAGACGGTCTGCATTTTGGATATTATTCCACACAATTTTTTTATGAAGAGGACTTTTATAGGGAAAATCATAGACATCGCTTCCCCATACGGACAAGAGAAGTGGATGAACCTTCGCCATCCGCGCTAATGTTCCATAACCGCTGGCATAATGGGCATTGACTATATCTGGATGAAAGCTCTGAATATCCTTTCGCAGCTGCCTTCCCCCCATTAAGTACCCTCGAAATCCACCTGTTTTCAAGTAAACAATTTGTACACGCTCATCAATGATCTCATTCTGATTGGCATGGTTAGGCAGCGAGTAAAGACGCACCCGATGCCCGTGCCTGACATAGGCATTGGCCCATTTGATGGTATGGCTAGAATTCGCAGGCGCAAGTAATGCAATTTTCATGAAATCATCTCCGTTTTCTCACCAAGAACGATTATGTTAACGACTCTGATACTCCTTGACAATGTAGTGGCAATACACATAGAAAATGAAATAAGCGATGGCAAGAGATATCGATAAAATTAGCAGATAGTTTTTAACCGTAAGGTCACACAGCGCCGCAACACCGGTTGGAACCAGGGCAAACAAAAGCAATCCAAATTGCCAGATCATTGTCATCAGCTGTTTCCCCATCACCAAGGCGCTGTTGGATATTGGTGAAACAATAAAGCGCACCAGGAACATCGGGGTCAAAATACGAATATAATCGGCAGCGGGCAGCCACTGTTCTCCGAGAAAGATCCGAATAATCGGTTCAGCAAAGATAAAAAGGATGGAAAACATTGGGACTGACAATAATAGCAAAAGGCCAGAAACCTTACTAAAGGTATGGGAAAGATTGCCGGAAGTATTTTTTTCATCTGCCGCCTGTTTGACAAAGACCTGCCCAACTGCTCCACCCACCATGGAAAGAGGTGTACCCAGTACCCGGTTGACCATGGAATAATATCCCAGCTGTGCAGTGCTGTAAAGTGCGGATAGAAAATAAGAAATGACATTATAGGTCATGGTGTTGGCAAGAGAGCCAGGCATGGTAAACTTAGGATAGTTGGAATATTCCTTTGCCACATCGACCAAAGCCTTACGATTGAAATCTTTGCGATGTACCCTGCCTTTTAAATTATGGATCATCCGTGTATTTCCAGCTGCGAAGGAAATCATCTGTCCTAAAATCAGTCCCATGGCGCCCCAGTGGAGAAAAGCGAGTCCCAATTGAATCCCAGACTGGACAACCGTCTTGATAATATTGGCGTTAGTAATGGCCTTATATTCTTTGAGACGAACATTATAGTAGTTGAGGGAATTATACATTCCCGTCATCAGTGCCGCCATCGGGAGGCAAAAAATCCAACCAATATTATCCCCGCCACCGAGCAGCTGAGAAATTGGTTTTGCAAAAGGAAATGCCAGGATCATGGCAGCAGAAATCCCAACTGTCAGCGTCATGCTCAGAAAAAACAGACCATTAGCCTTTTCATCGGTATCTGAAACCACAATGGCAAAGTCATATTTAAACCCTACCAATTGCCCTAAAATATTGACAGTGGAAACAAATAGTGTATAAATACCGTAGTCATCTGGGCTATATAAACGACCCAGCAAAGGCGACAAGAGAACTGGCAGAAACTGGGCGACAGTAGAACCACTGACCAGAATCAGCACATTTTTTACAAAGTCGCCCTGAAATAGGCCCTTGATGCGATCCCATAGCTTCAGCTTCATGCCCTTTAAAACCTGCCTTTAAAATCCAAAGTGCTGCAATGGCTCAGCGGCAGTTTTACTGCTTTTCCTTCTTTCGCCGAAAGATATATGGCCAAAACCAGCTCCAAAGCACGCCGGCCTGCTCGGGCATCCACATAGGGCTGTTTCCCATGGCGTACCGCATCGATCACATTTTTATAAAGAGGTGTATGTCCAAATCCATAGACATTGGGCGGATTTTCCCCAAATTCTTTCTTAATCGCATCAACATCACCGGTCTCATCAGCAAAATTCCATTCTTCAATGATATTCACTGACTTTCCACCTGCTTTTACTGTCCCCTTTTCCCCGAAGAGATAGAGAGTCTCCTCCAAATTATGAGGATAAATATTGGTGGTTCCTTCGATAACGCCATAAGCCCCGTTTTTAAATTTAACAATGGCAAGTCCCAGATCCTCTGCCTCAATGTAATCATGATTCAGACGATCAGTATAGGCCATAACCTCGGTAATTTCATCCCCCATCATCCAGCGAAGCAGGTCAATATTGTGGATGCACTGGTTCATCAAGGCACCGCCATCCTGTTCCCAGGTACCCCGCCATTTGGCTTGGTCGTAATAGGGTTTGGAACGGTTCCACCGGATATGAGCAGTTCCATGAAACATTTTTCCAAAGCGTCCTTCTTCTAGGGCTTCCCTGATTTTCTGGATAGATTTATTAAAGCGATTTTGGTGGCAGGCACAGACAATGACACCTTGCTTTTCCGATTCTGCGATGATGGCATCTGCTTCGTCCAAAGAAAGAGCAATAGGTTTTTCAATAATTAAATTACAACCTTCCGCAATACAGTCCAAAGCAATCTGTCCATGCTTGCCGCTTTCGGTTGCAATGGCGACCAGATGAGGATGCTGCTCCTTAAGCATCTGATGATAGTCGGTATAACGGGCAATTCCCTTATCCTGCAGTTCAAATTGAGACAGTAAATGCTCCATATTCTCAGGAACAATATCACAAACTGCAACCAATTCAATATGGTCGTTATTTTTTACCGCTGCAATATGGTTAGGAGAAATGCGTCCGCAGCCAATCAAGGCATATTTGACTGTATCTATCATCTGTTTTACCTCCGGTCATTATTTTCCTTCTGTGTTGTTGCCATTCTTCAGGCAGTAACGCCGCAGTCTTAAATAATACATCTAAAACTGCGGCTAGTATTCATGTACTTGCTTTTCTACTGATTTTCCAAAAGCTGCTCTTCCGGTACCGGTCGAATTTCCCGAGCTGGTGATCCCATAGCCACCATTTTAGGAGAGATATCCTTGGTGACCACACTTCCAGCCGCGACAAATGCATCCGTACCGATGGTCTTACCTGGTAGGATGACGCTTCCTGCGCCGACCCTCCCACCATTTTCTATGGTTACCCCACGAAAATGAGAGAAACGCTCCTTGGTTCTGCCAGCAAAATTATCGTTAGAAGTGACAACACAAGGGGCGATAAAACACCGATCCCCAATACGGCTATAGGCAGTAATATAGGCATTGGATTCAATCTTGGTAAAAGAACCAATATGGCAAAAATTTTCTACTGTCACACCACGGCCAATGATGGTCCGCTCACCCACCGTCACATCCTCACGAACAGTGGCCTGATCAGCTGCTAAACAGCCTTTACCCAGGGCAGCTCCACGATAGATAACCACATGGGTGCCTATCATACACCCATCCTCCACCGTGGCTGGCGGCAATTCCTTTTCGCTGGTAGTAGCACTGTTGGCAGCCTTCATAGGAAGCTTTCCAATGCAGGAAAAGTCGTCAATGCGTACATTATCTCCGATACGGCTCCCCTGACGGATGACCACGTGATGACCAATCTGGCAGCCCTCACCTACGACGACGTCATCCTCAATGACCACATTTTCTCCAATCACCGCATTTGATGCAATATGGGCCCTTTCACTGATCATTTTCACGCGCTCCATCTCTTAAAATTACAATCTTTCCAGATTGTCTGCGTCAATTCCCTTGGTCAAATTACGGGTATCAAAGACCATTTTCGCTGTCTTGACAATGTGTTCAGCATCATAGCAACTGTGGTTGGTCAACACCACCACAATATCAGCATCTTTGATAAGTTGATCGCTGAGGTCGGTGGAGTGATATTCCTTTCCATTATGTTTAAAGTCTTTGACGAAAGGTTCATTGATAACAAGTTCTGCCCCGAATTTCTCCAAATGCTCGATTACCTTAAGCGCTGGAGACTCACGAAGATCATCAATATCCGGTTTATAGGCAACGCCCAGCAGAAGGATTTTGGAACCATTGATGCTCTTCTTTTCCCGGTTGAGCATATGGCTGATCCTTTCTACTACGTATTCGGGCATGTTGTTATTGATTTCTCCAGCAATTTCTATCAGACGTGTATGATAATCATAGCCACGGGCTTTCCAGGTCAAATAGAATGGGTCAATGGGAATACAGTGTCCCCCCAGTCCAGGTCCAGGATAAAAGGCCATAAACCCGTAAGGCTTGGTTTTTGCTGCATCAATCACTTCCCAAACCGGAATGTCCATCCGCTTACAAAGAATGGCCATTTCGTTGGCAAGCGCAATATTGATGTTCCGGAAGGTGTTCTCCAGAATTTTCTCCATCTCAGCTACCTTGGGGCTGGAAGCCTCAAAGATGTCGCTATCCAACACATTGCCATAGAGTTTCGCCGCCAGCTTGGTGCACTCAGGGGTAACACCACCAACGACTTTAGGGGTATTTTTCGTTTTATATTCTTTATTGCCCGGATCTACTCGCTCAGGAGAGAATGCTAGAAAAACATCCTTTCCTACAGTGTATCCCTTTGCTTCAAACAAGGGCTGGATGACCTCTTCTGTGGTACCGGGATAGGTGGTGCTTTCCAACACTACTAACATACCAGGTTTGGAGTACTCAGCAACCGCTTTAGCAGAAGACTCCACATAAGAAATATCCGGCTGATAGTACTTGTCCAGCGGAGTGGGCACACAGATGGCAACACAATCACATTCATGAATATGGGCAAAATCGGCATAAGCTGTCAGCCGCCCCTCGTCTACAATTTTCTTTAGATCGCTATCCACCACATCGCCGATGTAATTATGGCCGGAATTGACCATATCCACCTTTTTTTCTTGGACGTCAAAACCTTTGACGATATAGCCTGCCTTAGCCTTTTCTACCGCCAGGGGCAGACCTACATAACCCAGGCCTACAACGCCCAACACTGCGGTCTTGTTTTCAATTTTCTCCATTAATTTTGCGTACATCACTGTATTCCTCCATCCTGCCCGAGCTGTCTCTGTGCAGCATAAATTTTTATTGGTCTGCCGACTCATTGCCGTAGATTTCCTTTACATTATCATTGTGCTCAAAGGTGGAAACAATATCCTTGACCGAGTCAAACATTTCGTCCATTCCCGGTAAAGACAGCGTCTCCTCCAAATGCTTGACATTTTTAGCAAACCAGTTGAGATTGTTCTCCACCGGTTTATTAATATAAATTTTGTTGTTTGACGTTTTGGTGGTATTTTCCTCCGCCAGACTAATCTCTTCAAACAACTTTTCACCAGGACGCAGTCCAGTAAAGACGATTTTGATGTCCTTTTCCGGTTCAAGTCCTGAAAGCCGAATCATATCGCAAGCCAAATCATAGATGAGCACCGGCTCTCCCATATCCAGCACGAAGATCTCGCCACCGTCTGCCATTGCGCCGGCCTCTAAAACCAATTGCACAGCCTCCGGAATGGTCATAAAGTATCGCCGCATCTCCGGATGCGTAACCGTGACAGGTCCGCCTTCTTCAATCTGCTTTTGAAAGAACGGAACCACACTACCGTTGGAGCCCAACACGTTGCCAAAGCGAACCGCAGCAAAATCTGTATCTGAGACCTTGTCCATCATCTGGATTACCATTTCAGCAATCCTCTTCGAGGCCCCCATAATATTGGTGGGATTAACGGCCTTATCTGTGGAAATGAGAATAAATTTCTCCGCTTGATGATTGATAGCCACCTGAGCTACATTGATCGTCCCAAATACATTATTCTTAACGGCTTCCTTTGGATTGAGTTCCATCATAGGCACATGCTTATGAGCCGCCGCATGAAATACCAACTGAGGTTCGAACTCCTTGAATATTTCGTCCATTCTTTTTCGGTCTCTCACCGATCCCAGACGGATAGAGTATCGGGTTTGATCGTAAATTTCTTTAAGCTCGTTATCAAAAGCAAAAAGACCGTTTTCATTGATATCAAAAACAATCAGCTTCTTTGCCCCAAAACGAAGCACCTGTCGGCAAATTTCTGATCCAATAGAGCCACAGCCGCCAGTAACTAATACCACCTTGTCTTGGACAAAATCCTTAACCACTTTCATATTCAGGTGTACACTGTCCCGACGCAGCAATTCCTCCAGGTTAATGGTATTGAGCCGCGCGTTCTCCACCCGTTCTTCCAAGTTGTCGATGGTCCCAAAGCGGCGGATAGTGCATTTTTTTGACTTGCAGACCCGAATGAGCTGTTTGAGGAAGTCTTTATCAGGATTAGCAATGGCAACAATGACTTCGTCAATATGCAGGTCATCTAGGATTTCGGGTAATTCATCAAAACCGCCATAAACCTTGACGCCTGCCACCTTACATCCATGAAGTTCCTTCTTATCGTCTAGGTAAGCCACAACCTGCATCCCGTCTTCTGGATGGTCATAAAGCTTTTTGTGCAGATAAGCGCCCAACTCCCCTGCACCATAAACCAAAATACGGCGCATATGCTTCTTTTTTCGTATTCCCTGCAGCTTATTCTTGATGAAAATAACAAAAACCACAGAAAACCGACCAAGCAGCATACTCAGCAACATGACGCCGGAAATTAGAATCATTACCTCAAAGGGAATTCCCTGACGTAAAATCCGGTCTGTAGCAATGGCAATGACGCCGAATAAAAGGACCGATATCACCTGTCGGATTACTTCTGACAGCCCCGCATGGCGCCACACCGAGTTATAGCATCGAAAAATAATATTGAGTCCAATAATCACCAGGGCGCAAAAAAGAATATAGCTCCCTTGGTTATTGAGATAATACTGAGGAATTTCTCGGAAAAAACCAAACTTTAGTTTAAAGCTAATTTGTACGGAAAACCAAGTACATAAAAAATCCCATAGCACCAAAGAAGATATATAAAAAATCCTATTTGCCTTTTTCATTCCAACCTCCGCAGCAAAATCCTTATTTCCACTGCAAAAATATTTTTCTCTCTTTCAATAAACAAGGCAATATCTGTTCGGAAACATACTGGATTCCAACAAACATCGCCACTTCGTGAGAGTGTATTTGAGCTTTGCTCAACTTGCAAATTATACCATCATTATACGTTTGCCTTGCTTTCCTGTCAATTATTTATAGCATCTTTACAAAAAAACTTGTATTTTATCGTGAATGGTGACAAATCACATTCTCACTATTTAGAAATATTGACGCAATTGACAAAAGATTGCAAACCTTTTGACTTTCAAAGAAATGGTTACTTCATTTCTCCTATATGGCTACTAAACAGCTAAAATCTCGACTTTTCGATTTTATAATTGATATTTATCAGTGTAATTCTTTTTCTCGCTTATTGCCGATATAAGCTCCTTCCTTACAACAACCAACCATTTTATACCCAATTGATTCGTAATATTCATTCAAAAATTTATTATCTACTGCACAATCAAGACGCAAGAATTGTATTCCTTTACTGATTGCCATTTTTTCCACTTCTGAAAGAATAATCTTACCTGCACCTTTTACTGATAACTCAGTAACAAGATTGTGCACATAGTACGCTGGCGAATCTGCCATTTGGGGCCAACATTCATCGCTTTGTAACAGAACCACGGCGCCAATAACAACATCCTCTTTACTTAGGACATAGAGTTCTCCCAACCTTTGGCGGTCTGCATAATAGCTGATTGGATATACTTCTAAATAATTTGTCATATTCCACTGCTGAATACCAGATTTATCCATCCATTGAATTCTTTTTTTATATAGAGAAAAAATAGTATCAATTTCATTATTTTTTGCCAATCGAAAATCATATCCCATGTTTATATAACTCCTCAAATTAGAATTTTACCGGATTTCCTATGAAAATATGTGTACTATTTCTGAATTTTTTATTCAATTGGATCGATTTTCCTAAAAAAATACGGTCTGCCAAAATACAGACCGCATTTACAAATTATGTAATCCTTTTATGAAAATGAAGAACCATTTTTATCGCATGACAGGGGTAATAATTCCGGAATCCGCCATGGAGGTGAAGTCATCCTCTGCCACAATAATATGATCCATGAGCTGGATCCCCACTAGCCGTAAAGCTTGATCCAAATCTCTAGTGGTGGCAACATCGGCTCCCGAAGGAATTGCCACACCGTTGGGATGGTTATGGGAGATAATGACTGCAGAAGCATTGGTTCTGATTGCGATTTCAATAATTCGACGGGCAGATACTTGGGTCGCATTGACGCTTCCCTCAATCACTTGGGTGGTATGAATTACCTTTCCCTTATTATCTAAGCAAACCAAATAGACAACCTCGTTGGTACGTCCTACAAATTTGGGAAGAAGAAATTCTCCGGCCTTTTGGGTGCTATCAATAATAAACCCGTTTTGGTACTTGTCATCCAAATAGTATCTGCATAATTGAGGGATCATCTTTAAAAATACAGCTGTGTTCTTGCCCATCCCTTTGACAGAACAAAGATCCTCTATAGCCGCATCCAATACTCCCGACAGGCTGCCAAATGTATCAATGAGGCGGTGAGCTAAAGGGTTCATATCTCCTCTTGGCTGCGCATAAAACAAAAGCAGTTCCAGCACGTTATGTGGCTCGAAAGAGTCAAGGCCATCCTTGAGAAAGCGATCCCGCAACCGTTCTCTGTGATTTGTATGAAGCTGCTCTTCCATAGATTTCTCCCCCAAAGTGCAGATGAAGCACAATTTATTTTTTTACAGGGAGTTTTCTGCTACCCGGTTTTACTAGTTCAACTTTTCCCTCTTTACAAAGCGGGCAATCCTGTGGCTCCCAAGCCTGCACATCCACTGCAATTACCGATTTAAAAGGAACGCCAAAGTCCATTTTTCCATTGGTACGGTCTACAATAGAACCAACACCGACAATTTCACCACCGGCCTCTCTGACGATCTCCATCACCTCTTTGACAGAACCGCCCGTTGTCACCACATCTTCTACCAGCAGGACCTTCATTCCAGGTTTTACAACAAATCCCCGGCGCAGCGTCATCTTGCCATCCTCACGCTCTGCGAAAAAGTTTTCACATCCCAGATGACGGCTGACTTCATAGGCCATCTGCACGGCACCCATCGCCGGTCCAATAACAACTTCTACTCCCGCATCCTGGAACTGCTCAGCCAAAGCGCGGCAAAGCTCTTCAGAATATTTTGTATTGCGGAAAATTTTTGCGCACTGCAGATAACGATTGCTGTGTTTTCCACTGGTCAGCAGGAAATGACCCTCGAGCAATACTCCTGCCTCTTTTAAAATTTCCAATACCCTTTCCCGTGTAATCATCTGTAATATTCAACCCCTCTTCAGATATTGTCCTTATTATAAACCACTCGCCTTCTTTTGAAAAGGCAAAATAAAAAGAATTTCCCAAGTAAAAAAACAGGAATAGAAAAAATATGCTATAATAAACAAAAATATTTCCTGGAGGATGTCCATGCGTGCGTTTACTATAGGAAAGAATGATGAGGGTGCCCGAGTCGATCGCTTTGTTGCCAAAATCGTCCCTCGTCTTCCTCTCTCGCTTCTCTATAAATCCATCCGGCTTAAAAGAATTAAACTTAATAAAAAGCGCTGTGAAATTTCCACTCGTCTAAAAGAGGGGGACCTCTTAGAACTCTATATTGCCGATGAGTTTTTCAGCGAAGCTATCACCAAATGGCCTTTCCTGTCCGCGCCAAAGGAGATCGATATTCTCTATGAAGATGACAATATTCTTTTAGTGGACAAAAAGCCCGGCCTACTGGTTCACGAAGATGATGCGGAGCAGGTCGATACCCTTATTAACAGAATTCAGCACTATTTATATGCGCAGGGTGAGTATAATCCGGGCAAGGAAAATGTATTTGCTCCGGCGCTGTGTAACCGCATTGACCGCAACACCGGGGGCATTGTCATAGCCGCCAAAAATGCAGCGTCCCTACGAGTTCTCAACCAAAAAATCAAGGACCGGGAGCTGCATAAAAAATATCTTTGCATTGTCCATGGACGTATGGAACGCAAATCTGATACCCTAAAAGCTTATATGATTAAGGATGAAAGTAAAAACCAAGTGAGAGTCTTCAATACCCCTGGTACCGGCCGTCGAACCATGATCACGAAATATAAAGTGCTTTCCGAAAAAGGACGTTTCTCCCTTTTGGAAGTCGATCTCATTACTGGACGTACCCATCAGATCCGCGCTCATATGGCTCATATCGGCCATCCTCTTTTAGGCGACAGCAAATATGGAAGGAATAAAGACAATCAGCATACCGGCTTTCGTTATCAAGCGCTTTATTCCTATCAACTGACGTTCGATTTTTCTACCGATGCTGAACATCTGACATATCTCAACGGAAAAACCTTCACTGTAAAGGATGTCTGGTTTCAGAAAAAATTTGAAGATGGAGAAATTCTGTGATCATCTCTCATCTAAGAATTATCAGCTTGGTCTACAACAAAAAAAGCAGGACACTATGTGTCCTGCTTTTTATTACCCTTAAAATAGGGACATATCCCCTAATAGGTCACCGATATAATTTTGCGTCTTGACAACAGCCGCGCATAAGGTAGCCCCTACTGCTATCACAGCCGCTAAAAGTCCCACAACCATTTTTGTTTTATGTTGCTCCTGCATGCTGGCACCATCTCCACGTCTTAATTGTAAACAATTATAGCATGAATAAAATACTTTTTCAAGAGCGAACACATGCAGAAGTATCATCTGTAAAGCGTTATAACATTACATATGATGCTTGTCATTAAGTATTATGATCTACTACCTTCATGACTTTCAGATTAGAAATTTTCTTTCTTCTCTCCTCCAGAACATCCATCACATCGGAAAGGGGCAGAGCACTTTCCACCATCAATACGATCAGGTGGTATAGCAAATCGCAGATTTCATTTTTGAGCTCATCATTGTCGCAGTTTTTTGCGGCAATAATGGTTTCCGCACATTCTTCCCCACATTTTTTCAGAATTTTATCCTTTCCTTTTTCAAAAAGATAACAGGTGTAGGATCCTTCACTGGGGTTCTTTTTACGGTCGCATACCACTTCATATAATCCCTGTAGGGTCTCGTTCATCTGATTTTCCTCCTTTATTTCAGTTTTTTGAAAAAGCAGCTGTGGGCACCTGTATGACAAGCATTACCCGTTTGTTCTACCACAAAAAGAAAGGTATCGTCATCACAATCCGCATAGATTTCCACAATCTTTTGCAGATGCCCGGAAGTTGCTCCCTTATTCCATAATTCCTGACGGGAACGGCTATAAAACCAAGTATAGCCTGTTTCAAAAGTCTTCTGAAGGCTTTCTCTATTGACATAGGCCAACATCAGTACCTCTCCCGTTCCTGCTTCCTGCACTATAGCAGGGATAAGCTCTGATTTCTTAAAATACTGATCGTAATCCATATTCTATCGCTCCCTTGTTTTTCTCACTGGAATACCACAGGCACGTAGATGGTCCTTGACCTGGCCAACTGTCAATTCTCTGTAATGGAACAAGGAAGCGGCCAGAGCCGCATCCGCCCCAGATTGGAGGAAAACCTCTGAAAAATGCTCCAATCTCCCGCAGCCCCCCGAGGCAATCACAGGTATAGAAACCACATTGCATACCGCATTGGTCAGTTCCAAATCAAAGCCATTCTTGGTACCGTCAGCATCCATTGAGGTAAGAAGTATTTCTCCGGCCCCCATCTCATAGACCTTTCGGGCCCACGCAATAGCATCAAGCCCTGTATCAATCCGGCCTCCGTTGACCACAACGTGAAAGCCGCCTTTTCCATCCCGCCGGGCATCGATGGCCACCACTACACACTGGCTGCCAAATTTATCCGCAGCCTGAGCCACCAGATCCGGGTTACGGACCGCCGAGGAGTTGACGGATATCTTATCCGCACCGGCCCGCAGAATGGTTCTAAAGTCCTCGATAGTGGAAATACCTCCTCCCACCGTCAAAGGGACAAACACATTTTTCGCCGTCTTTCTCACAACATCCGCCATCGTTTTTCGCCCCTCATGGGTAGCGGTAATATCGAGAAAGGTAATTTCATCCGCGCCCTGGCGGTCATACATAATTGCACATTCAACCGGGTCTCCTACATCTTTGATTCCCACAAAATTGACGCCTTTGACCACACGCCCATCCCGGACATCCAGGCAGGGAATAATCCGTTTAGCTAGCAATTTTGATCACCCGCCGTTTCTATGGCTTGGCGCAAGGACAATGTTCCCTGATACAGAGACTTGCCACAGATTGCGCCGTAGAGTCCCAATTCCATCAAATTTTTGATATCCACAATCTCTTTGATACCGCCACTGGCAATGATGTCACAGGACACTGCATTTTGCAGTGCGCCGAGCTGATCCAAGTTAGGCCCCGAAAGGGTGCCATCTCTGGATATGTCTGTAAAGATAATCACCCTTACTCCTGATTGCTCCATGGATTTTGCCAGATCTAGATAGCTCACCTCGCTGGTGGAAAGCCACCCCTCCGTGGCAACTTTACCATCCTTTGCATCAATACCTACAGCAATGCGATCTCCGCCATACTGCTGAATTGCCTCCTTGACAAGGTCCGGCCTTTTCAGAGCAATCGACCCTAGAATGACCCGATCGATACCATGCTCCAGATAGTAGGCAATGGTTTTCATATCTCGAATACCGCCGCCTAATTCCATATGCAGCCCGGTCGCATTTTTCACAGATGTGAAAATCTCTGTATTCTTGGGTTTTGCCAGCTTTGCGCCATCCAAGTCCACCATATGAATCCAATGGCTTCCCTGGTCAACAAAGCCTTTTGCCGTTGTGACCGGATCTTCTGCCACTTTATGTGCAGTAGAAAAATCTCCTTTGACCAGGCGAACACACTGTCCATCTTTAATATCGATGGCCGGTAATATGATCATATTCTCTGCCCTTTCTTTCATTTTGTAAGCCGCGCAAAGTTTTTGAGCATCATCAGCCCGGTTTCTCCACTTTTCTCAGGATGAAATTGGGCTCCAAACACATATCCTCTCTGCACCAATGCTGTTACCTTCTGATCGTAATCACAATAAGCGGCGATGTTTTCATCCCCGGTATAAGCCATAAAGGAATGGACAAAGTAGACATATTCCCCTTCTTCGATGCCTTTCAACAGCTCACAAGGGTTTTGATACCGCAGTTCATTCCAACCCATATGGGGAATTTTTAGCTTCTGGGTCTGTAACCTGTCCACATATCCGTCAATCAGCCCCAGCCCCGGTGCCATCTCAAATTCCCTACCTTCATCAAAAAGCATCTGCATGCCTAGGCAAATTCCTAAAAAGGGCTTTTCTCCTGCAGCCTCCAGGACAGCCGGCTTCAATCCCTGATTTGTAAGCATTCTCATCGCGTCAGGAAAAGCACCCACTCCAGGTAAAATGACGCCGTCGGCCTTTGCAATTTGGCCGCCATCATCGGTAATCTGGCTCTCAATCCCTAGATAGTCCAAAGCATTCTTGACGCTGAAAAGATTACCCGCTCCATAGTCAATAATGGCAATCATCAGGTCCCCTCCCTTTTATAGCACGCCTTTGGTCGAAACAGGCGCATCCGTATCCAGCTTTTTTACTGCCATGGCCATCGCATAGGCAAAAGCTTTAAACATGGCTTCGATCCGATGATGGTCATTGGTACCATATAAGGACTTCAGGTGCAGTGTCATCCCCGCGTTAAAGACCACCGCCCGGAAAAACTCCTCAGTCATATCGGTTTCATAATTGCCGATCATTTCATTTTTGTGGACATTGTCATATACCAAAAAAGGACGGCCGCTAATATCTACAGCGGCAAAACTGAGGGCTTCATCCATGGGAATATAAAAACTTCCAAAACGGGCAATTCCCGCCTTATCTCCCAATGCCTCCCCAATTGCCTTGCCTAGAACAATGCCGGTATCCTCAACCGTGTGATGGCAATCTATCTCCAAATCTGATTTCTCCACCACGACTTCCAGGTCAAATCGTCCATGAACGGCAAAAGAATTCAACATATGGTCAAGAAATCCGACCCCCGTTGCAATTTTTGCTTTTCCTGAACCATCTAGATCAATGGTGACACAAATCTCGGTTTCCCTAGTACGCCTCTCCTGTTTTCCAATGCGCATGTTTACCCCTCCTCACTGAGAATTTGATCCAAACAAGTTATCAGCCGCTGATTTTCTTCCCTATTTCCTGCCGTCAAGCGAAGGTAGTCTCCCATATGCCGTACCGCAATGGACATGGATAAAAGACGTTCAAATACCTTTTGGCTGTCTTTGAATTTTACAAATACAAAATTGGTACAGCTGTGATAGATTTCCTGGATCTGCTGCCTTTGGGTGGATAGTTTTCGAAGCGCGTTCTCCAACTCTTCTTTCGCAGCAATAATGGCTTTGGTTCTTTCATGAATTTTTTCTGGATAGGAAAATATAATTGTTCCCATTTCCTGGGAAATAGTATTGACATTATAGGGAGATTTCACAGCACGGAGCGCTCTTGTAATGGTGGGGTTGGCCACAGCAAATCCCAGGCGCAGAGCAGCCATTCCCATCGCCTTAGAACAAGTACGCAGGACAATCACATTGTCATACTGGTGAACTTCCTGTAAAATGGATTGATCCCAAAAGTCCATATAGGCTTCATCCACCACTACCAGTGCATCAACCGAAGTAATAAGGCGGCGTACCTGTTCTCTGTTAAGGCCCAAAGACGTTGGATTACATGGGTTAGAAAAGATCACCATCTTTGCTTTCTCTTCCCGGATCCGTGCAATGGCCTTATCCACATCGATGGCAAAGCTTTTTTCCTTAGAGACATCAATATTTTTCGCCTCATAAATGCTTGCATAAAATCGATACATTGAAAAATCCGGCGCAAAGGTCACAACGGTATCTCCCTTTTCCAAAAAGGATGAGGTAATGACACCGATGAGCTCATCTGAACCATTTCCTGCCGTCACATAAGCGGGATCAATCCCATAAAAGCTGGCAAAGCTTTCATTGAGACGTCTGGCATATGGATCGGGATAGCGATTAAACTGTACTTGAGAGAGACTTTCTTTAAAAGCTGCCAGAATTTCTTCATCTACCTGAAAAAAGCTTTCATTGGCATCCAGCCGGATTTCGAAATTACCGCTAATTGGGTCGTAGGGAACCAAATCCCGCAGCTTTTCATTCAGTGAATAAGACATGATGATTCACCTTTCCGCAATTTTACTTAGAAACGCACCTTAATGGAATTAGCATGAGCCGTCAGCCCTTCTCGATTTGCAATGCGCATAATATCATCCTTAGCCCTGCACAGCTCAGCTTCTGTATAATAAATATAACTTGACTTTTTAATAAAGCTATCCACAGAAAGCGGAGAGAAGAACCGAGCAGTCCCGCTAGTGGGCAGAACATGGTTGGGACCTGCAAAGTAATCTCCCAAAGGCTCTGGAGAATAATTGCCCAAGAATACCGAACCTGCGTTGTCTAGCCGGCCTAAATATTCCAAAGGATTTGCCATCATTACTTCCAGATGTTCTGGCGCAATCTCATTGGCGTATTCCACCATTTGATCGTTATCCTTGCAGATGATAATAGCCCCAAAATCCTGCAAAGATTGGGCAATAATCTCTTTTCTAGAGAGAGATTCCGACTGGTTCTTCACTTCCTCTACTACCTGCTGTGCTAGCCTCTCGCTGGTAGTCAGCAATATGGCGGAGGCCAATACATCATGCTCGGCCTGGCTCATCAAATCCGCCGCCACAAAAGGCGCTGGCGCATTTTCATCCGCCATAATCAGAATTTCACTGGGGCCCGCTACCATGTCGATGTCCACAGTTCCATAGAGAAGCCGTTTGGCTGTGGCTACATAAATATTCCCAGGACCTACAATCTTATCCACACGTGGAATGCTCTCAGTGCCATAGGCCAAAGCTGCCACAGCCTGTGCTCCGCCTGCCAGGAATACCCTGTCAACACCAGCAATAGCCGCCGCCACTAAAATGTCTGGATTGGCGCCACCAGTTTTCAGCGGCGGAGTTATCATCACAATTTCCTTGACCCCTGCCACTTTGGCGGGAATAGCATTCATCAAAACCGATGAGGGATAAGCCGCTGTCCCCCCAGGCACATAGAGGCCCACCCGGTGCAGGCCACGAATCCTTTGGCCTAAAATCACACCGTTTGCCTTTGCATCGATAAAGCTTTGGTGTTTTTGCCGTCTGTGAAAGTCTACTATATTCTCTTTTGCACGCTGAAGTGAAGCAACAAATTCTGGATCCGCTTCATCCAACGCCCGCTGCATATCCGCTTTGGAAATTTCAAACTGTTCCGGGCACTTGCCATCAAACTTTAGGGTGTATTCCCGAACCGCCTCATCACCCTTGGCCCTGACTGCATCAATAATCTCAGTCACTGCCACGGTTACCTTCCGATCCACCTCTTCACTGCGGTTTTTCAGTTGGGAGAGTAATGCCCTTTCCTGGATTCCATCCGCTTTCACTACCTGGATCATTTTTTCTCCTCCTTCACTTTGGCAATTTTTTCTAAAAGGCCCTCGATTTCCTGTTTACGTAACTTAAGGCTCGCAATATTCACAATCACACGGGCCGAAATATCACAGATAAACTCGCTCACTTCCAGACCGTTTTCCTTGAGGGTTGTTCCAGTTTCTACAATATCCACAATGCCATCTGCCAATCCCAGCAACGGCGCCAATTCAACCGATCCCTCGATTTTCACTACATCTACATCCATGCTTTTCCCTTCAAAGTAGCTCCGCGCCACCTTGGGATATTTGGTTGCAATGCATTTGGTATTGTATCCTGCGTAAAAATCAGAGCCTTTCTGAGTGGCCAAAGCAAATTTACATTTGCCGAAACCGAGATCCATCATTTCATAGAAAGATGTACCGTTTTCCATGATGGTATCCTTTCCTACTACTCCCATATCGCAGACGCCATGCTCCACATAGGTGATGACATCAGCTGCTTTCGCCAGCACAACTTCGATATTTTCTCCCGGAATCTCCAAGATCAGACGCCGGCCTTTTTCTTTTAGATTGGTACAATCAAAACCAATTTTTTCAAAGAGGGCTACCGTATCCTTTTCTAACCTGCCCTTTGTCAGCGCTATCCGCATGGGTTTCATGCTTTCTCCCCTCCAATATCTACAATGGTAATATCCTCACCTACGATATAAAGCTTACCAATTCCTTTTTTTCTGGCATAAGCTTTTGTCTCTTCTTCCGTATCAAAGACAGAAAGCTCACACTGTCCGAGTTCGGGTATCAATTGTTTTACATACTCAATTGCTTTGGTCTCATAGCCATCCCGGCCAAAAACAATGGCCTTAGATTGGGTTGGACGGATAAAGTCATGATTTTTTAGCAAAAATTTTACCGCTAAATTGATGTCAATGCCAAAACCGGTTGCCGCCAAATCCGCTCCAAAATCGCGTAAAAGGTTATCATAGCGCCCGCCGGAAACAAGGGGTTCTCCAATGCCTTCCAAATATCCCCGGAAGATTACGCCGGTATAATAATTTCCTTGGTTCACAAGGCCTAGGTCGATAATGACTTTATCCTTGAGCCCAAGCCTGCCTAAGCTTTCATAGACACTGCGAAGATAGTCGAGTATATCAGAAAAGTCTTCCGTTACACTGAGCTCCTTTGCCTGCGCAAAAACTTCTTCGCCGCCAAACAAAGACGGCAATTTTTTTAGGGCCTGGGCGGCTGGATTCCCTTCGAATTTGTCCAATAGAGCATTAAGTGCACCATAATTTTTTGCTTCTATATATCTTCTGATCTCCTCTTTGGTGTAATCATCAGCTTCCAACTGCTTTACCAGTCCCTGGAACAATCCGATGTGGCCCAATTCAATGCGGAAAGCATCCGGATTAATCCTCCTCAAACATTCTCCCGACAAAGCGATCACTTCCAGATCGGAACGGGAGGTGTTGGCGCCGATAAGCTCCACGCCCATCTGAAAAATTTCATCGCTTCGCCCGCTGTGGCTGGGCGTCACCCGGTGAACCTTTCCGTTATAATAAAATCGCAGTGGGAAGGTCTGATTTTTCATACGGGTAGCAGTCAGTCGCGCAATAGGCGTCGTCATATCTGGCCGAAGAACAATGATTCTTCCCTTATTGTCGATGAGTTTATACATGGATTCTTGAGGAAAATAGGTGGAATTGGCCGCAAATACGTCAAAAAACTCAATAGACGGAGTCATTACCTCGCCGTAGCCACGGCTTTTAAATTCCTCCGCCAGCTGTGCAGTCACCCAGCGGATGGTCTGACATTCCTCAAACAACAGATCTCTGGTACCCTCTGGCGTAATTTTATCATATATTTTCATTGGGAGGCTGCATCCTTTCCTCTATACTTTAGTATGATAGCATAATAACACAATAAAATCATTTGGTCAATCTTTTTACTTCAAAAAGTCAATATGCAAAATACAAATTTCTAAACAAAATGGCCACTAATTTATATATTTTATCACAGGAAAGCTATGATGACAATTGACAATCATAAGATAAAAAGCGCACCGTGAAGCGGTGCGCTTTTTATCTTATAGCTGAGCAAATACTGCTTCTTTTTGATCCACATTTTCCTCTACAGACATTGTTTTATCAGCCGCTTCAGCGGCCTCCTGCTGCATCTTTGCATTAGCTAGCATCAGTTTGATTCTGTTTTCCTGGTTAATACGGCTGGCACCGGGATCGTAATCCACTGCCACAATATTCGCCTCTGGATGATGCTCTTTAATTACCCGCATCATTCCTTTGCCTACAATGTGGTTGGGCAGGCAACCAAAAGGCTGGGTACAAACAATATTGTTAACCCCCTGCTCAATAAGCTCCAGCATCTCCGCGGTGAGAAGCCAGCCTTCTCCCATCTTGACTCCGCGGCTGATATAACCTTGCACCAATTCCTTGGTATGATCAAAAGAACCAGCAGGCCGGAATTTTCCGTGTTCACGGATAACAGCAATCATGTCCTTCTGCTTTTTCACCATATAACGATAGGCCACCCGGCAGAACAAACTCGCAATAGCCCCCGTTCCATAAAGCTTATGGTCTGTAATAGAATTGTAAATACAATAATTGAGAAAATCCAGCAGGCCGGGCACAACAACCTCACACCCTTCTGTGAGAAGAAATTCCTCTAGGTTGTTGTTGCCGAGGGGAGAAAATTTAACATAAATTTCTCCTACCACCCCTACCTTGATTTTATCTTCCTCCCGCAAAAGCAGTTCTCCAAAGTCGTGGACAATCTGACGATAAAACTCTTTGACCTGACGATAGCTCGCTTTTTGACGGAGGGACACAGATAGGCGCTTGGTCCAGGCCTCTACCAATGCATCGGTGGAACCTTCAACCACTTCATAGGATCTGCATTGGTTGGATAGAAGCATAAGAAAGTCTCCCAAGAGGACGGCATAGACAAGCCGGAGCAGCATGGGTGGAGTCAGCTTAAAGCCGGGATTTTTCTCCATGCCAGCAAAGTTAAGAGAAATGACCGGAACATGGTCATAGCCACTTTTCTTCAAAGCCTTGCGCAACAAATGGATATAGTTGGAGGCCCGGCATCCACCGCCTGTTTGGGTAATCATAAGCGCGATCTTATCTGGATCATATTTTCCGCTTTCCAGGGCATCGATCATCTGGCCGATAACCAGGAGGGCCGGATAACAGGTATCATTGTGGACATTTTTAAGCCCACATTCTACTACATTGCGTCCAGAGGTACTGAGCACCTCGATCTTATATCCGTATTCCCTGAAGATTTGGGCAATCATGTTGAAGTGAATGGGCAACATATTCGGCACCAGGATGGTATGGGTCTTTTTCATTTCCTCAGTAAAGATGACCCGTTCCGTATCCTGCTGTTTCTTACTCATTTTCCATTCTGCTCCTTTCGTCCATGGCCTCCAGCAAACTGCGGATGCGGATTTTCACCGCGCCAAGGTTATTGATTTCATCGATTTTCAGCTGTGTATACATTTTTCCGCCTGATTCAAGAATCGCACGGACTTCATCGGTGGTAATCGCATCAATACCACATCCAAAGCTCACCAGTTGAATCAGTTCCATATCTTTCTGTGTGGTAACATATTTCGCACTGTTGTAAAGCCTTGCATGATAGGTCCATTGGTTGAGAACATGAACCTTTTGCGGCTCCACCAAATGGGCAACAGCATCTTCGCTGACCACTACAATACCAAAGGAACTGATCAGACGGTCAATACCGTGGTTGATCTCTGGATCAATATGGTAAGGGCGCCCTGCCAATACAATCGTCTTGAGGTGATGATCTTTTGCGTATTGCAAAGCCTTCTTTCCTTGCGCCCGCACATCCTCCTGCCATTTGGCATAAGCTTTGTAGGCCAACCCCGATGCCCGACGAATCTCCCCGTAAGGAATCACACAAATTTCCTTATTGATAAACTTGTGAATGGAACGGTTAAAATAGGTACGATTATGAAGCCCCAGATACGGGAACAAGAACTTGATATGGTGAAGCTTTTCCATGTTGCCATAAAGCAACTCAGGATAATAGGCAACCACAGGGCAGTTAAAATGATTATCCGACGTTTTTTCATCAAAATTGTAGCTCATGCAGGGATAGAAAATCATATCCACCCCTTTGGAAATAAGGTTTTCCATATGCCCATGCATCAGCTTTGCGGGATAACAGGCTGTATCAGAGGGGATGGAATACTGTCCCGACAGATACAATTGCCGAGAGGAGATATCCGACAGTACCACCTCAAACCCCAACTCCGTAAAGAAAGTAAACCAGAACGGGATGTTCTCAATCATGTTGAGCCCTAGGGGAAGACCGATTTTCCCTCTGGTCCCCTTGGGCGACTGAAGGGCTTTTATTCGCTCAAGCTTATATTCAAACAGGTTAGGCAGCTTTTGAGCCGCCTTTTGGCCCAACGGCCTTTCACAGCGGTTACCAGAAATAAAGCGGCGGCCGCCACTAAAGGTATTAATGGTCAAATTGCATTTGTTGGTACATCCCTGACAGATCGTCCCTCGCGCAGTATGTTCAAAATGGCGAAGATCCCCAGGTTTGAGCATAGAGGACACATCTTTATGCAGACTCTTTGCAAAAAGGGCCGCTCCAAAGGCGCCCATGAGCCCTGCAATCTCAGGGCGGATGACATTGTGCCCCAGCTCCTTTTCAAAGCTGCGCAAAACACCGTCATTTAAGAAGGTACCACCCTGTACCACTAGTTCTTTGCCCAATTCATCGGCGCTGCGGGCACGGATTACCTTATAAATGGCGTTTTTCACCACGCTCATAGAAAGTCCTGCGGAAATATCCTCTACCGTCGCCCCATCCTTTTGGGCCTGTTTGACCGATGAATTCATAAACACAGTGCATCGAGAGCCTAAATCCACAGGATATTGTGAAAACAGTCCCAGTTTTGCAAAGGTGGCAATGTCATATCCCATTGATTTGGCAAAGGTCTCGATAAAGGATCCGCATCCAGAAGAGCACGCCTCGTTGAGCATGATGGAATCAATACAGTTGTTTTTCACCTTAAAACACTTGATATCCTGTCCGCCGATGTCCAGGATAAAATCCACATTGGGACTAAAAAACCGCGCCGCACGGAGATGGGCCATGGTCTCCACCAAGCCGGCATCTACATTAAACGCATTTTTGATAAGGTCTTCTCCATATCCTGTAACAGCGCTGCCTTTGATGACAATATGGTCCCCGCACAGCTGATAAATCTTTTCCAGCTGCTCCTTGACAATACTGACAGGGTTGCCCTGGTTAGAGCTATAGTATTCATAGAGGATTTGATCATCTTTAGAAAGAAGAACCACCTTGGTTGTGGTACTGCCACAATCGATGCCCAGATAAGCCCCGCCGTCATAACCAGCAATATCCCGCCGCTCTACCGTGGCCTTGGCATGGCGCGCACGAAATTCTTCGTACTCCGTTTTGTTTTTAAACAATGGTTCTAGATGTTCTGTCCTATCTGCATCATCGGAGGCCTGGGTAATCCGGGTAATGAAATCATCGTATGTATAAAGCTTTTCCTGTTTCTGCGCAAAAATTGAGGTGCCGATGGCAACAGCATACGGACCCAGATCAGGGAATACGGCATTTTCATCTGAGAGCTTCAGTGTCTCTTTAAAGCGTTTTTGAAGCCCCTTTAAAAAGTAGAGGGGTCCTCCCAAAAAGAGGACCTTGCCCTTAATTTGCCGCCCCTGGGCAAGACCTGTAATTGTCTGATCTACTACCGCCTGGAAGATGCTCACAGCAATGTCTTCCTTCCGGGCCCCCTGGTTGAGAAGAGGCTGAATGTCACTTTTAGCAAAAACACCGCACCGGGACGCAATGGGATAAATTTTCTCATAATTCTCGCTGAGTTTGTCCAACTCATCCGGAGTCACGGCAAGCAGGGATGCCATCTGATCGATAAACGCACCAGTCCCTCCTGCACAGGTGCCATTCATCCGTTCCTCCATTCCGCCGGTGAAAAAGATAATCTTAGCATCCTCTCCCCCAAGCTCGATGACTACATCGGTGTCCGATGCATATTTTTTTACGGCCTCTCCGGTGGCAAAAACCTCCTGGACAAAATCCACGCCTGCGGCCTTGGATAATCCCAAACCAGCAGAACCAGAAATCGCCGCTTTAAATTCATGTCCCTCCAGCAAAGGGCGCACCTGCTCCAGAATTTCCGCTGTCTTCTGCCGTACTTGGGAAAGATGCCGTTCATAGTGCTTAAATTTTAGTTTTTCGCCATCGTAAACCACGACTTTGACTGTGGTGGAACCAACGTCCACCCCCACTGTAAAACCCATATTTCTCCGCCTATCTCTTAAAATCTTATTTTTTCTCTCTGTATGGAAAACTTTTAGTCTTATTCCCCATAATTTACAAAGCATAAAAATACTGATAATTTATTATGATAACATAATTTTTTGCCTTTTTCCAATATTTTTCGTCATAGGAATATGACACAACTGTAAATTTTGGTCGCCATTTATTCCCAAGAATCGGCTGTTTTCTTCAACATGTACTATTATAGTCTATTTTTATCCTTTATGCAATATGCTGATTGCGATTGGCAGTATTTGAATTAGCTGCACAAAAAAGGCAGGGTATTTTTTGATACCCTGCCTTTTTGAGGATTAATTTCTATTGATTCTTTTTCTCTTTTTGTTGTTCTAAAGACTCTTCAGTCCTTTTATCCACCGTTTCTCCTTCATTAGATGTCGTTGCCTTATCAATCTTTCTGTGTTTACGTCTTTTTCGCAGAATTAAAACGATAATAATTATAATTACCCCAATAATGAGGATATAAGGCAGGTTGACAATCAAAAAAAGAGCAATGTTCACACACATGGTCCCCAGATCATTCATGGTTTCTCCAATGCCATGGCCTACTTTCTCAAAAAAGCTGTCTCCCTGTACCTCCGTAACACTTTTGACCTCTTCAATCTGGATATCCACGGTAGAATAGTCCACCATATTGTCATATTGTTTCAGTGAGCTTGTATAGCTTTCCAGCTGCCTGCGCACTTCGGTCAATCTCTCTTCTAAGCGAATAATTGCCTCAATATCATCCGCTTGTTCTAACAGGCTGAGAAGCCGTTCCTGCTCGACTTCTAAAGCATTCCTTCTCGACTCTGTATCATAATAGGTAAGAGATATGTCTTCAGCATATTCATTTTGATAGAGCACATTGCTCTGCTCGGAAACCTCAGAAAGAAAACTATCCAGTTTCTCCTGAGGAATGCGCAAGGTCAGGTAGGCATGACGCAAATTTTCCCTGCCATCCGCATACAAATTCTTCCCATCGACCATGGAGCTTTGTACATATCCCCCTGCCTGTTCCACCTTGTTCTTTAAAGAGGAAATAAAGCTGTCAAAGTCCAATGTCTCTACGCCCATGTCCACTGTGCGAATAATTTTGGCCTCATTGTTCTGCCACTGTTCATCGCCGTCATCTGCGGATATCTCCGCACTCTCGGCGGCAGCGTCCTGAGCGGCATTGTTCGCCGTATCCTGATCCATTCCCACAGCGCCAGTTTCCATTTCCGCAATGGCTGTAGATGACTCTCCTGTCATATCGGATGCAGAGCACCCAGTCAGCAGCAAAATAGCTACCAATGCCAATGCAGAAAATGCCAGCAATAACTTCTTCATACTGCTTCCTCCTTTTCCTAAATTGAGCCTGCAAAATTTCTTCACAAGCTTTGGTTTTTTAATTATATCATATCAGTGTATTTCTTTTTCTTTTTCATTGCATCCGTTTCTTATTTGTTACTAAATTGGCATATACTACATGGGATACGGAAAAAGCCCTACAAAAAATGATCGAATTTTATAAAATTCTGTTTACTAACCTCCGCTAGAATGGTAACATAAAGTCATGCGTTTAATCATTTGCATAAACCTTATAGGAAAGGATGGAGATTTATCATAAAAAAAAGAAAACTCATTGCAGTGATCGCCCTATGTATGTCCTTTTGCCTAATACTAACTTCCTGTGCGGTACTGGATTCTGTCCTCAATGCTGTTACAGGATGGGGGGATAAAAACACCCACCAGGATGTCAAATTTGAAGATATGGTCTATACTCGTCCGGATGGAGATGCACTTCTTTCTCTGATCGATCAGGCCATTTCGGATTTTGACAGCGCTGACTCAGCCCAAAAACAGATGGAGGTTGTCAATTCCTTTTCTACTGAGCTCAGCAACTTTTCTTGTATGTACACATTGGCGCAGATCCACAGTTACCTTGATGCCGCTGATGAATTTTATAAGGAAGAAATGGCCTATCTGGATGAAATGGCCGCCAATATAGACGCCAGACGCAACACATTAATGCGCAAATTGGTAGAATCCCCTTATTATGATGACCTGGAAGAAATGCTGGGAGAATGGCAGATGGAGGATCTCTCCATGAGCACCAAGACCAGCGCCGAAGAGATCGCGGATTTGAAAGTTCGGGAAAATCAATTGGTCACCGAATATAATTACCTAGCTGCTACAGCCACCATTGACTATTTTGGTGAAGAAACGCTATTCAGTTCCCTTGATCCTACCATCCAGTATTTCATGTTACCCGCCTATTATCAGAAATACAATGAAATCCTAGGCGAAAAATACCTGGAACTCATTCAGATTCGCCAGGAAATGGCGCAGAAATTAGGCTATGACAATTACATCCCCATGGGCTATGACAATATGGGTCGTAGCTGCTATGGGGTTGAGGAGGTCGAAGCCCTCCGTGCTGATGTCAAAAAATATATGGTACCTCTTTATAAAGAGATCATCCAGCAGGCCCAAAATGATCTGCTCACTGGTTCAGAATCTTCCAGTTTCCTTCTCAGTGAAGATATCGTTCCCCTGGGGGGATACGACGGCATGGTGGAAAACTTCTGGAACATGACAGCTGAGCTCTCCAAGGAAACTGCCGAAAGTTCTGATTATATGCGCCGCAACAATCTCTACAGCTTTGAAAAGCAGGAGAATAAGACGGATACCGATATGACCACGATTATTGGTGGTCAGTACTATGCACCATACATGTTTATCAACGTGGATGGAACCAGTTTTTATGATGTTACCACCATGTTCCACGAGTTTGGGCACTATAACGCCATGTACCATAAGGTATCCCCCGAATCTTATTTCGGTTCCGAATCTCGATCCATTGATGTAGCTGAGATATATTCTCAGGGCATGGAATTTATTGCATTCCCCTACTATGAGGACTTCTTCGGTGCAGGAGCCGAAGATGCACAGAAGTCCCAGGTGTTCTCCAAGGTAGAAACTATTGTGAATGCCACTATGCAGGATGAATTCCAGCACCTAGTCTATGCAGAGGAAGACATCACCTTAGAAGAGATCAATGAAATATGGGCGAATCTTTATGAGGAATACGGGCTTGATACTCTAGTTTCTGACAATATGGCCAGCACCATCGGCCTTTCCTGGATCGATATTCCCCATTTCTTCCTAGTTCCCTTCTACTCCATTGACTATACGGTGTCAGCCTGCGCCGCACTGCATGTATGGGAGGATTTGGAGCAGGATTGGCAGGAAGGATATGCTACCTATATGGAGCTTGTCAAAGCTCCTGCCAGTCTCGACTTTTTGGAAGTTCTAGCAGAAGCAGATGTGCCCAGCCCCTTTGAGCCCGACAGCATGAAGGTGCTCAGCGAAAAAATAGCAGATTATTTAACAAATTAAAGGAGCCTGATATTTGTGCGAAACGAAAAAGTTGATGCCTTTTTGGCATCTCACGGATTCAATGTCCTGGAATTTGAGGAAGGAAGCACTGCTACCGCTCCCATGGCGGCCAATCAGTTAGGAGTGAAAACCGACCAAATTGCCAAGTCTATCCTCCTAAAAGGAAAGGATGGAAAAAACTATCTTGCGGTCATTCCTGGAGCGCAAAAGCTATCCAGCTCCAAAATTAAGGCTGCAACCGGGACAAAATGCAGCATGATGAACGGAGATGAGGCTTTTACCGCCACGGGATATCACCCTGGAGGCGTTTGCCCCTTTCTGACAGAGAATATCACCATTCTCATCGATCAAAGTTTGAAAGAGTTGGGAGATATTTATCCCGCTGCCGGCACCAGTTCTACAGCAGTCAAGATAGATTTTGATAGCTTGGTACGCATTACCGGGGGCACCCCCTGTGATGTTATTGCAAAATAACTAGGAATAAAAGGGCCCTGGTATTACCAGGGCCCTTTTATTCCTAGAATGATCCAAGCATTTCTAAAAATTCCTGTTCCGATAGGATGGTAGTGCCTAATTGTTGTGCCTTTGTCAGCTTACTTCCCGCTTCTTCGCCTGCCACAACATAGGTCGTCTTTTTTGAAACGCTGGAAGAAACTTTGCCGCCAAGTTTCTCAATAGCTGCCTTCGCTTCATTGCGTGTCATTTGAGAAAGGGTACCTGTCAAAACAAAGGTGGAACCTTCCAAACGGGTGTCGCTGATGATCTTAGTATTCTCCATGAAAACCCCTGCGGACTTCAGCCTTTCTACCATTTCTCGAGTTCCTTCCATGGAAAAGAAATCTACAAGGCTTTCTGCCATAATCATACCAAATCCATCAATGGATGCCACTTCTTCCGCAGTAGCAGAAATGACCGCGTCCAAGGTATGAAAACGCTGTGCCACAAGATCTGCCGCTTTTTGACCGATATTGCGAATGCCAAATCCAAACAGCAGCCGAGCAAGGCCTGCCTGTTTGGATTTTTCAATAGCATCCATTAGATTTTGCGCCGATTTTTCTCCCATCCGCTCCAAATTCTTTACATCTTCTTTTTGAAGAAAATAAAGATCACTGGCGCTTTGAATGAGCTTCTGATCGATAAGGGACTGAATGAGCGCTGGACCCAGCCCTTCGATATCCATGGCATCCCGGGAAGCAAAATGGATGATCATCCGCAGCAATTGTGCAGGGCATTCCGGATTGATGCATCGCAAGGCTGCTTCATCCTCTTCCCTGACCACCCGGCTGCCACAGGACGGGCAGATCCTTGGAATTTGATACACTTGGGAATACTCACAGTGACGTGCTACTGTGACCACCTCTGGTATGATATCCCCTGCCTTGCGCACTACAATGGTATCCCCAATGCCAATGGCTTTTTCATCAATAAAGTCCTGATTGTGGAGGACTGCGCGGCTGACAGTGGTCCCAGCCAATTGGATAGGGTCAAAAACCGCCGTCGGAGTCAATACACCAGTGCGCCCCACTTTTACCTGAATTTCTTTCAGTACGGTTTCCTTTTCCTCGGGGGGATATTTAAAGGCAACCGCCCATCTTGGATATTTGGCAGTAGAGCCCAACTGTTCTCTCTGGGCAAAATCGTTAATTTTAATAACGGCACCGTCAATATCAAAGGGATATTTTCCCCGCATAGAGCCAATGTGCTCTACCTCTTTGACGGCATCCTCAATATTGTCAAACTTCTGAAAGGAGGGAATCACCTTAAAACCCAGTTCGGATAGAAGAACCAGAGAATCATAATGATTGGTGATTTCTATCCCCTCTATCTGTTGAACATTAAAAACAAAAATATCCAGCCGCCGTTTTGCCGTGATCTTGGGATCCTTCTGTCGTAGAGAGCCCGCCGCCGCATTCCGTGGATTTTTAAACGGCTGCTCCTCATTGAGTTCCTGTAATGCCACCAGTTTCTCAAAGTTATGCCTGGGCATATACACCTCACCCCGTACTTCCAAAAAAGGCAAAGAACGGCGCAACCTCATGGGAATGGAGGGCACAGTTTTAAGATTCTGGGTGACGTCTTCTCCCACCATTCCGTCTCCGCGGGTAGAACCACGTACAAATTTAGAATCAGCATATTCCAAGGATACAGAAAGCCCATCAATTTTAGGTTCTACCACATAGACAGGATTTACTATCGTCTCTCGAACCTTTTCATCAAAGGCATATAGCTCGGCGGTATCAAACACATCCCGCAGACTTCCCATCGGCACGGTATGGGGAACACTTTCAAAGGTGTTGAGCGCCATCCCCCCTACCCGCACGGTAGGAGAATCATCGGACTTAAATTCAGGAAACTGTTCTTCTAAGTCCATCAACTCATGAAGCATCCTGTCATATTCAAAATCCTCTACCGTGGGACTATCTAGCACATAATATTGATAATTGAGCTCCTCCAATACGGTTCGGAGCTCTTCTATTTTCTGTTTTGCCTCAATTTTTTCCATACAGATGACGATCCTCTCTCAATGGCTTCCATTCATTTTATAATGATATATAACAAGAATATTATACCATAACTCACTCTGAAATATCATCTACATATTTTTTAATGCGAGCGTCATTCGCATCATAATCGTTAATATCAGACATATTGGCATTCCCGCCGTCTTCTACATTGGTGTAGGCATCTGGAATGGGGCCTACAATCACGGTTTCTGCAATACAGAAATTTGTGCCTGCTGTAAATTCGGTGGAGAATCCCGGTATGACCGCTGTAAATTCTACATGAACATCCAGCATCATCTGATGGCGGGTTTGATTGATTCCAGCACTATCAAATTTACTCTCCAGTTGGGTGTGTGCACTCCCCTGAGGAATAATACGAAAATTGATCTCCGGCCCAAACCCTGAAAGCCACTTACTACCAGAAAGGGTACCGGCAGGAATTCCAATGGAACGGTATTCGTCTTTTTCTAGCTCCTCTTCTACCGCATTAGATATACGGGACTTGAGACTACTGATTGCCAAAGCGTCAGTTTCTATGGAGCTGACCTGGTTATTCTCCCCCATATTTAACTGAACAAGATCCTCATAATGAATCTCTTGGCTTTCTATCTCCCTTAAAACAGCATTGTTAATTGCCTTTGTCGTATATACCTTAATTTGGTAGGAAACAATGGTGGAAACTGTCTTTTGCACCTGCATATCAAAATTAAAAAGAAAAGCCAAAAGAATCAAAACGGCAACAAAACATTTGCATACAAATGATTTCCGAAGCCGCCGCCGACGTAGTTTTGTCATTTAGCTTCCCTCCTGTTTTATCTGAATCATCATATTTTATGCCTTTTATAGCACAAAAGTGTATGAAAATGAAAGGAAACAAATGATTCCTACTAAATCTTTAGTTATGATTTTGGTTTCTCGCTCATAAAATGGGACAAAGGGCATCTCTATGCTCTTTCGTTAAAAGCAGGAGGAAAGGGGAATCTACATTGAACGAGAGCAGACAAGAAAACAAGCCGGATATCCGGCAAGAATACAGGCAGAACCAGTCTCCCATACCTGACCGAAGAAAATCCTTAGAATCATCTCAACCCAAGGAGGAGCCCATTGTCTTTGGCGTCATTGTCATCCAAGTTTGCATTTGCATTTTTGTGTTGGCAGCGGCTTTTATCCTCAAAGGTTTTGGTGGTTCAAACTATGAAACTGTGCGCTCTTATTACCAAAATCTTGTGACACCCGAAAATCTCCAGGTGGAAATGAACAACCTGCAAGACTATGCGGATAAAATGAATCAGCTGGAAAAAGAGCTGGCCCAAATTCCAGACCAGTTCACCTTGGCGCCACAGCAGGATAAAGACACAAAGGAGAGCCAATCAAAATCAGAAGAAGAGAATGCCTCTGAAAATACAGAAAACAGCGAGGCTTCTCATCCTCAAGAATCAGGTGCTGGAGGACAGCATAGCGTATCCTATGTATCCTTAGATACTACAAAACCAATGGAAAAACAAAAATGGCCAGCACCAGAGGGGACAGCATTGTCCCCCTTTTTTGTGACAGCAACCCCTATATCACCTGTAGACGGTACCATTACCTCTCCCTATGGTTATCGGATTCATCCTATTACGGGAGAACTAGACTTTCACACCGGCCTTGACATTGCGGCTCCTAATAACACCCCCATTCGAGCTATCCTACCCGGAACTGTCAAGGAAATTGGAGAATCTGAGATCTATGGTAATTATATTGTTGTTGCTCATCAAAATGGCTTTGAGTCCGTCTACAATCACTGTGAAAGTATTACTGCCCAAGTGGGAACGGTGGTGCGCCAAGGAGACTGGATCGCTCGGGTTGGATCTACTGGGCTCTCTACCGGAAATCACGTCCATCTTGATCTCAAAATTAATGGGGTCTATGTGAATCCCTATCTTGCTTATATAGGAGCCGTTCATGCTGACATTTCGGATACGTAATACCAGACTTCACCTTTCCATCTGGTTCTTCGCCATACTATATTTATTCCTTATCATGGATCGCCAGCAGTTTTATCCCCTTTTTTTCGGATCCATCTTTTTGCACGAAGCGGCTCATCTTATCATAATGATTTGGTGGAAAAAGAAGATCCTCTCTATCTCTCTTTTGCCCTTTGGCATTCGTGTATCTGCTGAGGAAACAGTGATTCAAAGCTATGGCCAGGAAATTTCTATTACCCTGGCTGGCCCGCTGGCCAATTTTATCTGTGCCGCTGTCTGTCTATGGTGCTTATCATTTCACCAAAGTCTGCCGCTGGCTGTATCCGCAGCAGTCAATTTAGTTTTGGGCGCTTTTAACCTTTTACCCATTGGAGTTCTAGACGGAGGCAGGCTACTTACACAGTTTCTTCAAATGAGAGGATGTCAAAAAACAGAAAAGATCACTTCTACTGTTTCTCTTCTTTTTCTCCTACCTCTTTTGTCTTTTTCCATCTGGCTTTTCCTCTTTCATGGACATAACCCTTCTCTATTGATCACTGGCATATATCTCACATCAACTGCTATTTTCAAGGCTACTAAAAACTAATATAATACAAAACAAAAAGACAGGCGCATGCCTGTCTTTTTGCGTTCATAAAAATAGATTATTGATTTTTCTCTTTGATATATTTATCAATAGAGGCAGCAGCTGTCTTTCCTGCACCCATAGCCAAAATGACAGTTGCGGCACCGGTAACAGCATCACCACCAGCGTAAACGCCTTCTCTAGTGGTACACATGCTCTCGTCTACAACCAAACAACCGCGATTGTTGGCCTCAATACCCTTAGTGGTCGTACGGATCAGCGGGTTGGGAGAAGTTCCGATCGCCATAATCACGCTATCCACCGGCAATTCAAAGTTAGAGCCTTCAATGGCCATAGGACGCCGTCTGCCAGAAGCATCCGGCTCGCCCAGCTGCATTTCCAAGCACTCCAGCGCCCGAACATGTCCAGCCTCATCGCCCAACACCTTCACTGGATTGGTCAGGAATTTAAAGATAATTCCTTCTTCCTTTGCGTGATGGATTTCTTCAGCACGCGCGGGCATTTCAGCTTCAGACCGGCGATATACAATATAAACGTTTTCTGCACCCATACGTTTAGCACAGCGGGCTGCATCCATCGCTACGTTGCCACCGCCAACGACTGCTACATTTTTTGCCTTATGCACCGGAGTGTCGTAATCCTCCAGGTAGCCTTTCATCAGATTGATTCTGGTCAGATATTCATTGGCTGAATAAACACCCAAGAGGCTTTCCCCTTCGATTCCCAAGAAACTGGGCAAACCAGCACCAGAACCAATAAACACTGCTTCAAATCCCATTTCAAAAATATCGTCAATGGAAAGTACACGTCCAATAACCATGTTGGTCATGACATTGACGCCCAGTTTGCGCAGCCCATCGATTTCAGAAGCAACAATAGACTTCGGCAGACGAAATTCAGGAATACCATAAACCAAAACACCGCCCGGAGTGTGGAACGCTTCAAAGATGGTAACCTCATATCCCAATTTTGCCAAATCGCCAGCACAGGTCAGGCCAGAAGGTCCAGCACCGACAATGGCTACTTTATGGCCGTTGCTTTCAGGCTTAGTAGTATCCTTTTTCACATTCTTCATATACCAATCGGCAACAAAGCGCTCTAAGCGGCCCACAGCCACCGGTTCTCCTTTAATACCCCGGACACATTTGCCCTCACATTGGGACTCCTGAGGACAAACACGGCCGCTGATGGCAGGCAGGGCATTGGTAGAAGCGACAATTTCATAAGCTTTCTCAAAATTGCCAGCTGCAACCTCTGCAATAAACTCGGGAATCCGGACATTAACCGGGCAGCCGGAGACGCAGGGCATGTGTTTGCAGTGCAGGCAGCGTCCCGCCTCTTCCATGGCCATCTCTTCCGTATAGCCCAGAGCAACCTCTTGAAAGTTCTTATTGCGTACATTGGGATCCTGTTCCGGCATCGGAACTTTATGTAAAGACATATTAGGCATTGTGATTTCCTCCCAGTAAACGGCAAATATGGGTGGCGTCGTGCTGCTCTTCCCCTTTATAGAAAGAGTTGCGCTTCATCAACTCATCATAATCGACCTCATGGCCATCAAAATCCGGGCCATCAACGCAGGCAAATTTTGTTTTGCCCCCCACAGTTACACGACATCCTCCGCACATTCCGGTACCATCAATCATGATGGGATTCAGGCTTACCAAGGTTTTGATTCCATAAGGTTTTGTTGTCAAGGACACAAATTTCATCATAGGGATGGGGCCAATCGCGATAACCAGATCGTATTGATTACCAGACTCGATGAGCTGTTTAAGCTTATCGGTGACAAATCCTTTTTCACCATAGCTTCCGTCATCGGTGGTGATATAGTAGTGATTAGAAACCGCTTTCATCTCATCTTCCAGAATAACAATATCCTTGCTCCGGAAACCGGCGATGATATCCACTTCGGCACCCTTGTTGAAAAGAGCTTTGGCTGAAGGATAAGCAATAGCACATCCAACACCGCCGCCAATCACACATACCTTTTTATACCCATCTAGTTCCGTGGGCTTACCCAAGGGGCCTACAAAATCATGGATAGAATCTCCCTCATTCAGTTCCGCCAGCAGCTTTGTAGACCTACCGACGGCCTGAAAAATGATGGTAACTGTCCCCTTCTCACGGTCATAATCAGCAATTGTCAGCGGGATGCGCTCACCAAATTCATCCACACGGAAGATGATGAACTGCCCAGCTTCTGCCTTTTTAGCAACAAACGGCGCCTCAACTTCCATCAGAGTGACCATGTCGTTAAGCTGACGCTTTTTTACTATTTTATACATGTTCCACGCTCCCTCTACAGTTTAATTTCTTACAGTTTCAAATTATATCTCAAATGAGCACGTAATTCAAGGCGCTATCGTTCAATATGAAGAAAAAAAAACAAGTTTCATCGTGAATTTTGCTAAAACTGTTTATCACTTCCACTAAAAAGCACATTCCTTATTGTGCAGTTCTACTTTATAAAAAACATCCAGTGAGATACTCACTGGATGTTTTTTCAACGCAGTCCCCTATTTTACTGTAGTTCCCGGATAGTAATGCTCCAAAATTTCGACATAGTCCATTCCTTCTTTTTCAGCATAGAAATGGGCGCCGAATTGGCTCATTCCCACCCCATGGCCATAACCATAGGTCGTAATCGTAAACTTACCGTTTTTATAGGTGATATCAAAATCCGCGGAAGCAATAATGCTGCCCGTTTCTGGATCCTTAAGAATATCTTCTCTCACCCACCGTCCGGTAATATTGGTGATGGAATTTTTGATCCGGTTGAAATAGACTGATTTTCCCGCAATCAACATATTCCCATTGTAACCACCTGAGGTTTCCGTTTTGACCTGGAAAAGCTTGGTCATATCGTAGTTGTCAGGGACATCAATACCTGCCAAGCTCAGCCTACGCAGAATCTCGGCCTTTGTATAAGTATAGGTATGGGTATAGTATTTGCTGTTGGTAAAATAGCTGTCGGCGAGGTAGTCATATTTACTTTCCACACTTACCAGATAGGGATAACTTCCTCCCCATACTTCCGTTGATGCATTAGTTCTCCCAGCAGAGCAGGAAAAATAAGGGGTAAATGCTACTTCTCCATTATATGTTACCATTTCACCAAGTACAGATTTCACTGCTTTCTCCACATTGGGGCCAATCGTGCTCTTCATCTGCACGTAGGGTGCTGTTCCCGAGTTATTGGAGGAAAGCACGTAAGAGTAAGCGGCAACTGCTTGGGCTTTTAACGCCTCAATATTAAAGCTTTCTGGCATCTCATTGGCAACAATGCCAGCAACAATGTCGTAAGCATTTCCTTCCACTACCTTGCCACCGGAAGTTACCTTCAATTTCGGAAGTTTATCCGCATTGGTGCTGTCAGAATCGTCAGAATCCGGAAGCTTGGTTGTCACAGGAGGAGTGGTAACCGGTACATCCGGTAAAACGTTGTCACCAGAAGATGGCTCAGAAGTGACAGGAGGTCTTGTTCCGATAACCGGCTTCTCTGTAGTGGTAGTTTCAGGAGCTGTGGTTGTCACCGGTGCGGTCGTGGTAGTGACCGGCTTTGTTGTGGTCACCGGTGCGGATCCAATCTCACTGGCCTGCGTACCTGTCAAATTGGCAGTGTAAGTATTATTAAAGTATTCCTCAATTCCCTCAACGATACCGTCAGCCAGCTTGTCCCGATAAGAAGCCGTCAAGAGCTTTTCGTATTCTTCCGGGTTGGTGACGAATCCACACTCAACCAGGTTGGCTGGGAATGCACTGTCCCTTGTCATGGCCATATAGCCAAAGACTGAACCGTCGCCATTGGTACCGTAACGGATATTGGTTCCCGCTGCTTCATTGACATTTGCGCAGATATAGGAAGCCAGGGACTGGGAGAAATCGTTAAAGTAATAGGATTCGATACCATTCGCAGAAGATGTCGAGCCGGCAGAGTTCTGATGAATGCTGACCAGCAGGTTGGAATTAAAATCTTTTGCCTGTCCCAATCTGTTCTCAATAGAGAGCCAAGACTGCTGGGTATCGATCATTAGGACTTCAGCGCCCTTAGCCTCCAGCTTGGAAACAACCAGCTTCGCGATCATCTGATTGATCTCCTGCTCATTATAGGCGGGATTGAAGCCGAGAGCTCCGGGATCACCTTTCCAATGGCCAGGATCAATGGTAATGCGGGCATTGCTCAAGGTGGTGGGAGAGTTAAACCGGAAGACCAGTTCATCGCCCTCATAGTAAGCAGTATACCCCAAGAATGAACCGGTCTTTTTCAACTTGAGCTGCAAGGTACTGCCAGACCAAGTTGCACTGGTAAACAACGGGTTTTTGCTTAAAGTCAGTCCATCCGCTACCTTGGTAGTGCTGTCGAAGGCAATGTTAATATAGCTGCCGGTATAAGTTACCTTATAAGGCACCTTCCAAGAGGTAGAGACGGTCAAATAAGTATACTGTCCATCGCTGGTGAATTCAAGTCGATCAATGGTATTGTTGCCATATCCTTGATCACTAATCACCTGGGCATCTTTGGTATAAATACGCTGGCCAGAAGCCAACTGGTAATACCGATAGGTTGTACTGCCATCCGACCAGGATACCTCGCTGAGCACACGCGCAACCGTTCCCTTGGGCAGCGGGAAATATCCAGGATCAGAATAATCGTTGATTTTATCAGTCGGGAATGTCTCAGCAGAATCTGCCGTGATAATAATCTGCTTGCCACTCATCTTATTGCCAGATGAAGATGGCACCACTGTTTTCCCATCAGAATATACCGTATCCGGATCAGAGGGTTCCGTAGTTGGAGGCTCTGTCGTCGTCGGTGGATCCGTCTCAGAATCAGGTTCTGTAGTGGTTATGTCCGGATCTGGTGAACTTGTGGTTGGAGGCTCCGTGGTCACAGGCGGTGTTACCGTTGTGGTATCAGAGCTATCCGGTGTAGAGGTCTCTGCCGGCGGTGTAGTAACCGAAGGTTCATCCGTCACCTCTGGTTCTGTTGTCACTACAGGCTCTTCCTCAGCTTCATACTTGGGATTAATCTGTACCGAAGCCCCCTGCTTGGTCTCATTAATTCCCTGATAGTTGGCCGCAAAGGTGATGCTGCCGAGATCCTGAATACTGCTTGTCCCTTCCGGCAGCTTGATGGTACCGGTATACATCTGATAAGCAGAGGAGGTATCAACATTTTCATCAATTGCAGTGGTCGGAGACAGTTCTGTAGTTGTTCCACCCAATGTTGCAGTAACCGTAGATCCTTCATAGGCCAATGCGCTAACCGCAATTTCCATAGAGCCATCCAGCACCATAGAGCCACTAGGAGAAACTTCTTTAAACACCTGAACAGCGCGAGTAATTGTATATGTATATTGCTTATCTCCCTGCGCAATGGTAAAGGTATTTGCTCCAATCTTCAAATCCCGCTGGATGCTGAAGTAACCGCTGTCATTTGTCTCAATTTTTTCTCCATCAAAGAAGAGATCTTGATCTGGATCAGCCGCACCCGCAAAGGTCACAGTGGGCTCATATGTTGTCATCTCTGTTTGAGAAGGCTTTGTAACCGTCAATTCCTGCAGGATGATTTCTTCATTTTTTCCAGTCTCGAAGAAGAGGAGCAACTTCTCGGTGCTGCCGCCAGGATTGTCCTTCAAACTGGAAAGGGAGTTAAATACGGCTCCACCATATTGGCTCCCCTCTTGGGCCAGCAGAATCTGCTCTACAATTTCATCGGCGCTTGTCCACCCATCGGCCGTGCAAATTTTATCAGCACTATATATATAATAGATGGGCAGCTCGTTGTCCTCAGCCACTTGATTCCACCAAGCAGAAACAACTGTAAAGGGAACATCCTTATCATCTCTTGTTGTATCCGCTCGAACCATGACCAAATCAACATAGTCCTTTTCAATGAAACCTTTGACATCTGCATATCCATCGGTCAAGGTGGCAAATTCAGCTGTAGTGTCACTTCCTTTTTTATTGTCAGCCTCATTGGCCCAGACACTATCGGTCAGCAGACCAAACTGGACCGCGCGATTTGCCTCCTTGGATTTTTCGGAAAGGGCCTTCACCAAAGACTCTGTAGCACTCTGCATAAAGCTTTCATAGCCTTGGCCAGCACCGTTTTCCTCATAATCACTGTAGCTAGCCGCTGAAGAGAGATAGTAGTAATCATCCAGCAGCACACCATCTAGATCATAGGAAGAAACGATTTGCTCCAAATTCTCACCGCTTTGTTCAATCACATCGCTGGTAATCGTCTGCGCATCGCCATTCTGCGTTGCAAGAGCGTCATAGATGACATATACATACATCTTTTCTTCTCTTGCCTTTTTAATGGCATACTCCAATGGATCAAAATCTTCCATGACGCTGGGCATCGCATCGCTTTTATAAATGACCTGATCCTTATAGGATAGACCAATGACTACTGTATTCATGGTCAAATCCTTCGCTGACTGAATCGCTTCATCGATCTGACTTTGTACCGTTGTTGCGGACAGGTCATCACCAACAAGAAAATCTGTTCCCGGCATTAGGTATACCGCTCGCATTTCCGTTGGCTTGTTAAAGCTAACAGGCTCCAAAGTCAGATCGGTACCGTCTACACTGTCAGGCACCACCTGCGCTTCCTCATTTTGCAATTTTGGTGTCTGTTGCTCCAAATTTTTGTCTGCCACAAAAATGGATGTCACTCCCGTTACCAGTGTGATCAAAACAAACAGAACACTGAGAGAAATTGCTGTGACCCTTCTGTTCGAAAAAACTGTTTTCAAAGCGTATCCCTCCCTCACATCTACTTGTAGAAGATATGGTTATTTTAGAATGGTTTTTAAATTTTCTTTTTCCTCCTCTACTAGCTCTTTTACGGATTGTTCTGGTTGAAATAATGTTCCATAGTTGTAAAGTGAAAAACCTTTGTAGGAATCCCCTTGCAGATCTCTGCAAAATTCAACTTGACGTTTGAGCAGATCACCACCGTCAACAATCCATTCGTCCATTCCCTCTTCACCAGCCCATTGATCTTCCTGGCCAATTTTATAGGCTGCAAGGCCGATGTATAGATCTACATCACTTTGGGACGCAAGATCTGCCCACTCCTCAACTGTAGCCGCAAACGGTACACTGTTCTTAAAGCCATAATAAACTTGTGGCATAATATAATCCAGATAGCCTTCTTTTTCTATCCAATATTTCACATCAGCATATTGCTTATTGTAGTTGATATCAATATTCCCTTGGGGGCTGATACCAAATTCCATATTCTCATCAATAGCTTTGATAGCCTCATAAACCTTGTGGATAAGCGTATTGACATTGTTTCTCCGCCAAACGTCCAATGACAGCTCTTTACCACTTTTCTCATAGGCTTTGCTATCAAAGACTACATCAGTGGTTGGATAGAAATAATCGTCAAAGTGAATAGCATCTATATCATAGTTTTGCACAAGCTCTTTTACACCGTTTACAATCAAGGCTTGGTTTTCATCAATGGCGGGATTAAGGTACAGCGCCTGAGACAGCGCCGCTTCCCCAGATTCCCCTTGGGTTGTGACGACATAGTCGTCCTGCTCCATCAGCCATTGATAGATGATCGTATCCGTATCCAGCGTTTGTGTAGGTGTCTTTACACGATAAGGATTAATCCAAGCTTCAATACGCAAATCACGCTCTCTGGCCAGATCAATCATTAGCTGCAACGGATCGTATCCAGGATCCTGGCCCTGGGTCCCCGTGATGATATGTGACCAAGGAAAATAGCTGGACTTGTAAATTGCGTCGGCAAAAGGTCTCACCTGCACGATCACAGTATTGAGCCCCATCGCATCAATGTTGTCAAATACATTCTCCAGGTGTTTTTGTGTCTGTGCTTTATCAGCAGACAGCAGATCCTGTAACTCCAGATAAGACAGCCAAACAGCCCGCCTCTCTCCCTGGGTGTTATCGGAGCCTGTACCAAAGGACACGTTATCATCAGTGCCTGGGGATTCTGGTGAATATTCAGCATCCGACTGTGCGCCATTGGGCAGCGTAACCGCACCTGAAGCCTCATTTTGGGGAATTGATGTTTCTTTTTCCGCGCTGCAGCCGGGCAGCACAGCGAGTAACATCAATAGCAAAATTGTCATGATTCGTACTTTCATTTGTTACCTCAATCCATAATTTTGCTTATTTATATTCTAATATTAAGGCAAAAATAGGTCAATAGTTAATGTCTTCATAACAAAATGTTTACATATTCAGTCAAAATGACGAAAAAACGCAAATATTTTACCCGTTTCCACTTTGCATTTCCTTCCGCTTTTATGTTTTTTCATCTCTTTCATTCATATTTTATACATAATTTTGATGTTGGCATTTTCATTTTCTTCCTTTCCGCCTCGGCATTTGAAAGTAATTTTATAGATAAAATTACTTATTTTCCCAATTATATTGTAAAAAATCTTTTCTTTTTGTTTTTTATACTTATTGATATCTATTTTCTTTTAGTTCATCTCTATTATTGTAATAAATTCACATAGTGTAAAGTTTATTACTTTACATAGATTTTTCGCAAAATTCCGCCATGTCAAAATGACCAATAACTCTATGCTATTTTATGTAAGCAAAAAAACATTTATGTAAAAGCATAAAAAAGAGGATGAGTTCCCCAAAATCGCTCATCCTCTTTTTCTCAAATTGAGTTAATTCAAATATTTACATGATAAACATTTTGATAGAGTTTATTTTTTATTTGATTGAATTTCCCTTTATCCAATTCTTCCGGATACGACATCAAACACAGGGGAATTGGCTTTTCTGTTGCCTGCATAGCTGGTTGTTCATAAGTAAAGGGCAGCAGATGAAAACCCAGCCTTTCATAAAATCCAATTCTCCTTCGGGCAATTTCTGTTTCTGGCGGTTCTACCTCCAGACAAAAAGTTTTTTGTTTGTTTTCCATCAACTCGACGAGCATCTTCTTCCCTAGCCCCTCATTACGATGGCTTGCCTCAACAGCAAAATGCTCGACAAAGACAAAATCTATAAAATCCCACACCGCAATAAATGCGTGGACTTTTTCTTTCTCCTGATAAACAAAGATCTTGTAAAATTCATTGTTCAGCACTTCTTTTTGTCCCTTATAAGTTCTTCTCTCACTTGACGGAAAAGAATCGGCTAAAATTTGATATACTTGCTCAAAATGTTGGGGGTTCAATGGCTCTAACATTTTTATTCTCCTCAAGCAACTTTTTAAAGCGATTTGATAAAACAAAAGGCGGAGCTCATGCTCCGCCTTTCCAGACCATGTATTCTGTTAGATCGAAATCTCATGAGCAATCCGATACAGATCCATATTGAACTTTTTCTTCTGCTCCAGAGCCTCCAAAATATCAAAGTCGACAATTTGGTCATGTTTTAGGGCAATTACGCGGTTACCGATACCGTTGCACAGCAGTTTTTCAATAGCATAATGGCCCATTTGGCTGGCAATCACACGATCTCGTACTGAGGGATTACCACCTCTTTGTACGTGACCCAGAACCAGCGCGCGACCAGTAATTCCAGTGAAGTCTTCCACCTGTTTTGCAATTTCTTCAACCTTGCCATAACCCTCAGCAACGATAATAATAAAGTGGCGTTTACCACGGGTCAAATCCTTCTGGATTCTCTCTAGGCAATCTTTCTGCATATCAAATGGAACCTCTGGGACAACAATCGTAGTTGCTCCACAAGCAATACCTGTATTAAGCGCAATATCTCCACAACGGCGGCCCATTACTTCTACCACCAAGCAACGGTCATGGGACTGAGCTGTATCCCGGCATTTATCAATCATTTCCATTGCCGTATTCATGGCAGTATCGTAACCAATCGTATAATCTGTACATGCAATGTCATTATCGATAGTTCCCGGAATTCCTACACAAGGGATTCCTCTCAGAGAAAGGTCCCTAGCTCCACGGAAAGAACCATCACCACCGATGACAACAACTCCATCAATACCATGGTCAATGCAGGTCTGGGTAGCTTTCTGAAGTCCAGACTCATGGCGAAATTCTTCACAGCGCGCTGTATACAGCATGGTGCCGCCCCGATGGATAATATCCGATACACTGCGTAAACTCATATCAATTAAATCGCCGTTAATAAGTCCATTATAACCACGACGGACACCAACTACATTGAGTCCCTTGGATATACCAGTTCTAACTACTGCCCTAATAGCGGCGTTCATTCCAGGTGCGTCTCCCCCGCTAGTCAAAACGCCAATTGTTTTCACTTGCTTACCCATATAATAACCTCCCCAGATTCACTCGAGAATCCTCTTTTATTCTTTCAAAGCATGATTCATATGGCTTTATTATATACGATAACATCAACTTGTTTCAATATCAAAACTAAACAATTTCTTTTGCAGAACCTACAGATTATTGACTATTGTCCCTTATTTTGACTTTCTCCTTTCCCAGAATCCGACCGAGTTCATCAATCATTACTTGGTTGACATCCACCCACATTGATTTTGGAGCCAGCATCCATCGCTTTTTATCCTCAAAATATACATAAACAGGGAATGCTCCCTCAAAAATAGTCAGTAGATTTTTAGTCTTCTCAAAAGCTGTACTCTCTTGGGAAGAAACCGCCAAGTAAAGACCGTTTTTCCCTCCCTTTGCTGGTTTTCTTGGCTCTTTACTGTGTTCCCGCATCACCAGCTCTTTGGCGTGATCAGTGATAGTCACCCGATCACAGATAAGCTTCGGGTCTTCATCTTCTCTAACCGAGAGACGACACCGGGCACATATCACAGCTCCCTCCTGTAGAAGGCTTTTATATTGGTCAAATACCTGCGGAAATACCAGCATTTCCATGGAGGATGTCATATCTTCCAACATGACAAATGCCATAGTAGCATTATTCCGCGTAATCTTTACCTTTCGGCTTCCCACGGTAGCAATGATATTGACATAACCGCCATCTGCGAATTTCGTATCGTGAATTTCTATCCCCGATTTGATGTCACCAAAGGTAGAGCCTCTGATCTCTTTGAGCAGCCCTGTATAAGCACTAATCGGATGATCCGTAATATAAAGTCCTGTGGTCTCCCGTTCCATCTTCAGCTTTTCGTGCAGTTCTAAATCAGGCACATCCAAAATTTGATACTGGTTTTTAGGTGCTGTGGGACCAGCATCAAACAGGCTGACCTGTCCCTCTACATTTTGGCGGTGCTGCTGATCGATGGCTGCCAACAGTCCATCCGAAGACATGAGCATCTGACGACGATTGAGTCCAAACCCATCCAGAGCCCCGCACTTGATCAGGCTTTCCATCGTTCTGCGATTGAGTTCTCTGCCATACATTCGTTCACAGAAATCAGCGAAGCTCTGGAAAAGCCCGTTCTCTTCCCGCTCCTTAATCAGATCCTTGATGAAGCCACGTCCCAGATTCTTAACGGCCACCAAGCCAAAGCGGATGCCTTCTCCTGTGACAGAAAATCCATCCTGGCTGTAATTGACATCGGGTTTGAGAATCTCAATCCCCAGTTTTTTGCATTCGCCAATGTACTCAATGATCTTGGATGTGTTATCTAATACGCTTGTCAGCAACGCCGCCATATATTCTTTGGGGTAATGGCACTTCAAATAGGCCGTCTGATAGGCTACAAATGCATATGCCGCGGCGTGGGACTTATTAAACGCATACGAAGCAAAGGAACTCATCTCGTCAAAAATACTGGTAGCGATTTTCTCGCTGACCCCATTGCGGATACAGCCGGGGATAATGATATTTCCATTCTCATCCACATCACCATAGATAAAGTTCTTCCGCTCTTTCTCCATAATGTCATGCTTTTTCTTGGACATGGCCCGACGTACCAAATCAGCGCGGCCATAGGTAAACCCCGCCAATTGGCGGCAGATCTGCATGACCTGTTCCTGATACACAATACATCCATAAGTAACATTGAGGATTGGTTCCAAAAGGGGATGTTTGTAGGTCACCCGTTCTGGATGATGCCGGTTTTCTATATAGGTCGGGATGGATTCCATAGGTCCCGGCCGGTAAAGAGAAATAACGGCGATCATATCCTCAATAGATTCCGGTCCCAAGTTGACCAATACCTGCCGCATGCCTGCCGATTCAAACTGGAATACCCCTTCCGTCAGGCCTTGAGACAGCATATCATAGACAGCCTTATCATCAATCGGTACGTGCTCCATATCGACTTCTATGCCGCGTGCTTTGAGCATCTTTTCCGCATCGGAAATAACCGTTAAGTTACGAAGACCCAAAAAGTCCATCTTGAGAAGGCCCAGTTCCTCCAAGGTCGTCATGGTAAACTGGGTGACTACCGCCTCATCATTCATTGCGAGGGGAACATAGGAGGATACTGGATCCCGGGTGATCACCACGCCAGCTGCATGGGTAGAAGCATGGCGGGGCATTCCTTCCAACTTGCGAGCCATATCAATCAGCTGGGTAATCTGAGGATCCGAATGATAAGTAGCCATGAAATCAGTAGATTTTTGCAGCGCCATATCCAAGGTAATCCCAAGCTCCATTGGAACCTGCTTTGCTACTGCATCCACTGTTTGATAAGGGATATTCATCGCCCTGCCCACATCTCGAATCGCGCCTCGGGCCGCCATGGTGCCAAAGGTAATGATCTGAGCTACATGATCCGCACCGTATTTGCGCACTACATAATCAATGACCTCTTGACGCCGTTCATAGCAAAAATCGATGTCAAAGTCTGGCATGCTCACCCGCTCGGGATTGAGGAACCGTTCAAACAGAAGTTGATAGCGAACCGGATCGATACCCGTAATACCAATACAATAGGCAGCGATACTTCCGGCACCGGAACCTCGTCCAGGACCTACAGGAATGCCATGTTCTTTGGCGTAGTTGATAAAATCAAAGACGATGAGAAAGTAATCCACATAACCCATCTTCTTAATAATCTCAAGCTCATAATTGAGGCGTTCCACTACTTCCGGAACCGGATGTTCTCCATAGTGACGGCGGAGTCCCTTTCGACAGAGATCTTCAAAATATTCTACATTGTCCCGTCCATCGGGAGCAACAAAGAGGGGCAATTTTGTCACGCCGAACTCAAATTCTACCTCACACCGACTTGCAATTTTTGCCGTGTTGGCAATGGCTTCCTCATGGTCTTGAAACAGTTCCTGCATTTCCTCCCCAGATTTGATATAAAACTCCTGGGTGGGAAACTCTAGCCCGTCTTTGTTATCTACTGTAGTATTGGTCTGAATGCAGATAAGAACATGCTGCATCTGGGCGTCTTCTTTGTTGATATAGTGAGAATCGTTGGTTGCCACAAGGCCCACGCCGACTTCCTTAGCAAGCCGGTAAAGATAGGGCAGAATCCGCTGCTGTTCCTCGATTCCGTGATCCTGCACCTCAATAAAATAGTTATCTGGTCCAAACAGATCCCGGTAGCGAATGGCAGTTTCTTTGGCCTTATCATAGTCACCGGCTACAAGCGCCCTGGGAATCTCTCCCGCCAGACAGGCACTCAGGCAAATAAGCCCTTCACTGTATTTTTGCAAAAGTTCAAAATCCACCCGCGGCTTAAAGTAATAACCATCAATAAATGCTTGAGAAACTAATTGGATGAGATTTTGATATCCCTGATTGTTTTTACAGAGAAGAACTAGGTGATTCGGATTGTTGTCAATTCGATGGACTTTATCAAAACGGGTTCTTGGCGCCACATAGACTTCGCAGCCGATGATAGGCTTTATCCCCTGTTTTTTGCATTCTTTATAAAAATCAATGACCCCATACATAACGCCGTGGTCTGTAATTGCGACTGCCTGCTGTCCTAATTCCTTTACCTTTTGTACCAGCTGTTTAATGCGGCAGGCACCGTCAAGCAGGCTATATTCACTATGGACGTGCAGATGGACAAATTCATCCATTGGTCTTCACCTCCTGGTATTGTTCATTAATCTTTTCCAGTTGTCCAACTTATTGCGCTTTGCTTATTTGGTCCCGGATCATGTCTGCTTCTGCCGCAATACGCTGGAATCGGTGGTTCACGCCGGAACGAGATAAGGGTTCCGAAAGTTCCCTTCCCAAGTCCGCAAGAGACATTTCCGGATGATCCAGACGCAGCTGCGCTAGCTCCCGCAGGTTGTCCGGCAATGCCTCCAAACCGCGATGGGAAGCAATCAGCTCAATGTCTTGCACCTGTTTGGCAGCAGCATTCACGGTCTTTTCAATATTAGCCGTCTCGCAGTTGGTCACACGATTTGCTTTATTTCGTAAATCTTTATAAATCTTTACATTCATAAGTTCCAGGGAGGATCGCACAGCTCCCATATAGGTGAGCATATCCTCAATATGTTCGCTTTCTTTATAATAGATCACTCTGGAACCCCGACGTGTCGTCATCTTGGGTGGAGCTAATACCTCTGAAATGAGCTCATATAAATCCTCAGCCAGTTTTAAGTGCTGGGTGACAAATTCTAGGTGGTAGCTTTTGAGCGGATCCGTTAGATTACCGCAGGCAAGATACGCCCCTCGCAGGAAATGAGCAATGTCACCCTCTCCGGAAAAATTCTCTTTTTTAATCCGGAGGCTGATCTCATCACTCCGATGATAGAAAAGTCCCCGCAGCTCTTCGCAGTCCTTTTTGTTTTGAAGCGTTACGGTAAAAATACCATCCTTACGCTTTTGAGGGGATACGCTCATCTGTGTAGGAAGGCCGGAAATGTCAGCGATACACTGGGCATACAGCTTTGCCACCTGTTCATTTTCTGTAGAAAGGGCAATTTGTTGATTTGAAAAAGACTTTCCAAAAAGAAGCATTCCATAAGCCATGGCATGCCGGGCTTCTGGCGCCTGTATCTCTTCTTCAGTTAGTTCACATTTTAGATCAGAAGAGAAAGACATAACCTTCCCCCCTTCCATAAATTTTGCCTAAACTAGGATTCACCTCCATATGGAGGTGAATCCTAGTTTTATTTCTGAATATCTCGGTGATTAATGTTGACCCGTACCCCATTTTCTGACAGGTGCTGAGCAATAATTTCAGCAAAGGTGACGGATCGGTGTTTCCCTCCGGTACATCCAACGGCGACCACTAGCTGGCTTTTTCCTTCATGGATATACTGGGGAAGCAGAAAATCGATGAGATCCAGCAACTTATCTTTGAGCAACTGGCTCTGTTCAAATTCCATAACGTAATCTCTGACCTCTTGATCCAGACCCGTCTTATGACGCAGATTGTCTATGTAAAATGGATTAGGCAGACATCTGACATCAAAAACCAAATCTGCCTCTAGTGGCAATCCATACTTAAAGCCAAAAGATACGGAATTAACGAGAATGCTCCCAGAAATATTTCCTAGGAAAATATTTACAATTTGTTCCTTTAGCTGTGCCGCAGATAGATGGGAGGTATCGATTGTATAGGTAGCCATAGCACGGATTGGTTTTAGAAGTTCTCTTTCAACCAAAATAGCCTGTTCAATCTCACCCTTTACCGTATCCAAAAGAGGGTGTTTTCTCCGTGTCTCTTTAAATCGACGGATCAAGACATCATCATTACAGTCTAAGAAGAGAACTTCAAAGGCAATGTCGTTCTTTTTGAGTTCATCCATGCTGTCAAATAGGTCGTGAAAGAGAGCTCCTCCTCTGGCGTCCACCACCACAGCCACCTTATCAATCTGCCCCTTTGATTGGATGCAGAATTCTGCTATCTTGATGATGAGCTTGGGCGGAATGTTGTCAACGCAGTAGAAGCCTATATCCTCCAGTGCATTGATGGCTCTGGATTTCCCGGCACCTGAAAGTCCGGTTACGATGACAAAATCCACGATGCTCACTCCTTTACAACATTTTTACTTCGCAAGAAAGCTCGTATCCTGTCTGTTCCTTGACCACTTTTTGTATATATGCAATGAGTTGCACGACGTCATCACAGGTGGCGTTATCATAGTTGATCACAAAACCAGCGTGTTTTTCACTAACCATAGCGCCGCCAATTCGGTATCCCTTCAAGCCGCATTGGTCGATGAGCGCCGAAGCATAATTCCCAGCCGGACGCTTAAAAGTACTGCCTGCACTTGGATACTCTAGCGGCTGTTTTTCCTTGCGACGCCGCATATAGTCGTCCATACGGCTGCGAATTTCCTCCTGATTGCTAGGAGTCAATGCAAAACAAGCGGAAATAATACAGTCTTCCCCTTCTGCATAGATGCTGTGTCGGTAAGATAGGGCCAGTTGGTCTTTTAAAAGTGTATGCTTCTCTCCCACCTGATCCAAATGACAGGCACTGACAATAATGTCTTTGATCTCTCCACCATAAGCGCCTGCATTCATATATACCGCGCCTCCCACACTACCTGGAATCCCATAGGCAAATTCCAGGCCAGAAAGGCTATGTTCAAGGGCAAAGTGGCACAGCCTCATCAGCGTTACCCCTGCATCGCACTCCACAAGGCCGTTTTCCAGCAATCTGATCTCACCATATTGATTGTCAAGACAGATCACGGCACCAGCAAATCCTCGATCGCTTACAAGCAGATTTGATCCCTTGCCAATGATCACCCTCGGAGTTTGTGTCTCCCTGCATAACCGCAATATCTGGGCTAAAGCAGCGGTGTTATGAGGTTTTATCAGTACATCTGCAGGGCCTCCAATGTGGAAGGTAGTAAAGCGAGATAAAGGGGCCGCCGGAATGGCATCGCAGTTCATTCCCGACAGGGCACGAAGGAAAAATGTATCGACCATGAAAACCTCCATGAATTGATTTGTGGCGGAAACTTGCCGCCACTTATGTATATTACTGGAGGCGACCTAAAAATGCAGCACCGATAATTCCAGCATCATTGCCCAGGGTAGCAGTGACAATTTTCACCCTTTTCTTGGATGTTCTGCAATAATCCTCCGCCTTCACAAGCTCTCTCAGAGGGGCCAGCAATGTCTCCCCTTCTTTGGAGATGCCACCACCAATACAAATAACCTCAGGCTGGAAAATATTTACAACGCTGGCCAATCCATATGCCATATAGGCAATATATTCATCTACGCATTCTTTTCCTGCTCGATCACCTTTTCTCATGGCGTCAAAAGCAGTACGTCCGCTGACTTTATCCAGATTTCCTCCGCAAAGCTCCCACATCACCGAATCTTTATATTTTTCCATATATTCCTTAGTTGTGGTAATCAGCCCTGTGGCGGAGCAATAGGTCTCAAAGCAGCCTTTTCTTCCACAAGTGCACTGCCTACCGTCTTTGACGATTGCCATGTGCCCTAATTCGGCACCTCCATGGTTGAAGCCAGCATAAATCTTGCCGTTGATGATAACGCCTCCGCCTACGCCGGTTCCCAAGGTGATAACGATAACATCCTCTTTCCCCTTTGCTCCTCCTGCCAAGGCCTCGCCATAGGCAGCCGCATTGGCGTCGTTTTCAATGTAAACAGGCTTTCCCAGCTTCTCACTAAGATAGGGGCCCATAGGTACATTGTGGAAGAAAAGGTTATTGGCATAAATAAGATAGCCAGTCTCAACATCAACTGTTCCCGGGGTGTCAACACCCACCCATTCAATGTCCTCCAGAGTAAGACCGGCATCCTCTACTGCCATGCGGGTAGCTTTAACCATGTCGTCAAACACTTCTTCCGCCGGACGGGGGACATTTGTTTTTAGTTTTGCCCTACCAACAATTTGGTAATCCTCATTTACAACGCCAACAGCAATATTGGTTCCGCCAAGATCAATGCCCACATAATACTTCATAAGAAAACTCCTTTCTACCTGATCTGAAGCTATTAGGATGTTCTTTTTACTTCGCTGGTGACAGATCTCTTTTTACCTTTTTCTGTACCGTTTCAAAGAAACGGTCATAATCCGCATTGAGGATCAGTTCCCGCGGGAAATCAATTTCCTCGAGCATCGCCGTCGCTCTCTCGACAGCGCCAATTTCATAGCAGAAATGGGCATCGGAATTAACAATCACCGGGACCTGATATTTTGCGCACAGCTTCGCAATCTCCGCACAATTTTTCGGTGACCCCGGGCGAGTCCCCGGCTGAAAGGAATGAGCATTGATCTCCACAATCTTTCCGTATTCCTTAAATGCTTTGATGCATCTTTCATAGTCATAGCGGAATTTTGGATTACCACTGTGTCCTATGACGTCCACATCCGGATTTTTTGCGATTTCCAACCACAGATGGGTCTGTGCCTGCTCGTCCTTTGGCGGAATAACAGGACTGTGGCAGGATGCTACCACCCAGTCAAGCCCTTCCAGCATCTTCTGAGAAATATCTAAATTCCCATCAAAATCAAGTATATTGGTCTCTACGCCTTTGAGCACCAAAACACCATCTACATAATCGGGTACCGACCAGATGTTATTAAAATGCCATAAATGGGCTCCGTCCGGAATAGCGGGAGCATGGTCGGTGGACGCAATCGCCCTGATTCCCTTCTCCTTTGCCACCCTGATATTTTCCATAATCGTGGAAAACGCATGGGTAGAAGCGACTGTGTGTGTATGTGTATCTGCATAAATCTGAATCAAAACTGATGACAACTCCTCTAAATATGTTTTTCATTCTAGAATTAATAAGCGTTCCAATCGACGGAGCTGTCTTCTTCCGGCTCTGCCATACCCAGCTTCTGAAGCAGTTCTGAAGCTGCATTGTATCCCATCTTTTTCTGGCGATTGTTCATGGCCGCTACCTCAATAATGATGGCCAGATTTCGTCCCGGTTTCACGGGAATGGTCAGTGACGGAACCTTAATGCCTAAAATGGAGGTGTACTCATTGTCCATGCCCATTCTATCATAAACCTTATTTTGATCCCACAACTCCAATTGAATCACCATGTCAATTTTTTCAGTGACCTTAATGGAACCCATACCAAAAATACGGCGTGCATTGATAATGCCAATACCCCGCAGTTCTACAAAGTGCCGGATATTTTCCGGTGCTGTTCCCACCAATGTCTTGTTGGAAACTCTCCGGATTTCTACCGCGTCATCAGCAATGAGCCGGTGACCCCGTTTGACAAGCTCAATGGCTGTTTCACTTTTTCCAACGCCGCTTTCTCCCAAGAGCAGTATTCCTTCGCCGTACACCTCCACCAGCACACCGTGACGGGTAATACGGGGGGCCAGCTCTACATTAAGAGTAGATACCAAACTTGATTGGAAGGTCGATGTAGAATCGGTGGTTTCCAGTAATGGGACCTCATACTTTTGGGCTGCTGCTATCATCTGCGGAAAAATATCCAGGCCCCGGGTAACAATGACTGCTGGCGGATGGTGAGAGAAAAAAGCATCCAACGACTGTTCGATTTTTTCTTCAGAGCCTAGTGTTTTCAAAAAGCTGTATTCCGCACGTCCGATGATCTGGATGCGTTTTGGATCAAAATAATCAAAAAAACCAGCAAAATGCAGTCCAGGGCGGTTGACATCGGCGCTTGCAATTAAAACTTTAGAAGCTTCGCAGGGCATATATACCTGCTCTAAGTTAAATTCTTTGATAATCTTTGCGAGACTAACCGTAAAAACAGCGCTCATAGTTCTCCTCCTGCAACATCTATTTGTTTTCCACTTCCCGCGCGTACCCTTTTGCCGAGAGCTATAAAACCACGGGCATACGAATCTAGCTTTATTATAACCTAGAAGAAAAAGCCTTTCAATTGTTTTTTTGCCCATCAGCTTCTTAACACATTCTTACATTTTGCCGATTTGGGCTGGTTCGGGTTTTCCCGGCCAATTTTGTGTGATATAATATTATAAAAACTAAAATCTCTGGAAAATGAATGCCATGATTCCCCGTTGTCACAATCACTATGGCGGAATGGAGTATTTTTATGAGAGTTGCTTTGTTTGCTGAAACTTATCTGCCGTTTATTAACGGCGTCGTTACCCATGTAAAGTCTCTGAAGGATGGGTTGGAGCGCCTGGGACATGAGGTCCTTGTCGTCACAGCTGACCCCAATGTCCGGCACCACGAACTCAAAGATGGCGTATTACGTTGCCCTGCTCATCGCTCAAAGCGGTTATATGGATTTGGTATTGCTACGCCGTTGAGCGCCACACGGCTGAAATACGTCCAAAACTTTGACCCAGATATCATACACATCCATCAAGAATTTGGTATTGGTCTCTCTGGGGCCATGATTGCCCGAAAGCTTCATAAGCCTTTGGTCTATACTCTGCACACTATGTACGACGAATATATCTATTATGTGGCTCCGAAGCCTCTCATTAAAACTGTCAAAAAGCTTTCTCATCGCTATACCCGTTTTTTGGCGGATCGCGCGTCTGCCCTCACCGGTCCTTCTAAGAAATGTGAGGAATACTTCCGGGAAGTCGGCGTCACCAAAGACGTTAATGTCATTCCAAATCCTGTGGAGCTGGATCTTTTTAGCCCGGATAAAATTGACGAGGAAAGCAAGCAAGCCTTCCGTCGGAAATATAATATTGATGATGACGTGATGATCGCCTGTTTTGTTGGCCGTTTGGGACGTGAGAAAAGCTGCGACGTACTTTTGGATTATTGGGCCCAATCTGTACATCCTGAGGATAGAATGCATCTGATTATCATCGGTGATGGGCCTTGCCGGGAGGAGTTGGAAGAACAGTCCCAAAAGCTTGGTATCTCAGATATGGTCACATTTACTGGTAAAGTGCTTCACGAAGAGCTCCCTCCCTATCTTGCTTCTTGCGATGTTTATGTGACCGCTTCTCTATCCGATACCAATTCCATTTCCATGCTGGAAGGGATGGCAACCGGTCTCCCCGTCCTGCAACGCAACGACCCGCTTAATGCGGATCAAGTTCGCAACGGTATCAATGGATATGTATTTAATGATGCCCAAGAAATGGGGGATTTTCTTCGTCAGATCAAGTCTAAGACACCGGAAGAGTTGGATATCCTAAAGAAATCCGTCATTGCCTCTGTGAAGAGCAGCGGTGCTGAAGATTTGGCAAATTATGTTCTCACTGTTTACCATAAATTATACGATCAAAAACCGCAACAATAACTATTGACAATTTGACACAAACCTTATATAATGTGACAGTTTGCGGATAAAACAATGAGATCACAAGGAGGATGTGTCATGTATACCGAATCCAATAGCTTTGTCAGCCCTCTCATCCACACGGACAAGGATTATGATGTCGCCATTATTGGCGGTGGAATCGGGGGGATTATGGTCGCTTATGAGTTGGTGGAAAACAATCCTTCCCTTCGAATATGCATTATTGAAAAGGGGCATAGCATAGAGAAGCGCACCTGTCCCATTGTAACCAAAAAGGTGGAAAAATGCATCAATTGCTCTTCCTGCGCCATCATGGAGGGCATGGCGGGCGCCGGTGCCTTTTCTGATGGAAAATATGTGATTTCCACCGAATATGGCGGATGGCTTACCGAGTTTCTCCCTCCCGAAACTGTTCTTGGATATATTGAAAAGGCTGATGCCATCCTTGTCTCTTTTGGCGCTACTACCGAACGCTTTCTGCCCAATGATGAGCTCAAAAAGCTCTGTCTTCAATTCGACCTGCATATGAGCCAAGCCCAGTTAAAGCATTTGGGAACAGACGCTAATTTTGACACCATGAAAAAGCTGATTGGCTCTCTTGACGGCAAATGCGATATTATCACCGATACAGAAGTGGTAGATGTTGACAAGGAAAAACATCTACTCACCTTACAAGGACGTGAGGATAAACGTACAATTGCCGCAGCGCAAATCGTTTTCGCTGTGGGCCGAGCTGGTAGCCGTTTTTTTGCCGCGTGGTGCAAGAAAAATGGTATTCCTCTGCAGAACAATCAGGTGGATATCGGCGTGCGGGTAGAACTGCCCTACCTGATCTGGGAGGATTTTTCAAAAAAAATATACGAGCCCAAAATTTGGTACCGTTCCAAAGTATATGGTGACATTACCCGTATGTTCTGTTTTAATGAACGCGGCAATGTGGTCACCGAGAATACCAGCGGTGTCCTCACTGTCAATGGGCACTCCTATCGGGATCAAGCACGGAAAACAGAAAATTCCAACTTTGCGTTACTCTCTACCATTAAGTTTACAGAACCTTTTAAAGAACCCATCGAATATGCCCGCCATGTAGCCAGTCTTGCCAATCTCATTAGTGGGGGCAGTGTATTGGTTCAAAGGCTTGGTGACCTGGAAAATGGAAGGCGTACCGATGAAAGTAGGCTACGTAAATCTACAACTCGTCCCACTCTCAATGCTGTTCCGGGAGATTTGAGCCTTTGCCTTCCCAAACGGCAGCTGGACAATATCATCGAAACACTTCATGCGCTGGACCATGTGTCTCCTGGTACTGCCAATTACGACACCCTGCTCTATGGTATCGAATGCAAATATTATTCTGCCCGGCCAGATGCCACCAATTTTGAAATCAAGGGATGTCCAGGAATTTATGCCATTGGCGATGGCGCCGGTTTTACCCGTTCCCTTTCTCAAGCAGCTGCTAACGGGCTGTGCGTGGCAGACTATATTCTATCTAAATAAGCAATTATATCTAAACTGGAAGCGGGATGCTATGATATCCCGCTTCCAGCCCGTTTATGTAAAAAGTTCTCTGGCAGTAAATTTTAACTGCCAGAGAACTTTTTGTATTTGTTAAAATACCGATTTTATTTATCTTTACCATCTTCTCTTGCATCCATCACATTTCGGATATCGACATACCGACCACGTCGTAAAGCCAAAATGATCATAACCGCATCAATGAGAATATCCAAAATGGTGCCGATAAGTACATATTCCCAAAATCCTATATGCATTGCGGAAAAGATAGAGACCACTATTAAGTTAAATATGATCTGCAAAGCATCCAGTCCATAGTAGACCGCCAGATCCCCATTGCGCAATATATTTCGGATCCGTTTTACAATCATGAAGATACCAGCTGCAATAATGATACCGGAAGCAAATAGCACCATCATTGGAAGATGCCTGGCTCCGAAAGTAAGCACTACAGCCATCGCCAATGCCTTTGCAGCTGTCTTTACAATCATGAGGATATATAGAATCTTTTTTATCATCGAAATTCCTCTCTTTTCCAATTATTTCTCAGTTGGGAGGGAAATATGACACAACCGTAAAATAACTTCTCAACGTCCATCTAGCATCGGTAGCGCGAATGTCCACTGATGATAAAATCAATAAGTTCAGCACCATGCTATATGATCTGCAGTATATTTAGATATACAAAATATTAGTTTTTTGCAAAACTTTGGTATTCCTAGGTAAACCTAAGTATATCACATTTCATGAAAAAAGGAAATATCTGCAATAGTAGTATCTGAATGAAATAGGAGGCAGGCTGTTCCCCTTATGATTAGGGACAGCCTGCCTCCTATTTTGTCTCAATCTCTAACCGGTTAATGTTACAGTCTACCGATATTCTACAGTTGATTTCTGGCAATGTCTTTGACCAATTTTCTTGATGCGTAATATAAAACTGAGGCTGATATTTACTGATATCAGCAGCAAAGTTGAAAATATCACTTTGATACTGCGAAAGCCCGATCTCCAATGTCTCTTCCATTTCTTGTTGAATCGTGTTTGCCAGCTGCTTTTCGATCCTATCTATATCTTCATTCTGCACCGGTGATATATCCCCACTGACCCGTTCATTGATGATTCCTTTAGTGGCAACACAAATTTCCATGATGATTTGTCCATCTTCCAGTTTAGTTTTTCTCCGGGTAGTTCCTCGGGTAATCTGTACCGACAGCTTTCCATAGCTCTCATCCTCGACCAATATATTTGCCCTTACAATTTGATCATTGATCCACAGCAGTCCCCGGGTATGGTTTTGGTCAAGACCACCGATGAATCTGCCCTCCTGAAACACTGCTGTTTCTTCAAAGGTTGCCTGGATTTTGTCATCTTCATCCTTCTTGATTCCAACAATCGGTGCATAAATTTGGCTCCCATCTCCCTTAAGGGACTTCATCACATCAATCAGCGTGCATTGTGTTACAAATCCAGTATCCTCCCCTGAAGATACTGCCTTTCCCAGCACATGGGCTGGCAAAATGCTTCCCTCAATCTGTGCCCGTACGATTTCCTCAGCTGTATCCTCTGCCACCAGCATATGAATATTGGGGCGGAGTTCATTAAAAGAATTGAGAAAGCTAGAAATGGGGAAAAGCCCACCTTCTGCTAAGGACTTCCCCACAATGATCAGCTCATTATGTCCAAAAAAGGTCTCTTTTCCCTGTGACATCTCTGCATCCTGCACTGCTTGGGAGATTGTTTCTCCCCGTCCCTGCACAATCTGATTGTTGGGCTTGGACATATCGACAAAGCTCTGTCCTCCCCCACCCTGAGGAAAATAGACCTGCAATGTCACTATATATTCATTGTCCTGCAAATCGATTCCAATGGCTTGGACAATCAATTTTTGATTTAGTTCTTTAGACGGGATGCAGCCGCCTAAAAGTAACGCCGCTGCAATGAGACATCCTATGATTTTTATTTTTTTCATCGGCGTGCCTCCCCCTTTTTAGCTTTTCTATTGCGTATGAGATCAATTAGGAATAATCCTCCCGGAATGACGAGTACTGCCACTGCTACTGGAATACCTGTACCAATTACTGCACTTGCCAGGTTTAAATTCTGGATATTGTCAGACAAAAGAAGGGCCACCACTAATGATGCTCCCGTGGCGATAAAAGGGGTAAACTTACGTCCTCTTTCAGGCAACAAATGGGAAAGGGATTTGGCGGACACGAAAATAAACAACGCCGTTTTTATATATCCCATTAGTACCCAGATTGATACATGCAAAGCATCAAGGCGCTGGAATATGGATATCTCTGCTACCGACGCCAAAGTATAGAAGGGAAAAGGCTGGGTAATCCCCAACTGTCCCAAAACACCTACTATAAACACTGAGACCAAAATAAGCTGGGCTGTAAACATAGCGTCCCACGCCACCATGCCTTTTCCGATCTTTCCAATAATATGGGGCATCAGGAAAAACAGTGCCGCCAGTTCCATACTTTGTCCCACGCTGTCCATCATTCCACCGAATAGTGCTGTTGTCCCCTCCTGCAGTCCAGACCAGAAAGGCATCTTGAGATTTACCCAATCCATTTGTGGCAGCAAAGAAAAAATAATAAATCCCATAGAAATGAGAAAGACAGCAAAAACAATAATAGCGGTCCTAGAAAGGGATTCAATGCCCATAAAGACGCCATAGCAAGCCGCTAGAATAAGGAGGAACACAACCAAAAAATGAGATGCCTGGGGATAGATGACAGTTGTAATGAACAGCTCAAAATTGGCTACTGTATATCCTGCAACGGCCGCAAAAAAAAGAAAATAAAAAACATCTACCACAGCAGCCCCCTTTCCCACCGCTTTAGCCGCGCACATTGAGAGGTCAGACATTTCCCCCTGTAGGCTATTCCTCCGAATAAAATAGTATCCCGGAAGGAAGATCAGAAGCATCAAGGCAAAGCCCAACAACACTCCTATCAGAGCAGTTGTTGCTCCAAAAGAACTGCCCTGCTTTGAATTATAAGAGATGATGGTGAAGGCTCTGCTAAGAAAAAGCAGTAAAACCACTTGATACATTTTGACCCTACGTTTGGACATCTCCAAGCCCCCTGCTTACTTTATTTCCGATCCGGGATAAGACTGGATATTGACCTGCTCTTTTTGTAAACTTTGCCAGCTTTTGCGGACTACTACATCCCGCATATCAAAAAGGTTAAAGGGTGTAATCGGTGCTGTAAACGGGATACCATAAGCATTGATGGCGCAAATATTAGAAAGCACCAAGGCTCCTGCTAAAGTAATCCCATATAGTCCCAACGCTCCGCCAATAATGATAAAAGAAAAGCGTAGGATGGTAACCGGTTCATATAGAGAGGGAACAACAAATGAGCTAATGGCGGTCAGGGCCACTACCATGACCATGGGAGCACCTATGATTCCCGCCGTTACAGCCGCATCACCAATAACCAACGCTCCCACTATACTAACTGCATGACCGATAGGCCTGGGAAGCCGCAGTCCCGCCTCTCGCATGATCTCATAAATAATAAAGATAATAATGGCTTCAACCACCAAGGGAAAAGGGGTTGCTTCTTCTGAAGACGCTATGTTAAAAAGTAGCTCATAGGGAAAAAGCTCCGGATGGAAGGTGGCAATCGCTACATAAATCCCCGGTAGCAGGATTGTAGAGAAAAAGGAAATATATTTGAGCCAACGAATAAATGTGGCATAGAAAGCACGGTGGCAGTAATCATCAAAGCTTTGAAAGTTCTCGGCGAAAAAATAGGGGACCACAAGAGCAAATGGGGTTCCGTCCACTAAAATTCCAATTCTTCCCTCATTGATTTTGGCGCAAAGGGTGTCAGGCCGCTCTGTATGTCCTACCTGGGAAAAAATAGATAACGGTCGGTCATCTAAAAATGGCTGCAAATATCCTGACTCCAAAATGACGTCCAATCGAATGGATCCTAAACGTCTTTTGACCGAATGTAAAATTTCATCGGAAACCTTATCTGTCAGGTATACAAGACAGATGTCCGTTTGGCTTTTGCTTCCTACTGTGATCATCTCGAATTTCAGATTAGGCGATTTGATACGTCGCCGGACCATGGTCAGATTAATACGCAGAATTTCGATGAATCCCTCTCGGGAGCCGCGAACATTAACTTCTGCTGACGGTTCAGAAACTGATCGAAACTGAAATCCCTGTAAGCCCAGCGCCAGCCCCACATCAATGCCATCCACTAGTACAATGGCAAAACCTGACATCATAAAGCGAAATAGTTCTCCATAGGTGCGAAATTCCTGCTGGTCGTTAGCGAGGATGCAGTCGTTGCGCAACCAGTTTTGCAGTCCCTGGGGTGTGGAGTCTTCAAAGAGGTTCAATTGATAAAGGGGCTCAATCAGCATTTCTGCCATAGTCTGGGTATTAACCATCCCTTCACAGATGAGGATCTGGATCCGAATTCCAGATACCGTCATCTCATTGGCGACAAAGTCAGAAGAATTAGAGTACAACTGTCTGATCTTCACCATATTATCATCCAGAGAAGTTACCAGGTGTTGGGATAATGCACCATTTTCCCTCGGCTCTTGAGAACCTTCATTATTTTTGCGTTCCCTTCGAAATTCTTTTTCGTTTTTCCTAAAATAATACTGCCGTTTGATAAAATCAAACATCTGACGACACCTGCCCTTTAGCGCCAGATCTGACGCCATTATATTGGTACTTCTATCCACTTCTTGTAGGATTACCATTTTCACTAAAATTAAACCTATTCTAAAAGATGCTCGCTGTGTATCCTCCCTGCTATCCATAGGAATAAAAAGAATCCCTAGTCAAATAATAACCAGAGATAAAACATAGGAGGGTGGGTGTCGCATGTCCATCATTTTTATACGCACCATCATACTTTATCTTTTGATTGTCTTTAGCCTCAGGGTCATGGGAAAACGTCAGTTGGCAGAGCTTCAACCCTCCGAGTTTGTCGTCACTATTCTAATTTCCAACGTAGCGACTCTTCCATTGGAAGACATTAATATTCCCCTTATTGGCGGTGTGGTCCCCATTCTCCTACTAGTTAGTTTTGAAGTATTGGTCTCCTTTATCACACTCAAAAGCCAAAGGGCACGAAAAATTGTCTCTGGATCGCCTCGTGTTATTATCCGCGATGGCGTCATCGATCAGCAAGAGATGAAAAATCTCCGGCTTTCTATCGATGATCTGATGGGTCAATTGCGCAGCAAGGATATCTTTGACATCAGTGACGTAGCCTTTGCCATCATTGAAACTACTGGTAGCCTCAGCGTCTATCAGAACTTTGACGCGCGCACCGTTACTCCTAAAGTTATGCAGATCCCTCAGCCCTCCGTCAATGACAACGTCCCACCTGTTGTCGTAGTCAGCGATGGAATTCTTAGCCACCAGTCACTGGAATATCTGCAAAAGGACGAAAAATGGCTGCAAGGCATTCTTGACGCTGCCAATGTTACCCTAAAAGATACTTTTCTTATTACAGCAGACCGCAGTGGCGCCTACCACCTGATTAAGAAGGAGGGATAAGATGAAGCGAATATTGCTTTCCCTAGGAATTATTACTATCTTGGCTGTGCTCTCCGGAGCCAGTTTATGGTACCTAGACAGTATTCATGATGAAATTAGCGTGATGTTACAGGAATGCTATCTCTATGGAGTTGAAGGAAACAAGGAAGCTGCATCGAAAAAATCTCAAGAGGTCTTCGAAAAGTGGCAGGAGAGCGAAAAGTACCTGGTCACCTTCATCCACCATAATGAGCTTAATGAGGTCACCATCGTCACTTCCCGGCTTTCACCTCTCATTGAAAACGGAGAAACTGCGGAATATCTAGCTGAGGTAAAGCAAGCAGTGGTCCTCATTGAGCATATGCGAAGTTCAGAACAACCTCATTGGAAAAATATCCTATAGTAAAATAAAGAAATAACCGCCCCAAGGGGCGGTTATTTTCGTTCACGCAATCGTTTCAGTTCTTCCATAAAGGATTCAACATCAGCAAACTGTCTGTAAACAGATGCAAAACGCACATAGGCGACTTCATCAATTTTTCTCAAATGCTCTAAAACAAGCTCCCCAATTTTTACTGTTGAAACCTCCCTCTCCAAGGAATTGAGCAAGGAAGATTCGATATCATTGACAACCTGTTCTAGGGTCTCAATCGACACAGGACGTTTTTCACACGCCCTCAGCAGCCCATTGAGCAACTTGGTTTTGTCAAAAACTTCTCTGGATTTATCCTTCTTAATCACCATAAAAGGAAGTGTTTCCATTGTTTCATAGGTAGTAAAACGTTTGGAGCAACTCAAGCATTCACGTCTCCGCCTGATTTTGGTTCCTTCTTCGGAGGGCCGAGAATCGACCACTTTACTCTCAGGAAAACCGCAGAAGGGACATTTCAAGTCAATCACCTCATTACTCATACATTAGATCTATTGTACCATAATCCCAGTAAAGTAACAAGTAAAATTAAAACTCGCTCCTTATTTTTAAAACAGCTCACAATTATGGAAGAAAATCATAGATTACATCCATCAAGTGACATGGAGACACTTGATACTGATTACACATAGAGACCAATTTCTCCACCACACTCTGATTGCATGAAATATCTTGTACTTGTGTATTCTCGTACTCACCATTTAGACGGATGCCATAGATATTCATCTTTTTTCCATTTTTCTCTATTGGCTCGACGGTCAATTCATATACATAATTGCGAATTTCTTTCTTGCCATTCATTGTGTCTCCCCCATTATTTCTGTTGTATCATTTACTAACAGGATAATTATACTCCGAGGAAAACCATAAGAAAAGACAAAGATTTCAGAAATTTCGACTAAATATACCCGTAATTTCACAATTATCTGAGATTTATTTCCACATGTTTATGAAAGTTGTCGGTTGTTTGTCGAATTATAAGAGCAAATCACATGTATAAATTTATGGCAACAAGTTGTTCAAATTCATGTATGATTCATAAAGATCTGTAGTTTTTTGGAAATTATGACGATACAACTCTAAAATGAGAGCGCCATGATAGTCAAAGCCATGCAGTATCTTTATCAATTCAGAGAAATCGACATTCCCCATTCCAATAGGCAAACAATCATATTCAGCTGTAGAATCACTGATGTGGATGTGGCTCAACCCACTCCCCATTGCCTTGGCCATCTCGAGGGGATCAATTTTTGATCGGATTGCTTGCTTCACATCCAGAACAAATTTAGCATCTTTCCCTAAAGCGCGGGACATATCTTTTATGAAATCTGGAGTCGCACTTTTACATCTCTCCACATTTTCCTGACATAAATACACTCCAAATTCTTTTCCCGCCTCATAGAGCCGATAGTACCTCTCAAAATAACGAGCATTTTCAAATCTACTTTCTCGATAATTCCCATGGAATACCACATAAGAAGCGCCGAGGAAAGCTGCGGCCGAAAAAATAGGACGATACATTTCTATTCCATCATGAAACCGGCGTTCATAGTCTGTAAAAAATAAAAATGGCTCGTAGCCCGAGAGAAAGGGATGTACAGATATAACCTGACAATCGTACGCCTCCTTTATTTCTCTCAAATTTCTTAAAAAGGGTTTTGACAACTCTGAAGGCGCATTAAAAAATATTTCCAAGGTTTTAATCCCCATCTTAGCCAGCGTCTCTAAAGCCTTTTCTGTCTGCATTGGATATAAGCACGCTGTCGATACTCCAGCTTTCATCTGACACCTCATCTCTTTCTTCTATTTATATCCATGATTCTGGAAAAATTTCTTCATTGTTTATACTCTATTATTATGATACCATAAGTCAATAGGAGTTGATCCCATGAAATTGAGTTTTTTTAAAAGCCTAGACCGCATCAGTGAGTTTTCGCTGCAGCTCCTGATTATGGGGGCCGTCCTCGGTTGCGGGTTATATGCCATGGCCTTAATCATTTTTTATTTACTTCCTATTGTACCAGATATGCTACAAACTCTCAACTTAATACGTGCCCTCAGTCAAACAGCCTATCCCTGTTTTCTATCCTCCTTGATTGCCTCTATCCTTATCGATATTTTCCAAAAATTTTATCCCATATAAAAAGATACATATAATAAAAGGCATGGCCAATGGCCATGCCTTTTATTATATGTGAGTATTATGCAGCTTCGACCTGAGTTTTCTTCTTAAGCTTGTGCTCCTGCCAAACCACCCACAGGGTAGGTGCAATAAACAAGGAGGTGTAAACGCCTGAGATCATGCCAATCATCATGGGGAACGCAAAAGACATAATGGATTCAACACTATAGATAAGGGCAACAACGCAGATAACCGACAGTGCGATTACTGTCGCTACGGTGGTATTAACCGCGCGAGTTACAGATTGTCCTATACTCAAGTTGACTAACTCACGAATACTCATCTTACTGCCGCTGAGACGTTTATTCTCACGAATCCGGTCATAAACCACAATGGTGTTGTTAATCGAATAACCGAGAATCGTCAAAACGGCAACGATGAAATTCTCATTAATTGGGAAACGGCACACAACAAAGGTAGCATACACCATAATCATATCGTGGAGAAGTGCCAGCATACACATAACGCCTGCTGATAAACCACCAATTTTTCTAAAGCGAAAAGCAATAAAAATGATCATAAGCACTACGGCAAAGGCAACTGCAACCATACATTTTGCAAAGAATTCCCGTCCGATGGTGGGGTCAACATTATTGGAATCCGTCATGGAAATAGAATTGTCCGGATAAGCTTCTTGAAGCGCCGCTGTCAATCCGTCAATCTCATCCAAAGACAGGCCACGCTCTGCTCCAAGAGAAATATCAATTGCAGAATTGCCGGTAGCCACATCCGTCTTTCCCTGTACTGCAACTTGCTCGCCCAACGTGTTTTCTGCTACAGCCTGAACATCATCGGTGTTTAGCTCCCCACTATAAGAATAGGAGATGATCGAACCACCTTTGAACTGAATATCCAGATTGAGTCCAAACACAAAAGTGAAAATCACCGTCAGCACCATCAGGGAAATGCTCAATGTGTAGAAGATTTTATTTTTAGAAACAAAATCAGGTTTCATTATTTTTTACCTCCATACAACCAAGCTTTTCTTAATGGTTTAAATCTCGACAGCGACTTTAGCATCAATCGAGACGCTGTAACACCAAATATAAAGTTTAGGAAAATACCTACCAAGAGGGTGTAGCCGAAAGAATAAACCGCACCCGCCGTGGACTGACCAAAGAATTGGAACAGCGGAGACAGAATAGTCGCAAACAGACTGGATGGCGGTCCAAAAGCACCCATGAGAATAACCGCGACAAATATCACGGTGATATTTCCGTCAAAAATTGCTGAGAAAGCCCGGGAGAATCCCAGATCAATACAGCCATCTAAACTCTTGCCTGTACGAATTTCCTCTTTGATGCGTTCTGATGTGATAACGTTAGCGTCTACGCCCACGCCAATGGAAAGAATAATACCAGCAATACCGGGGAGGGTCAATGTAAAGCTTGGGATAAAGGAGAAATAGCCGGTAACCGCAGCAATACAACAAGCCATCTGACCAGCCAGCGCGATCATTGCAACTACGCCAGGCAACCGATAAACGATGATAAGGAATAAGGAGACTAGCGCAAATGCAATGAAACCAGCCAGTACCATAGCATCTTTTGCGCCAAGGCCCAAGGTCGGATTAATAGTGTTATAGTTTACAGTCTCCAGTTGGAAGGGCAGCGCACCAGAATTAATTCTATCTGCCAGATCTTTTGCAGTTTCAGCTGTAAAACCGCCAGAAATCATGGCTTGACCATCAGTAATGGCCTCATTGACCTCGGGGTAAGAAATCAAAGTATCATCCATCCAGATGGAGATGACGCCATTACCAGCAAGCCGTGTAGTCGCTTCTGCAAATTTTTCCTTTCCGCTGTCCTCTAGTTCCAAAGAAACCACGTATTCGTTTGTTTCTGTTAAAACCATTGGCTCTGCATGTTTGACATCGGAGCCTGAAAGGATGATATTCTCTGCAGTAACACCAGTTGGCTTGCCGCTGTCATCCGTCTCCACACCCTCGCGGAAGGTAAGCAGAGCAGTCTCTCCTAGCTCGGCAATCGCTTCCTGAGGATCGAAGTTTGTCTCGTCCGCCCTCCACGGGAAACGGACAATAATTCTGTCCTTGTTGTAATCGGTGTAAACTTCGCTGTCGGTGATATTCTGTGACACAAGACGAACCTGGATTACAGATTCAGCCGCAGCCATTTCATCATCTGTAGCATCATATCCCTCTGGTGGGCTGAAGGTTACATCGACACCACCACGGATATCAATACCCCAACGGATGTCCTCCGCTCCCTTAATCACCGTACTCCGGATGTCACCATTATAGGTATAAACTCCGAAAAAAGCGGTATAGGTCAGAGCAATAATCAGCACCAGGACAATGAAAAATACTGGTTTTCCAACTCTTTTCATGTACCTTTCCTCCAAATTTACTCTCGTCTAAACACCGGGACCACTCCACACTACGGAGCATGTCCTATACAAAATTTGTAATTCTCCCCAAATATAAAGGTGTTTTTAACTATGATTTCCACACCTTTAAGAGAAAGTAACAAATTCTTATGTTTAAACACTGATAAAACCTATTATATCGTTTCGCAATATAAAAGTCAAACAAATCAGACTTTTGGGTGATATCGTGAAAGCCAAAATTTCTACCAAATTTTTAGACGGAAAGACTGACTTTTTCCCCCAGAACATCTTGGTAACGAGAAAGCACAGGATTAATTTCATTTTCAATGAACTCATCAACCTGTTTGGCAGCCCTTCCTGTGAAATTTTTCGGCTCCAAAATCGCTTCTATCTCTTCCTTTTTTAACTGAAAATCGGGATCAGCACAGATTCTGTCGATGAGGTCGTTTTCACCGCCCTCTTCTTTGACCACCTTGGCCGCCGCAATAGAATGAACCCGCAGCTTTTCATGAAGCTGCTGCCGGTCACCGCCTTTTTTCACAGCGCTCATCATGATATTCTCCGTAGCCATAAAAGGAAGTTCCTTCATCACGCGCTGATAAATGACTTTAGGATATACGACCAAACCATCGCATACATTGATCATAATATTCAAAATTGCATCTACACCCAGAAATGCCTCTGCCACAGCAATCCGCTTGTTGGCAGAATCATCCAGTGTTCTCTCAAACCACTGAACCGAAGAGGTAAGGGCCGGATTGAGGCTGTCTACCATGACGTAACGGGCCAAAGCACAAATCCGCTCGCTGCGCATGGGATTGCGCTTATAAGGCATGGCGGATGATCCGATCTGATTTTTCTCAAAGGGCTCTTCCATTTCTTTAAAGTTTTGAAGGATGCGCAGATCATTTGCAAACTTGCTACAGGACTGGGCAATTCCAGATAGTGTAGCTAAAACATTGGCATCTACTTTGCGGGAATAGGTCTGTCCAGAAACCGGGACAACACTATCAAATCCAAAATCTGCCGCAATTTTCTGCTCCAGCGCTTTGATCTTCTCATCGTCACCTTCAAACAGTTCCACAAAACTTGCCTGGGTACCGGTGGTTCCTTTAGAACCCAACATCTGCAAAGTAGAAACGCGATACTCAACCTCTTTTAGATCCATGAGCAGCTCATTCATCCAAAGGGTAGCTCTCTTACCTACGGTAGTCAACTGAGCCGGCTGAAGATGAGTATAGGCAAGGGCCGGCATATCCTTATACTGTTTTGCGAAGTCGGCAAGCAATGCAATTACATTGGCAAGTTTTTTCTCCACCAGATGCAGCGCGTCCCGTAGAATGATCACATCGGTGTTGTCTCCTACATAGCAGGAGGTAGCGCCTAAGTGGATGATCGGTTCTGCCTTGGGGCATTGTACCCCGTAGGCGTAGACATGGGACATAACGTCATGCCTGCAGGCCTTCTCCCTTTCCCTGGCAACATCGTAATTAATGTCGTCTTGGTGAGCTACAAGCTCGTCGATTTGCTCCTGTGTAATGGGAAGCCCCAACTCTTTTTCTGCTTTCGCCAAAGAAATCCACAGCTTCCGCCAGGTGGTAAACTTTTTGTCTGCGGAAAATAAAAACTGCATCTCCGGGCTAGCATACCGGGTGCAAAACGGACTTTCATAGCTGTTATTCAACATAATCCCTCCACATTTTTAGTCAAAACCTTAAACGGCGTCCTCTCCCAAGACCACACCGTTTTATACCGTAAAGTTTATTATACCACACCCAACTGTCTGTTCAAACAGTAAACCTTGTTATTTTTCTATTTTTTACGGAATTGGGTATCCCTCTGGCAGAGTTCGACCTTAGGCAATTCTGAAATATCAACCAGTGGATGTCAATTTATGCAAAAGAAAAAGGGAGATGAGATCTCATCTCCCTAGAAACGCCGAATAATTAGGCAAATTTTCTTACTTTTTCTTCCTGGCATTTTTCAGCCAGGAGTTTTTCTACACTAACAAGCTCCACGCACAGGCAGAACAGTTCTGACGCCGTCTTCAATTCATCCATTGGAGGATAGGTAGGCGCAATACGGATATTGCGATCCTCAGGATCCTTACCATAGGGGAAGGTCGCGCCAGCCGGAGTCATTACTACGCCGGCCTCTTTGCACATGGCGACCACTTTTTTAGCACATCCAGGCATAGTATCCAAGGAAATAAAGTAACCACCTTTGGGTTTAGTCCATTTTGCAATACCCTTCCCTGCCAGATGCTCCGTCAGGATGGTGTCGACCATCTGAAATTTAGGCGCAATAATGGCCGCGTGCTTTTTCATATGAGCCCGTACTCCATCTCCATTCTTATAGTAGAGAGAATGGCGCAGCATATTGATCTTGTCATATCCGATAGTTTGGAAGGACATTTGCTTTTTAATGCGGTCAATATTGTTCTTAGAGGCGGCCATTACCGCAATACCCGCTCCAGAAAAACTGATTTTTGAGGTGGAAGCGAAAATATATACCATATCCTCACTGCCCAGCTTTTTACATTCCTCCATAATATTGAGGAGATGATCTCCTTGATCAGAAAGGTCATGGACACAATAGGCATTGTCCCAGAAGATACGGAAATCCTTGGCAGCAGGTTTTAGTGCTGCAAAACGGCGGACTGTTTCATCAGAGTAGGTATAACCTTGAGGATTGGAATATTTGGGAACACACCAAATACCCTTCACTGATTCGTCATTGTTGACCAGCTTCTCCACCATGTCCATGTCGGGGCCTTCCGGAGTCATGGGAACCGTAATCATCTCCACGCCAAAAAACTCAGTTACGGCAAAGTGGCGGTCATATCCGGGGGCAGGGCACAAAAACTTTACCTTATCACATTTACCCCACGGTTTCATACCGGGCACAGTGGGATGGGACATAGAGCGAGACACCATATCATACATTAGGCTCAAACTGGAATTTCCACCCACAATGACCTCTTCTGAATCTACCCCCAACAACTCCGCAAACAGCGCTTTTGTCTCCGGCAGGCCATCCAGCATACCATAGTTGCGGCAGTCCATACCATTTGACGCATTCATTGAGGACTTACTGTTGAGAATATCCAACATATCCATGCAAAGATCCAGCTGATCACTGCCTGGTTTACCTCGAGACATATCCAATTTCAGATTCATGGCCTGATAGGCAGCATATTTTTCCTGGAGCTCATTTTTTAGTTTCTCAAGCTCATCTTTTGACAAAAAACTATAGGCTGACATCATGTTCCTCCCACTTCGGTGATAACCGCTTTTTTCCTTACCTCCATATATTAATACAGAACACAGAATTTTGCAAGTATATTTTTTATTTCTTGCATATTTTATGCTTGCATTTCTGATTCTGCCACTTGATATACATCTTCCAGTGATATATTTTTTGCATCAGCCAACTCTTTTGCCCTCTCATATTCCACTGTGTTTTTATGAATTTCTCCAAATTCGCAGTGTTTTATTGTGATTTTACCCAATTTTGTTTCTACATCATGCAGCTCTCTCTTCATTTTCGTGCGTTTTTGAGTTTGATGCCGCAAACCGATTGCACTTGTATTTTTGAATATTTCCCGAATACAATCTTCACGACAAGATGGGTCACACAAAACGGTCAATTGATAGCCTGGACGGTTTTTCTTCATAAATATCGGCGTATAGTGGACATCCTTGGCACCCAGCGCAAATAAGCGCTCCATTGCGTAGCCCATCTGTTCCCCTGTCATGTCGTCCAGGTCGGTTTCCAATACTTCCACCATATCTTGATATTCATCCTCTTCCTCATCAATGAGGTAGGCACGCAAAATGTTGGCGTTAGGATAATCCCGTTTTCCCGCCCCCATGCCCACCCGTTGAATGCGCATGGTTGCCGGTGCTCCAAACTGGTGAGTAATAGCTGCTACAATAGCAGCTCCTGTGGGGGTGACCATTTCTCCCTGATTGTCCGTAATTTGTACAGGGATATGATATTTTTCCATAATATGAGCCGTTGCAGGAGCCGGCACCGGCATAATACCGTGGGCACAGCGGATAGTTCCCGTCCCCTCTCTGAGCGCAGAACAATAGACCCGCTGGATATTCAGATTGTCTAGGCAGATGGCTGCGCCAACAATGTCTACAATGGAATCCACCGCACCTACTTCATGAAAATGCACCTGTTCCACCGGTACTCCATGAGCTTTGCTCTCCGCCTGAGCTACAATATGAAATATTTTTTCCGCTAGCTCTTTGGCCCGCGAAGAAATTTGGCTTTTCTCGATCAGCTCTAAAATATCGTGCAGATTGCGGTGGACATGATGATGTCCATGATCATGAAGTGCCTCTTCTCCATGGTCATGATGGGAATGGTGCTCCCCATGATGATCGTGTTCATGAAGATCTGGATGATGGTGTCCATCCAAAATCACATGAAAATCAGCCGCTTCTATACCATTTTTCTTCACCCTGCTAATTTCAATGGTATATCCATCCACATGGAGGCTATCAAGCCCACGCCGCAAGATAGCTTCATCCGCGCCCAAGTCTAAAAGTGCCGCTACCGTCATGTCACCGCTGATGCCACTCAGACATTCTAAATACAAGCTCTGCATCTTCATCTTTCCTCCTTTGACTTTCCATCGCAGACCAAACGATTAATCTGCGCCGCAAGATAACCTGCTCCAAAGCCATTATCGATGTTGACCACTCCGATCCCCTCAGCGCAAGAATTCAGCATGGTGAGCAGCGCTGACAGACCCTCAAAGTTGGCCCCATAGCCTACACTGGTAGGAACTGCAATCACCGGCCGGTCGGTCAGGCCTGCAATGACCCCAGGAAGTGCTCCTTCCATACCCGCAACAGCAATGATACAGTTGGCCTGATTAATTTGCTCCATATTGGCAAAGAGCCGATGAATACCTGCTACTCCTACATCGTAAAAACGAGAAACCCGGGCTCCAAAAAATTCTGCCGTCTTTGCCGCTTCCTCAGCTACTGGCATGTCGGAAGTACCTCCAGTGCAGACCGCCACACTGCCTTTGGGGGTAAGATGTTGCTCTGTAGCTATAATACATCTGGAGATGGGGTCAAACTGCGCGCCCGGTACCGACTGTTTCACCGCTTCATACTGGGTCTGATTGGCTCGAGTACCCAAGACATTTTTTCCCGCTGCATAAAAATGGGCAAATATCTCTGCATTTTGTTCCGGTGTTTTTGATTGGCAAAATACTACCTCGCCAAAGCCAGTGCGCAATGTGCGGTGATGATCCAGCTTTGCAAAATCCAGATCCTCGTAGGGAAGTTTCTTTAGCAACTTTTCTGCCTCATGAATGCTCATCTTTCCCTCTTTGACAAGCTGTAGCAGCTGCTTTATCTCCAAAGTATTTCACCTCTCCTTGTTAATATGTACATCCATGCTGCCAGATCGGAAGCCTTCTAGATCCAATGTTACATAGGAAAATCCCAGTCCTTTGATATATTGGGCCACATCTTCCCGCAGTTCCATCATTCTGTGGAAATCATCCGGTAGAATCTCAATCCGTACGGTATCTCCATACGCTCTCAGCCTGCAAACTTGAAAGCCATTCCTTTTGAGAAAAGACTCTCCCTGTTCTATTTGTGCAAGGGCCTGGGGTGTAATCTGTGTTCCATAGGGCAACCGGGTCGCAAGACAGGGGGATGAAGGTTTTTGCGCTATCGACATTCCCATGGCCTGTGCCAACTCTCTAACCTGCGATTTATGGAGTCCAAGCTCTGCCAAAGGGCTCACCACTTTAAGCTCCGCCAAGGCCCGGAGTCCCGGCCGATATTCTGTCAAATCGTCTGCATTGGTACCGTCCATAATACAGCCAAGTCCCTGTTCCTCAGCGTACTCACGCAGCTTTGAAAACAAAAGACGCTTGCACCGATAGCACCGGTCAGGAGGATTCATCAAAATCCCTTCGTCCATCAGTTCATCGATGGGGAGGATCGTATGGATTACTCCCAATTCATGGGCCATAGCACGGGCCGCTTCTAAATCCACTGCAGGGTGAAGCTGGGTGGCAAAGGTGACAGCATGGACTTTAATGGGCAGCTGGGCCGCGATTCCCAGCAAGAGTCCACTGTCCACGCCCCCGGAAAAAGCAATGCACAGCCCGTCTTTTCCGTGCTGTGCAATGGTTTTTTCTAAAAGTGTTTTCATCAAAATTCAGCTGTACCTACAGTTCTGGGGAAGGGCAGCACATCGCGGATATTGCTGATGCCCGTAATATACATAATAAGTCTCTCAAAGCCCAGACCAAATCCAGCATGCTTGGTTCCACCAAAACGACGCAGATCCAGATACCAATTGTAATCTTCTTCTTTCAGTCCCAGTTCTGCCATCCGGGCTGTCAGCTTGTCCAGTCTCTCCTCGCGCTGGCTTCCTCCAATAATCTCACCAATCCCGGGAACCAACAGATCTACCGCGGCCACCGTCTTATTGTCGTCGTTCATCCGCATATAAAACGCCTTGATCTCTTTGGGATAATCGGTGACAAATACAGGCTTTTTAAACACCTGTTCCGTGAGATATCTTTCATGCTCCGTCTGAAGGTCGCAACCCCAGGAAACAGGATATTCAAATTGATCTTTGACCTTTTCCAGCAGTTCGATTGCCTCTGTATAGGTCACATGGGCAAAATCCGAAGTGATAATGTTGTCCAGCCGCTCTAAAAGCCCCTTGTCGTAGAAATTATTAAAAAACTGCATCTCCTGGGGGCATTGTTCTAACACATAACGCAGGACAAATTTAATCATATCACTGGCCAGTGCCATATCGTCGGCCAGATCGGCAAAGGCAATTTCCGGTTCGATCATCCAGAATTCCGCCGCGTGCCGGGCAGTATTGGAATTCTCCGCGCGGAAGGTAGGGCCAAAGGTATACACCTTGGAAAAAGCCATCGCCATGCATTCCGCTTCCAGCTGACCGGAGACCGTCAAGCTGGTAGGTTTTCCAAAGAAGTCCTTTTTAAAGTCTACCGCTCCCTCATCTGTGTGAGGAAGATTTTCCATGTCCAAGGTAGTAACCCGGAACATCTCTCCAGCTCCTTCACAGTCGCTGCCGGTAATAATGGGGGTATGGACATAAACAAAACCCCGCTCGTTAAAGAACTTATGGATGGCATAAGCTGCCACCGACCGCACTCTAAAAGCCGCCGCAAAGGTATTCGTTCTCGGACGCAGATGAGCAATAGTCCGCAGATATTCAAGAGAATGGCGCTTTTTCTGCAACGGATAATCTGGCGAAGAGGCCCCCTCAATTTCAATTGTATCCGCGTGAATCTCCAAAGGCTGTTTAGCGCCCGGTGTCAAAATGACTTCACCGGTAACAATTAGTGCCGTGCCAACGTTAATTTTTTCAATTTCTTTGAAGTTTTTAACCCTGCCTTCTCCAAAAACCACCTGTAGATTCTGAAAGGAGCTGCCATCACTGAGCTCAATGAATCCCAGTGCTTTGGAATTGCGCATGGTTTTTACCCATCCGCAGACCGTAATTGTTTCCTGTCCATATGTTTCCGCTTTTTCAAACAGGCTTTTTATCTCTACTCTTTCCATTATATACATAACCCCCAACGTTTTCTGGCACATGCAGAAATCCATCTGCCACAGTATATTTTATTATAGTACAAATCCCCATTTCCCACAAGTGGCCAACGTTCTTTTTCAGCATTATTCGCTCCTTTCCATGTATATTTCTCCCTATGTTCCCCTTCTTTTCAAAATATATTTTCGTGTCCTGTGACAATGGCTTTTCCTTTTACATATATTGGATTGTGGGAATCTTCCCATAAATTTGCCAAGCAAAGGATGAAATTCCATGAACTGTAATAATTGCTGTCCTAGTGGCTTGGGCTGCTTTGTCGGGCCAACTGGCCCAATGGGGCCTCGGGGGCCTATTGGACCTTGTGGGCCTAGAGGTCCCGTAGGTCCGACTGGTCCAACTGGCCCTAGAGGCGTCACAGGTCCCAGAGGTCCTCAAGGTCCTATGGGTCCCACCGGCCTCCAGGGTTGGCCGGGTGCCGAAGGTCCTCAGGGGCCCATTGGGCCTCAAGGACCAGTTGGCGCAGCTGGCGCCACTGGTGCTACCGGGCCTACTGGGCCAACTGGTCCTACTGGCGCTACAGGCCCCACCGGCGTAACTGGTACTACTGGTTCTACCGGACCTACTGGGCCTTCAGGTGTCGCTGCCACCATTACGGTGCGTAATACGACAACAGGAGAACCCGGTTCTGCTGCATCGGTCACTGATACTGTTGTAGGTAACAATCATATTCTTGATTTTGTCATTCCCAGAGGAAACGCCGGTGCTACAGGGCCTACCGGCGCTACCGGACCCACCGGCGTTACTGGTCCCACCGGCCCCACCGGTCCTACCGGCGTCACCGGTCCTACCGGCGTCACCGGGCCTACTGGCGCTACCGGACCTACTGGCGCTACCGGACCTACCGGCGTTACCGGACCTACTGGCGCTACCGGACCCACCGGCGTTACTGGTCCCACCGGCCCCACCGGTCCTACCGGCGTCACCGGTCCTACCGGCGTCACCGGGCCTACCGGCGCTACCGGACCTACTGGCGCTACCGGACCTACCGGCGTTACCGGACCTACTGGCGCTACCGGACCTACTGGCACCAGTGCTCCCGCTGATTTTGTAAATGCAACTAATGTCAGCCCCCAAACTCCAGCTGCAGGTGCCGCTTTGACACTTGACACTAACCAGGTAAGTTTAGGCTCCGCTGTATCTCATTCTACTGGCGCAAGTAACTTTACTCTTGGAGCCACAGGTACCTATCAAGTGAGCTACAGCACCAATGCAACCCCCTCCTCCAGTGCTACCCCACCGATCAATGCGAGCATCCAGCTCAACCGAGGAGGTTCTCTCATTCCCGGAACCCTTGCCACCGCTACCTTAGCTGCGGCAGGAAACAGCACACACCTCTCCGGCAACGCACTGATCCAGGTGAGTGCAATTCCTGCGACTATTACCTTAGTGTCCAACGATGCAAATAGCACCTACTCAAATACTTCGGTCATCATTCGAAAACTGAATTAAACTATGTTTATTCTTCAAACAGCCGCCTTCTCGGTGGCTGTTTTTCTTTTTTACTTTGCCCGTTATTGTTCATAGCGTTCGCGTTTTCATCTTCTCGAAAAATTTTGTGCTTGTTAAACATAATATGTCTCATTTGACTTTACTCCGGCAAAGAAAGGGCGTATTCTCCTTATTCTTGAAATAAAATTCAGTAAATATAAACAAAAATTTTGCATTTTTCACTGGGAAATGGTCCCATACTTTTACATAGCAAATGAACGACAGACATAATTTCTTAAAAAATTTATGCTATAATAAACCAAAAATTAGTATTTTCGTTTGAAAGCCACAGGAAATCAAAGGGGATGTAGGACGCCCATATTTGATAAGAAATTTTATGGAAAAGAGGCTATGACTATGTTGAATTCTAATGGAAACAGGTTCTCAGAGATCACTCCAGAAGTACAGGCTTTGACGGATCTCTGTTTAAAAAACAGTTACATCCCCCCTGAGCTTTACACCAAGTATAAGGTCAACCGAGGTTTACGTGATCTCAATGGTAATGGTGTTTTGACCGGACTAACCGAAATTTCAGAAGTCAAATCCACAAAAATCGTTGATGGCGAAAAGGTTCCTTGTGAAGGTAAGCTGTACTATCGCGGTGTGGATATTGATGAAATTGTCGCTGGTTTTGTCCAGGAAAAACGTTTCGGCTTTGAAGAAGCCACCTATCTTCTTCTGTTTGGGGAGTTACCCAATAAGGAACAGCTGGACGGTTTCTGCAAGATTCTCTCTAACTATCGAACTTTGCCTACAGGTTTTGTCCGGGATATTATCCTAAAAGCACCCAGCTCCGACATGATGAACACTTTGGCTCGCAGCGTTCTAACACTCTATGCATACGACACCAAAGCTAATGACACCAGCATTCCTAATGTCATGCGGCAATGTCTACAGTTAATCGCTCTATTCCCCCTATTGTCGGTCTATGGCTATCAAGCATACAGCCATTATCATGACGGAAAAAGCCTTTACATCCACATTCCTCAACCTGACCTTTCGGTAGCAGAAAACATCCTCTATGTTTTACGTCCTGACAGTAAATATACCGAGCTGGAAGCACGTATTCTGGATGTGGCCTTGGTGCTCCATGCGGAACATGGCGGCGGCAACAATTCCACTTTTACTACCCATGTTGTTTCTTCCTCTGGTACAGATACCTATTCCACCATTGCGGCAGCAATCGGTTCCTTGAAAGGGCCTAAGCATGGCGGCGCCAATATCAAGGTAGTCCAGATGTTTGAAGATATGAAAAAGACGGTCAAAGATTGGCATGATGAAGAGGAAGTGGGGAATTATCTGCGTGCATTGCTCCATAAAGAGGCATTTGATAAGGCTGGGCTCATCTATGGTATGGGGCACGCTGTCTATTCTCTCTCCGATCCCCGTGCCAACATCTTCAAAAAATTCGTCAAGAGCCTGTCGGAGGAGAAAGGCCTTACCGAAGAATTCGCCCTGTATTCCATGGTGGAACGTCTCGCTCCCCAAATCATTGCTGAAGAGCGCAGGATTTACAAGGGTGTCAGTGCAAATATCGACTTTTACAGCGGCTTTGTCTACAGCATGCTCAACCTTCCCCTGGAACTGTATACTCCTATCTTTGCCATTGCCCGAATCGCTGGCTGGAGCGCCCATCGCATTGAAGAGTTAATCAATGCTGGAAAGATTATACGTCCTGCCTATCGGAATGTAGCTGAACATAAGCCTTATATTAAATTAGCTGACCGCAAATAAATATTAATATAGAAAGCGCCATGGAAATTTCCATGGCGCTTTTCTTGCGAAAAAACAATGCTTATTCTGATAATTGGTTTGCTTTCTTTTTTCTATATAGAAGATAAGAATAAATAAACGGGATCAATACCATCAGTGCCAGACTTCCCCACAATATCCACTCCCAATTTAGAAAAGCATTTAGGATCATCAAGATGCCTCCTGCCATCCATGTCCAACCGGCCAGGCGGTGGGTTCTATTCCAGTTGTCTTCATCGTGCAATGTCCAAGGAAGTTTTATTCCCATGGTATAGTTCTGTTTGCATTTGGGCAAGTAGTTGCCAATAACCATAAAGAGTATACCCATTGCAAGAGAAAGGAAGAAGAAAATGGGGAAAGTGATTCCTAACCCAAAGGTTATAATCGCTGTTTGTACCAGTACAGAAAGGATCGGTACAAGCCAGTGGCTAATACCTCGCATGACAGAGGAATAATTTTTCTTTTTGGGATCGTTGGCCAATTGAAACCAAACAAACAGATGAATAAAAATTAAGATAACCGGTAGTAGAAATAAGGCAAAATCTTTGGAGGCAAACCCATTCGGTTCGCCGTTAAAATCAAAGTGGATGGCAACCTGATCTGGCAGCTCCTTATAAAAAATCACTCCCAACACCAGCGGCAGCAAGCAAAGAAGCAGTGAAAGAACAAACTGCCTATCGACCTTCTTTTTCATCAGGAATATCCCCTTTCAGTTGAGCAAGCCAGAGCATGACTTCCTCAAATATCGACGTGTTAATTTCATAATAGATATAATTTTTGTATTTGCTTTCCAAAACAAGTCCTGCCTTTTTGAGCCGAGACAAATGATAAGAGATCGTGGCACCTGTCATTTCAAAGTGAGAGCCAATTTCCCCTGCTGACATTTTTCCTTCCCGTGAAAGCAATGTCAGGATGTCCCGCCGCACTGGGTCCGACAAGGCTTTAAATGTATCTCCAAAACTCAATGATGCCCCCTCCCATCAGTATTTAGAATTTTTTCTAAATAGATAATAGCATTTCAATATGAAAAGTCAATAGCTATTTAGAAAAAATTCTAAATAGATAAGAAATAAGAAAACCGGCGAAAAGCCGGTTTTCTTATTTCTTTATCTTGGTACCTCCACAGGCACTGTCACCTCATCTTTTTTACGAAAGCTAAAGCTATAGACGATGCTGGAAATAAGTGGGCCGGCTACACAAAAAACAAGCACAACCGCTATTTGCATCCACGTTAATGGGATTGTTTGGAAAATAAACTGTCCCCATGGATGATAAACAGAAAATATGACCACAGAAACGGAGATGCAAACCGCTGCTATCAGCTTCCAGTTGTCAAAGATATTGATTCTAAACAGGCTCTTTTTCTCACTTTTGCACTCAAAAACATGGATGAGCTGCGCCAACACCAAGGTCAGAAAAGCTCCCGTTCTTGCAATGGCCAAATTTCCAGTCATATTGATAAAGGTTACAAAACATCCCAGGGTGGCCAGGGCGATCAGACATCCACGGAAAAGAATAAGTCCCAAAAGTCCTCCAGAAAAGATACCGTCTTTGGAACTACGTGGTTTTCGACGCATCACGTCTTCCTGAGCGCCCTCCAACCCCAAGGCAATGGCGGGCAAACCATCGGTTACCAAGTTAATCAGCAGTATCTGAATGGGCAATAATACCACCGGCATTCCCATGAGCATCCCCACAAACATGGTGAGAACCTCGCCGATATTGCTGGAGAGCAGATAACGAATGAATTTGCGGATGTTATCATAAATAATCCTGCCCTGCTCTACCGCCGCCACCAAAGTTGCAAAATTGTCATCCATTAAGATGATAGAGGAAGCTTCCTTGGTTACATCGGTACCACCTAAGCCCATAGAGACACCGATATCTGCTTCCTTAATCGCAGGGGCATCGTTAACCCCATCCCCAGTCATTGCGACTACGTGACCATTTTTCTTCAGTGCTCGTACAATCCGAAGCTTATGCCCCGGTGTAACCCTTGCAAAAACGCTGATCCTATCCACCATCCGCTCAAAAGTTTTGTCATCCATGGCGTCGATCTCCGCACCGGTCATGGCAATACCATCCCCGGTCAGGATTTTAAGCTTCCGGGCAATGGCGGAAGCGGTGATGACATGGTCTCCCGTAATCATCACCGGCCGTATGCCGGCCTGACGGCAACGAAGTACCGCGTCATAGGCCTCCTGCCTGGGAGGATCAATCATTCCCACCAGGCCACAAAAAACAAGATTTGACTCTGACCGGTCAGCGGCCTTGCATTTTTTGTAGGCAAAGCCAAGAACCCGAAGAGCCTGCTTCCCCATCTCCTCATTTTGACGGAGAATTTCCTGTTTCATGGCAGAAGTCATAGGTCTAACCTGGCCATGGATTGATAGAAATCCGCACTTTTCCAGCACAACATCAGGGGCCCCTTTACACATAAGAAAAATATCTCCGTTGTTTTTTTCCGTTATGACAGACATACATTTGCGGATGGAGTCAAAAGGAATTTCATCAGTTCTTCGGTATTCTCTTTCGCTATCCTCCCTGTAAACACCTGCTTTGGCCGCCATGACAAGAAGGGCTGTTTCAGTAGCCTCCCCCGCCGTTTGCCAAATGTCACGGGAGGGATTAAAGGTCCGGTTGCGGGGTTCTCTAGGATCATCGGTATAAATGGCAGCGTTATTACAGCAGACGGCAATATCAAGCAGTATTCTGGCATCTGCTATCGCATTGATACTGATTCTCTTTCCTCCCAGTAGAAATTCTCCACCCTTCTCATATCCGCTGCCTGTAACCTCGACCATTCCCTCCATGGTGTAGATGTGGGTAGCGGTCATCTTGTTTTCCGTCAGGGTTCCGGTTTTATCCGAACAGATAACATCGGCACACCCCAATGTCTCCACAGCGTGGAGCTTGCGCACTAGGGCATTTCGTTTGAGCATACGGGAGACGGAAAGCGCTAAGGCAATGGTCACAATCGCAGGCAGACCCTCCGGAACTGCAGCAACCGCTAAAGAAATTCCGGTGACGATCATATCAAAAATTGGTTCTCCCCGTAAGATACCGGTAATCGCTACGACGGTGCAGATGACAAGACAACCAATGGCGATATATTTTCCCAGCACCCCCAATTTTTTCTGTAAGGGGGTAGGCTCTGGCTCAATTTCACTGAGCATGCCGGCAATATGCCCCATCTCGCTTTGCATTCCGGTGGATACCACCAAGGCGCGGCCACGGCCCTTTGTGATTACCGTACCCATATAAACCATATCACTCCGATGCAGCTGGGGCGGTTGGGTCAAATCTGTGGAGGGAAGCTTTTCCACCTCTACCGATTCCCCGCTGAGCAGAGATTCATCACTAAAGAGCGAATTGGCATCCAATAATACTCCATCGGCGGGAACCCGATCCCCTGCTTTTAGAAGGATCACATCATCCCTGACAATTTGGGATGCGGGAATGATAACTGGAATCCCATCCCGTATCACTGTGGCCTGAGGTGCCGCCATATTTTTTAGCTTATCCAATGTTTTTTCGGTGCGAAACTCCTGAAAAAAGCCTAAAAGTGCATTGAGAAGCACAATCACGATGATGGTAATGGCTTCAGTCACTTCCCCCATCAACACGGATAAGATAGTACTCACCAGCAAAATCATCACCATGACGTCCTTGAATTGGGCGGCAAAAATATGGGATGCCTTAATTTTCTTGCCTCCCGTCAGCACATTTTCACCGAATTCTTCCAGACGTTTCTGTGCCTGTACCTGGGTTAATCCCTCTGTCAATGGTTGTTCCCCAGTCTTTTCCATTTTCTTTCTCATCGCTCTCCGTCCTTTTCTCCGCGCTCCCAATAAAGTTTCTCTCCGTCAGCCATCTGCGCGGAAAATGGCCGGCGCCCATCTCTGTTTTTACTGCCAGTCCCATTTTATTCTTTTCAGATGCTAAATATGTCCGCTTCTGTGCTGCTGTACCTCCTTGCACCAAAAGGCGAAACAGGATACAATAAAAAGAAAAGGCCATCGGACAGAAAGGAGCTCTGCATTGCGGATTTTGCATACCTCAGACCTGCACATTGGAAAAAACCTGAACGATTTTAGCCTCTTGGAGGATCAAGCCTATATCCTAGATCAAATCTGCGACATTGCCCTTCAGGAAAAAGCTGACTGCGTCGTTATTGCCGGCGATCTTTATGATCGTTCCATCCCTCCCAGTGAGGCTGTGGTTCTTTTGGATGACTTTCTCAGCAAACTCACCATGCAGCTTCATCTGCCAGTCATCGCCATTTCCGGAAATCATGACGGAGGCAAACGTCTTGCCTTTGCCAGCCGGCTTTATGAAGCTCGGGGGCTTTATATGGAGTCTATCTTTTCCCCCAAGCTACGACAGGTCACCCTATCCGACGCCTATGGAGAAATCCACTTCTGGTTGGTTCCTTATGTGGATCTTCCCACCATTAGAAGCGAACTATCAGCTTTTCCACAATTAGAAACGCCAGAGACCTTAAGCAGCGGTTATGCGCAGTTCATGCGCCTCAACATAGATCGAATCGACGCCTCCCAGCGTAATATTCTCGTGGGACACAGCTTCTTTGGCAAATTTTCCTCAGAAGGACAGAGTGAGCCAGATAAGCTAATCTTCAGCGAAAGTGAAGTAAGCGTAGGCGGGACCGACATTGTGGATGCCTCTGTTTTTGACTGTTTTGATTATGTTGCCCTCGGACATCTTCATGCGCCACAGAAGGTAGGTACAGAATGGATGCGGTATTCTGGATCTCCTCTAAAATATTCTATCAGTGAAGCGGAACATAGCAAATCCGTCACTATGGTAGAAATGGGTCCCAAAGGTCAAGTGGATTTTAAAAAAATACCTCTGACGCCCTTGCGGGATCTACGGGTTCTCACCGGCTACCTGTCGGAGTTGACCGATCGAACCATGCTCTCAGAACAAAATCTGGAGGATTATGTGTTTGTTAATCTTCTCGACGACGGCTTTGTCCTAGATGCTATGAGCAAACTCAGGGCAATCTATCCCAATGTACTGGGCATTCGCATGGTCAAACAAGATGAAGAAATTTTGCTGCATCCTGCTTCTTCCTCCCATATCGCGAAAAAAGGCATGGAAGATCTTTTCGCAGAATTCTACGAAGCAGTCAAAGGCGAAACCCTCAATGAAGAACAGTTTCAAATTATGAACGATGTTTTTGAACAGGTGCGTAGAAACGAGGAAGGTGGTGACGAACAGTGAAGCCAATTGTGCTCACCATGAATGCTTTTGGGCCTTATGCTGGAGAGACTACCTTGGACTTCCGTGTACTAGGCAATACCCGGCTTTTCTTGATTACAGGTCCAACCGGCGCTGGTAAGACTAGTATTTTTGACGCGATCGCCTTTGCTTTATATGGAAAGGCCAGCTCCGCCAGCCGGGAAAGTGAGAATTTCAAAAGCCAGCACGCAGACGACACCACCCTTTGCTTTGTCAAGCTTCAATTTTCTGTCCGTGAAAAAAATTATTTCATTGAGCGTTATCCAAAACAGCTGCGGCTGGGCAGGGACAAGAAAAGCCTCAAGGTTTTTCCTGCCAAAGCAGTTCTCACTCTGGATGACGGTACCATCATCTCCGGTGTAGACAGCGTCAACGCAAAGATTCAGGAAATCTTAGGCTTAGATTATAAGCAGTTTCGACAGATCGTGATGCTCCCTCAAGGAGAATTTCAGGAGCTTCTTGAGGCAGAGAGCTCAAAAAAACAGGACATCTTTCGCCGCATTTTTGACACCAAACTCTATGACCAGGTTACTCGCCGTCTGGGACAGATGTGTTCTGAGCTGGAAAGCAATCTATCTGAATATAAAACGAGAATACAGCTCTCCTTGGGACAAATCGAAACAGATGATCCTGTTTTGCAGCAGCTGATCCTTGCGCCCTATCCCGATCTGCCCCAGATTACCGTCTATCTCAAGGAGTCCATCCAAGCTGACTCCTCCCGCTGTAAAACACTACAGCGGGAGATGGAGGCCCTCCGAAAAGAGCAGCAATCCATCCACCCTGATACGGCGAGAAAGCACAACGAAGCTTTGCATCGGCTTAAGGAAGTTGAGAACCAGCTTGCAGAGCTGGAAAAGGAACGTCCGTCCATTGAAGCCCTGCAAAAGGAGCTAACTAAAATCAAAGCAGCGTCGGAGCTTTCTACCTCTTTGACCCTGATCCAGGAAAAAGAGAATCAGATCCGTGGAACCTCTGAATCTCTCCATAAGAGCCAACATACACTGACTGGTCTGATGCCCAGATTGACGGCGGCCCAAAAAATGTTTGATTCTATGCCGGCTCTTACCAAGGAAAAAGAAAGGCTTTCCCGTCTGCAGATCTCACTGGAAGAAAGCTGCAAAAAGCTGCGGCAGTTAGAAGAAAGCAAGACAAAACTTGCCTCTGGACGTGATATTCTCCGCAAATTGGACAGCAATCTCTCTCTTCTCGGCTCCGTTAGCGCTTACCATGTTCTCTATGAAAAGATAAAAGCCAAAAAACGTCTTTTGGCTGATGTAGATTCCTTAAAGACAACATTAGCACAATGCCGCTGCTGTAAGGAAAAACAATTAAAAGCTTATGAGGCATACCTGCAGTCCTATCACCAATTCCTTAATGGACAAGCCATCCTTCTTGCGCAGCAGCTCAAGGAAAACGCTCCCTGCCCTGTCTGCGGTTCCCTGGAGCATCCTAACAAAGCCCAGGCGGATGGCCCTCTGATTACCCAAGGCCAAGTTGACAAACTGTGGGAACAACAAGACCAACTGACCCAAAAATTACATCAAATGCAGCTAAAAGGTCAGTCCATCCTCTCTTCCATCAATAGCCAGCTTGATTCTCCCTTAGATTTCTCTCTTCTGCTTACCGATTCCATCCCACTTCAGGCACTGCGCAACGCTGCGGATAAAGAGCTTACACTCATAGAAAAAGAAGCAGCTACCATGCTGGAGAAAATTGGCCGGAGCCGCCAGGAGCTTTTAAATACGCCAGCTACCGCTTCAAAAGAAGAGGCCGATGCCGCCATTCTTTCCTTACAGGAGCGGCGTCTTAAATCCGCTTCGTTGGTGCAAGGGCTTTCCCAGTCCATAGAACAACTTTCGGAAGGGCTGGAAGAAGGCCGTACACTTTCTACAATCGAGAAAGAAAAGAAGGATATTTTATCCCAACTGACCAAGCTTACCGATCATATTGCCCAGATACAGGCAGAATATCTAGATTGTAAATCTCAAAAAGACAAACTGGATGGAAATGTTCGCGTCCTCACCCTTCAGCTTTCTCAAGCCGAGCAGGACATGGCCAAAATGAAAGAAAAATTCGAATATGAGATTTCGCACAGTATCCTTCAAGACCGCGACACCTTTGATGAGTATGTTTCAAGGAAGTCCACGATCCCTACCATGGAGCAAACAGCAGAAAATTTTAAAAATCAGTTGCAGCTATTAACCTTTGAACGAAATACACTCAAGGAACAGACTGCCGGTAAAGGTCCTATAGATCTTCAGGCCATGCAGCAGACGCTGGATGAGCTCTCTTCCTCTATTGATCGGCTGGAGAAACAGTATGCACCGCTCTATGCCCGTACCATGAGTAACCGCAAACAACTGGAATCTCTTCGGTCCGTAGCAAAACAGATGGATACTCTATATGAGCGCTATCGTGTGCTGGGGGATCTCTATAAGGTAGCAAACGGTGGAAACTCTAAAAATATCAACTTTGAGCGATACGTCCTTGCTTCCTACTTTGATGATATTATCAAAGCAGCCAATGTCCGGCTCATCGCCATGACAAATTCTCGCTTTATGCTACATCGTAGAGATGAAAAAGAAAAATATAACCGTGCCTCTGGTTTAGACCTGGAAATCTGGGACAGTTATACCGGTAAACACCGTCATGTCAACACCTTGTCTGGTGGCGAGAGATTTAAGGCATCTCTCGCCCTTGCTCTAGGACTGGCGGATATCATCCAAATGCATTCCGGCGGTATTGTTATAGAAACTATGTTTATCGACGAAGGCTTTGGTACCCTTGACAGCCAATCTTTGGACAGCGCCATTGGCGCTTTAATGAGCCTTCAGCAGGATGGCCGGATGGTTGGTATTATTTCTCATGTAGCCGAGTTGTCCGAACGGATTTCTTCCAAACTGGTGGTGAAACCTTCCAAGTCAGGAAGTACCGCCTCCTTTGTTTGCTGAAATTTGCTAAAAAATGATTGACTTCACCTACAGAAAATGCTATAATATTGCTTGCTGAATGCGAGCGTGCTGGAATCGGCAGACAGGCACGTTTGAGGGGCGTGTGTCTTATGGCGTGTGGGTTCAAGTCCCATCGCTCGCACCAAGTAATAAACCGCATGATTAAGCTGTTTGTAGCTTGACCGTGCGGTTTTTGCTTTTCTCCATTTTCTTTTATTACGACACTTATAGCTCATTAATTCTCTATAACAAAGTTATTTAAAAGGAAAAGTTGAAAAGGCTATAATATAACAAAATTATTTTTATGAAAATTAATCTTTCCCTCTTTTTTTAATTTACTCAATTCTGCAGACATGGCACTTCGCTCTACCCCCAAATAATCGGCAAGTTCCTGGCGATTGTATGGGATCCTGAAAGAGGCGGTACCATTACGTTTCGCCTCAGAAAGCAGATATGCCATCAACTTTTCCTTGGTGGTGCGCTTGGAAATCAATTCAATTTTCCGACTTAAAATCAGGTTTTTTGAGGCAACTACATAGAGAAGATTGTGTACCAGCTGATTATGAAATTCGTCGGCTTCCTGTGGCGCAATAATCCGCTCGCAGCGAATCAGCATAATTTCACTCTCACATACCGCAACTACGCTCACCGGCAGCGCCTCTACCCCTGCGCAGGCAAATGCCTCACCAAATAACTGGGAAGGTTCAATCTGAGCAACCAGATTTCGGTTGCCGTAATAGTCCTCCTTGACCACCTGCACCTGCCCCGAGAGGACAATGCCAATTTCTTTGGCGGGATCTCCTTCAAAGAATACCTGCTGACCTTTTGCAAATTGCTGTCTTTTTACTCTCAGATTTTGAAGCATCACAGGAAGCCTATTCGGATCAATATTCTCAAATAAAGAACATCTCTGTAGAATTTCCAGATATTTTTTCATTTTTCTCCTCATTTTGTTGGATTTCCAACATATTTTATTCTTCTATTTTAGTATAATCCAATCAGAAAGTCCAGAAACATGGAGGAAACAGAATATGTTGAGAAAAATTATAAAAATCGATGAAGAAAAATGCAATGGCTGCGGTGCATGTGCTGCAGCATGCCATGAGGGCGCTATTGCTATGGTGGATGGCAAGGCAAAACTCATCCGCGAAGATTACTGTGATGGATTAGGAGATTGCCTTCCTGCCTGCCCCACCCACGCCATCTCCTTTGAGGAAAGGGAGGCTCCTGCCTATAACGAGGCCGCCGTTCAGGCGAATAAGCAACGGATGGCCAATCCCACCCTTCCTTGTGGCTGTCCCGGCACACAGTCTAAGACCATCCATCATCAAGAGTCTCCTCGGAATGTAGGTGTCGCTGCACCTGTAGCAAGTCAGTTATCCCAGTGGCCGGTGCAGATCAAATTGGTTCCCGTTAATGCGCCCTATTTTCACAATGCCAATCTGCTTGTTGCCGCGGATTGCACTGCCTATGCGTACGGGAATTTCCACCAGGACTTTATCAGAAACAAGGTCACGCTCATTGGCTGTCCAAAACTAGATGAAGGCGACTACGCTGAAAAACTTACTCAGATCATTGCGAATAACGACATTAAAAGTGTCACCGTGGTACGCATGGAAGTTCCCTGCTGCGGCGGCATCGAAAACGCTGTAAAAAGCGCTCTGAAAGCCAGCGAAAAAATGATTCCCTGGCAGGTTGTTACTATCTCCACCGACGGCAGAATTCTCGACTAATTTGTTGTAATTTTCTATCACTTGCAGTAACATGTACCAAATCAAATAACGAGCAACTTTTAAGTGGCATAAACGGCGCCGCGGAAAAATCCGCGGCGCCGTTCGCATTTTTTATTGTGCTATTTCAATTTCTTTATCCGATTCTAATATTATCGGGAATTACCCTGTGGCAGGGCAGGAAAAACACAGATAAATTCTGTACCCTGGCCAAGTTCGCTTTCCACAGAAATTTGGCCATGATGGGCTTCTACAATCCACTTGACCATAGAAAGCCCCAATCCGCTGCTTTCCGAATTTCTGGACGGATCCACCTGATAAAATCGTTCCCAAATATGGGGCAATGCATCAGAGGGAATTCCTATTCCGTCATCTTTGACAGTCATTTTTATATTTTCTCCCGCTTTTTGCAGCGAAATCCAAATATGTCCGCCTTTCTTCCCATAACAAATGGCGTTTTGTAGCAGGTTGCTCCATAGCCGTATCATCAGCGTCTGATCTGCCATGAGATAAAGTCCTTTTTCGATGTCTGCTTCCAGGGATATTTCTGCTTCTGCGGCGATGTCTTTCCATTCATCGGCAGCCATTTCACCAAGTTCACTGAAGTCAAGTGCTTCCAAATTCAACTTTTCCCTGCCCTGGTCCGCCCGGGAAAGCAACAATAGCTGAGAAATCATATCAGACATGGACCTCACCTTTCGGTAGATCACTTCCACCTCTTTATATCTCTCTTTATCCAGATGGCCGCCATTGAGCAGTTCTTCACACTGCATTAAAACAACACTGATTGGAGTCCTCAGCTCATGGGCAACATCGCTGGTAAACTGCTTTTCCCGTTTAACCCCTGCCTCTATGGTATCTAACAGCTCGTCAAACGTTTTTGCCACGGTATAGATCTCATCACTACCCGAGCCCAAACGGATTCTCTTGGAAAGATCCCGCTCTTTTTGGATTTTTTGCACCGTTTTGGTGATTTGGGAAACCGGAAGCAATGCCCGCCGGCTTAAAAGATAACCACACACTGCCGTTAACAAAATCAGCACTGGAAATAAAATGAGCGCCAGGTAAACTGTATACCGGAAATCCCGTTCGGCATCGGTGATGGAAACAATTCCTCTCACCACCAACGGATGATAGTTTTCTATTGGAAAGGTCATATCCAGGACATAATAGTCCGTATCTCCAGAGGATATTGTCCGAATCCTGCCATTTTCAAAGGGCAGGTCATAGGAAAAGCCATAAGGTATCTTCCCATACAGCAGCTCGGTGCTCCCCTCCTCATAGACAGACAGATAAACGCCGCTGTCCAATTCCATCAGATCGGAGTCAAATTCCAAGCGGCCATTCTCATACTCGATATCCTCCATGGATTTGGATACCCGCTCTTCCAGGGTATTCTGGACATTGGACAGAATCTCATTGGAACTGATGGAGAAAAGCAAGCTGAACATAATACACATTACCAAAATCATCAGTCCGGTATGCAGCAGCACAAGCCTTGTTTTCAGCGACATCTTTCTCATGGCTTTTCATCTCTCAATACATATCCATGGCCCCTGACCGTATGGATTAGTTTTTGTTCATGTCCCTCGTCAATTTTCTTCCGCAGATACCGAATATATACATCAATCACATTAGAGCCACCTGAAAAATCATAGTCCCACACATGCTGCTCCAGTTTATCTCGGCTCAGGACAATACCGGCATTCTGCATCATATAGCGCAGCAGTGAATATTCCTTGGAGGAAAGCTGGATTTCCTTCTCTCCGCGGAAAACCTGTCGAGTATCCAGATGCAGGGATAAATCTCCGACCTTTAGAATCGTAGCTTTCTCTGTCATGGGTTTGCGCAAAAGAACACGGAGCCGCGCCAGCAGCTCCTCAAAGGCAAACGGTTTGACCAGATAGTCGTCTGCCCCCGCATCCAGACCAGTAACACGGTCTTCAATGCTATCTTTTGCGGTCAGAAGAAGCACAGGGACGGCATTGTGCTGCGCTCGCAGCTGGCGGAGGACTGTAATCCCATCCATCTTTGGCATCATGATGTCTAAAATCAGAGCGTCATATTCCGCTCCCATAAGATAGTCAAATACCTCCTCCCCATCAAAGCAGGAATCAACGCTGTAATCAGCCTCTTTCAACCTCTTCTTAAGCAGGCTGTTGAGGTCGCGTTCATCTTCTGCAACCAAAATTCGCATCATTCTTCCCCACTTTCCTGTTCTGGCACAGCATATCTACCTTGGAAATTGCCCATCCGCAGCAAGCTATTGATAGCTTGCTGCGGATGGTTTTTCTGGTATTACACGACAGAACCACTAATCTTTATAATCAACACTCCACTCGATGAAGTTTCCAGTTGAAGCATCAATCTCAAACTCGTATTCTGTCCAGTTATAGTAAATTTCCCCTTCATAGATCTGCCGTCCGTCATCATGGTCCAAATGAATACGGATATTGCTTGCCGTAGCACCACTGACCCTTGACAACGCTAGTTCCTGTGCCTGCTCCAGGGAAATAATCGTCCCACTGTTGCCGGCGCCACTCTGGGGAGTATAATTTTCAATATCATAATCGCATTTTACAATTGCCCCACTATCTTTGGCGATCTCATAATCGTATTCTGTACCATTGGCATAAAATTCTATTTCATAGACGGCCCGACCATCGTCATAGTCTTCCTGCACACGGATAAACTGTGCGTCGGATTCCTGAACACCAGCATCCTCTAAAGCAATGGTCTTTGCCTGATCTTGGGTGATTGCGGAGGCGGTACCTGCGCTACTGTTAGTCTCCCCATTTGTCTGCGAAGAAGTTGAGCCTGCGGATTCAGCTCCCACATTCGATGAAGCAGATTGAGAAGAGCCGCTTCCGTTCTGAGTATCGTCTGTATTAGAAGCAGAAAGGACCTCATAAGAAGAATTGATGATTTCTCCCGAGTTTCTCAGCACATCATAGTCATAGCTTCGATCTTTGGTTGTAAAATCGATGTCATAAATATCTGCACCGTTTTCTTTATCTTTGCTGATTTTAAGGGACAAAACATCGGATTCTGCGATCCCAGCATCAGAGAAAGCGATGGTCTTGGCTTCTTGTTCAGTAATTTCAGCAGCAGACCGCGCTTGATGGGATAGTCCAATGGCAAGCGCTGTTCCGCATCCCACTACAAGTACCACTATTACTGCAACAATGGTGACCACCTTTGTATTTAACTTTTTCAAAAAATCCAATTTCATAATCGCTACCTTCTTTCTGTCTTTCTCAAATTTATTTTTGACTGTATCTGAAGTATAGCCCTGAAAAATTAAAACTAGATTAAAATACTCTCTTTTTAAAAATTTTTTGTAATGTGAGCTTTATCACTATCTAAGCCCTACGGCTGGCAGTTTTGGCACGGTTCATAGCCCTGGGCAATCAGCTCATCTCTGGTTCCGGTAAATGTCTCTTTGTTTTTTTCCTTCATCGTTTCTACCGAAGGACAATCCCTCCGATGGAATTTATGGGAACTGACATTGAGGATATAGGTCTGTTCTCCCGCGGAGGATTTCTCTTCCGAATTCTCCGAAGAAGTAGTGGGCGCTGCATCACCAGCCCAACTCTCCCCTGTTTGATAATCAATGGTTACGCCAGGCTGATTGTTATAGACATAGACGTGAAAACAGACGCCATCTCCCTCATCTTCCACCGAAAATCCTTCCATTTCGACTCCCTTTGCCACTAGGTCGTCCCCTTCAAAAACAGGCGTCACTCGGTACATCACGTGATTTCCCGTCTCTTTGATGTAGTCCGCCACCATATTTTCGAACGGCAGCATCCCCTCTACGTTCATATAGCGTGTGCCGGTAATCAGATTCTTTTCATTGGCGTTTTCTGCTGTCAGCTGAAAACCGATCAGATGGCAGCGGTTATAGAGGTACTTCCCATCCACAAAATCGTATTCAACACTTTGCCAGCCCGATGGCTTTATCTGGCTGATGCTCTCCCTATCTTCCGTGGGCATCAGTTCCTGCCCAACGCAGGCGTAAGCGACCCCGCACCTTCCCAGTGTATCTAATTCGCTATATGACTCAAACGCCTCCGTAGTTCTCTCCTCTTCGGAAAAGGAGGGCTGGTTTCCGTTGACTTCTACATAAGGCGAGCCGCTGAAATCTGGAATCTCATCCAGCGAAACAATGGATGTTGGCAGGGAACTTTCTTCTATTCCCGTAGGGCTATCCAGACCACATCCACTGAAGAGGATGACAAACACAAGCAAAACAGAGACAAGAGAAAGCATGCTTTTCTTCATCGTATATAAATCTCCTTTGTTATCTTTTCATGGGAATATCCAGAAAACTCTTTTGTATCTTTTATCTTCCATCCATGATTCAGATCAATATCGAAAGAAACATCTGCCGGATATACACGGTTCCACCTGTAAACTACCAGTGTCCCTATCTTCCCTTCAAAGGGATGTAAAGGTATATTCTCGATAAAGCAGAGGTCATTGTCTCCCGCACGGAAAAGAAGACGGTCATCTACAATGATGTCCTGCAGCTTTCCCTCAAAAAGCACAGTAGAAAAACTGCTGATCCAAAGCCTTCTGCCTTTGCTATCCTCCAGGATGTTCTCTATGACTCTACGATCTCGGCTCTGCCTTCGGTGGTTGAAAAGCATGCCGTTTCTGTCATCCAGACACACAATAATTTCCATCGGAACTTCTCCCATCTGACCATAGATTCTACTGTATTATACCACATTTCGAGAGCAAAGAGATCATCTCCGACAATCTGAAGTTCTCTTTCTAATATAGGCTAATGCCTTATCATAAAGAAAAGCCATCAGATATCCGATGGCTTTTCTTTATGATCTATTTTTATTGATTCCGGCTAATATTTACCGGCTATAAATTCTTTACAAACAAGGCCCTGATTGCGTTGAGAACGGCCAAAATCATGACGCCAACATCCGCAAAGATAGCAACCCACATATTGGCAATGCCAAACGCTCCCAATGCCAGGCAGATCAGTTTAATGCCGATGGCAAATACTATATTTTGATAAACGATCCGCAAGCATTTACGAGAAATCCGGATCGCCTTGGAAATTTTCATAGGATCGTCATCCATCAAGACTACATCTGCAGCCTCAATGGCCGCGTCAGACCCCATGGCCCCCATAGCGATACCGATATCCGCCCGGCTCAAAACCGGTGCATCGTTGATACCATCTCCCACAAAGGCCAGCTTTTCCTTTTCTGGCTTTTGTTTTAGCAGCGTCTCCACCTTTTCTACCTTCCCAGCGGGAAGCAATTCGCTGTATACCTCATCCAGTCCCAGGGTTTTGGCCACCTGGTCTGCTACCTTGCGAGTATCACCGGTGAGCATAACGGTCTTTTTCACCCCCGCTTCCTTGAGGGCGTGAATCGCCTCCTGCGCACGGGGCTTGATAACATCAGAAATGACGATATGTCCAGCATACTGTCCGCGGATCGCCATATGAATAATGGTACCCACAGAGTGGCAGGGAATATAGGAAATCCCCAGCCGATTCATCAATTTGTCATTGCCAGCGGCAACCTCTACGCCATCCACCTTAGCGATGACCCCATTACCGCTGATCTCCTGGATGTCGGTAACCCGCGACCGATCCAGGGGCTTTCCGTAGGCTCTTTGCAAGCTTTTACTGATGGGATGGGATGATGCGCTTTCGGCCAAGGCGGCATACTCAACCAGCTTTTCATTTTCAAGCTCATTGTGGTGGATGCCGTTGACCTCAAATACACCCTGGGTCAAGGTGCCCGTCTTATCGAATACTACAATTTTGGTCTGGGAAAGGGTTTCCAGATAATTAGAGCCTTTGACCAACACTCCGGCCTTACTAGCTCCACCAATACCGGCAAAAAAGCTCAATGGTATGCTGATCACAAGGGCGCATGGGCAGCTGATAACCAGGAAGGTCAGTGCGCGATAGATCCACACATGCCACTGTGCTGTAAGCCCCAATACAATCATGCGAACTAAGGGGGGCAGAATGGCCAGCGCCAATGCCGCAATACAAACCGCAGGGGTGTATATCCGAGCAAATTTAGAGATAAAATCCTCTGATTTTGACTTTCGAGAACTGGCGTTTTCAACCAGGTCTAGAATCTTGGAAACTGTGGACTCCCCAAATTCCTTGGTGGTTCTAATTTTCAACACGCCTGTCATATTGATACAGCCGCTGATGATTTCGTCTCCATCTTTCACATCCCGGGGCAGACTTTCACCTGTCAGGGCACTGGTATTTAGACTGGAGACTCCTTCCATTACAACGCCGTCAATAGGGATCTTCTCTCCCGGCTGCACCACAATGACACTGCCAATTTCCACCTCGTCCGGGTCTACCTTTTCCAGTTTTCCGTCACGTTCAATGTTGGCATAGTCAGGTCGAATGTCCATCAAATCACTGATATTACGGCGGCTCTTGCCCACCGCGTAACTTTGAAACCATTCCCCCACTTGATAAAAAAGCATGACAGCGATGGCTTCGGTATAATCACCGCTTTGATCGTAAACAGCTAAAGCAATGGCACCAATGGTCGCAACAGCCATCAAGAAATTCTCATCAAAGATTTGACGATTTTTTATGCCCTTTGCGGCTTTTAGCAGGATATCATACCCGATAATAAAATAAGGAATCAAATATAGGGCAAATCGCAGAATACCTGTCACCGGAATAAAGTACAGGGCAATCAGAATAACTGCCGCTGTAATAATACGTACCAGCATCTTTTTTTGCTTTTTGCTCATATTCTCTCCTCCTATATGTTTCTTTTCTATTTCCTATTAAAGATAGATTTCACAGTCGTCCTCTACCCTTTTGCAGTTTTTGCGTACTTCCTGCATTACGGCCTTAGGATCCTGGCCCTCATCAAATTCCACATTCATCTTTAGGGTCATAAAGTTTACCACCGCATTTTTCACACCGTGGGTACGTCGTGCAGCATCTTCCATCTTATTGGCACAATTGGCACAGTCTACCTCAATTTTGTATGTCTTTTTCATCTGTAAAACCCCTTTCCAGTGCTCTTCATAAATATTAAAAGATTGCTTAATTGTTTATCTATATAATAGACGCTATGTATCTATCTGTCAATGCCGTAACGAGATGTCCTTCTAATTGGATTAAAAGTGTTTCCATTTGGGCCAATTGGTTACTGTCCTGTAGACTTTCCTTTCCAGCCAAAGATAGTGATTCATATGCTGTTTGTAGCCCACTAACAAAAGTCAACCTTTTCAGGGCTTGTATTCTTAGGGCGTTAATATTATAATAAATCTGTAGGGACAATTTATTCCATAAGTCTTATTTTGAAATATAGTTACTAAAATATACTATTAGAAAAGGAGTGGACAAAATGGTTGAAACAGCGATAAAAAAAGAGCTTCCATCCTGCCCAGTAGAAACTACATTAACACTGATCAGCGACAAATGGAAAGTTCTCATTTTGCGGGATTTGATGCCGGGGACCAAGCGGTTTGGAGAGCTGAAAAAGTCTATCGGCCATGTGAGTCAAAAAGTTCTCACTGCACAGCTGCGGCAGATGGAGGAAAGTGGCCTGCTCATCCGAAAGGTCTATGCTGAGGTTCCTCCCCGAGTAGAATACACATTAACAGAACTAGGCTATAGCCTTAAGCCTGTTCTTGACGCTATGTGGAACTGGGGAGAAGAGTATAAAGCTCAGCAGACAACGGAACAAAATTAGACAATAAGTAATTGAAAACTAAAAGAGTTGCGTTTATCTATTTCAAGTAAAAGGAGGATCTCTCAATGCAACAGTGTTCATTGCCGCACGATCACGGACAACTAATTGAGCAGAATTTAGATCATATGCCTAAAACAGAGGATTTTCAAATTGTTGCTGATATTTTTAAACAGCTCTGTGATGGAAGCCGTATCCGAATTTTTTGGTTACTGTGTCACTGTGAAGAGTGTGTTATCAATCTATCCTCCCTTGTTGACATGAACAGTCCTGCGGTTTCCCATCATTTGCGGCAGCTGAAAAACAGCGGGTTAATTGTCAGTCGGAGGGATGGAAAAGAAGTATATTATAAGGCTGCCGATACAAAACAAGTACAGCTACTCCATCAAATGATCGAAAAAATGGTGGAGATCTCCTGTCCATCAAACTCACATTCGTCAAATTCCCAAGGCGGTGAAGCATGAGAGAAGATGATTACCTCGCCATTGCTGACGCACTAAAGGATATAGCAGAGGGCTCCTTTGCAATGAAAGAAGGCAGCAGTCTAAAAAAATTCCAGGAGCCTTCGGAGGGAGAATTACAGACTCACACCACTGGCAAGGGTAGGATCCTGTGTTTTGGAGTCTATCCTGGAATTGAAGTTTCTTTCCATCAATATTTGGCGGACAAGGTACAATTTCACCATAAAGCTATCCATTCCATCCTTGAGGTCAGCCACTGTAGAAAAGGACGCATCGGTTGGAATATGCGCAATCATATTTCCGTCTATCTGGGCGCGGGAGATTTATGCCTGCGTACCATGGATTGCTGCGCGGATTCTGAAATGTCCCTTCCCCTTGGATACTATGAGGGTCTCTCCTTTTCTCTGGATCTCAAAGTGTTACAGAATGACTGTCCGCAAATTGTCAGGGAAGCAAATATCGATATTCAAAGACTCCACCAAAAATTCTGTGAAAAGGGTACGCCGGTTGCTATTCCCTCTAGTAACATCATTGAGGGTATCTTTGATGTTCTTTATGAGCTTTCCCCTACCCTTCTCCTCCCATATTATAAACTAAAGGCGCAGGAGCTCCTTTTATATTTAAGCCAGTGGGAGCCCTCAGAAGGAAAAGAGGTAATCCCATATGCTTCGCAACAGACAGAATTAATGAAAGAAATTCATGACTTTCTTGTGGAACATTTAGAACATCGTTTTACTATAGAAGAAATATCTAAGAAATATCTCATCAATACCTCTTCGCTTAAATCTGCCTTTAAGGCTGTTTATGGTTATCCCATTGCTACCTATATGAAGGAATTCAGGATTCGGCAGGCAATGAAATTGCTGCAAACCACCAATGACAGTATTGCCGTAATCTCTGAAAAGGTAGGTTATGAAAATCAGGGAAAATTCACCAAAGCTTTTAAAGAAACCGTAGGAATACTTCCCACAGAATACCGCAAGGCAAATATAAAATCGGAACGGTAACAGTCCGCCACTACACAGATTATCTAAAAAGGGGAACTTCTATTACAACAGAAGTTCCCCTTTTTCACATCCATAAACGCCGATTATATAATGAGCATTGCGTCCCCAAAGCTAAAAAATCTGTATTTTTCTCTCACCGCTTCTTCATACGCCTTCATCACATGATCGTAACCGGCAAAAGCGGAAACCAGCATAATCAAGGTGCTTTCCGGTAGATGGAAATTAGTGATTAGCCCGTCGATTGCCTGAAAAGTATAGCCTGGATATATAAATATATCGGTAGAGCCTGAGCATTCTTTAAAATCGCCGTATTTTTGTGCCACCGATTCTAAGGTGCGGCAGCTAGTTGTCCCCACGGCAATGACTCTGTTTCCTGCTTCTTTTGCCTCCCGGATTAGACGAGCTGTGGCCTCGGGCATATAGTAGCGTTCCGAATGCATTTTATGTTCTTCAATATTCTCCACCTTTACCGGACGGAAGGTACCAAGACCCACATGAAGTGTTACATATCCAATCTTAATTCCCCGCTCTGTCAGTGTCTTCATGAGGTCCTTTGTAAAATGAAGCCCTGCTGTAGGCGCTGCCGCTGAACCGACCTCCTTGGAATAGACTGTCTGATAACGTTCCTTATCTTGGAGCTTTTCCTTTATATAAGGGGGCAGCGGCATCTGTCCGATGTGGTCAATAACATCGTAAAAATTCCCCTCATGGGTGAAGCGGATTAAACGGTTGCCACCTTCTAGTACATCTACGATTTCTCCTCGCAGGATACCGTCTCCGAAGACGAGCATATGTCCAGGTTTGGCCTTTTTCCCAGGGCGCACCAGCACTTCCCACAAATCTATCTGCTTCTGTTCCAGCAAGACAACTTCGATATGAGCGCCAGTATCCTCCCTATCACCATAAAGACGGGCGGGCAGCACTCGGGAATCGTTGACAATCAACACGTCCCCGGCCTTCAAAAGGTCAGGCAGGTCATAAAAATGATGGTGGGAAAGCTCCCCCGAAAAACGATCCAAATGGAGAAGGCGGGAATGGTCCCTTGGCTCTATGGGGGTCTGTGCGATTAGTTCAGGCGGAAGATCAAAAAAGAAATCCGATTTTTTCATTTGATTTATCCTCTTTCAACAAAATTATGAAAATGAACACAAATAGTTTGACATCAATTTGTGCAGATGGTAATATAGATAAAAAGAATATGCCCAGGGATAGAGGTGCATCTTTAAAAAGTATGTAAGAGCGAGACTGCCAAGGTCGCTTGAGCGATTACAGAAAGGTAAAGTTGCCGAAGGCGGACAGTGCCGGCAGCTGTCTGACCTGGTTGCTTAGTCGAACAGGCTGGTGACTGTCATCATGCAATATGATGAAGAGCTATCGTTTTTTCTCCATCAGGGAAAAGAGCGTCAATGTCTCTATTATATTGTATTAAAAGCCGGTTTTCAACCGGTTTTTTTCATATCCCCAAGTATTCCCCTGATATTATTTTGATCGACTGGAAGGAGTCAAGAACAAAATGAAGCAATATCGTGTTGCAGTTGTCGGAGCGACCGGCATGGTTGGCCAAAGATTTATCACATTGTTGGCAGATCACCCCTGGTTTAAACTTACCGCTCTGGCTGCTTCTCCCCGTTCCGCGGGCAAAACATACGAAGAGGCTGTTGGTAACCGTTGGGCCATGGCTGCCCCTATGCCAGAAGTGGCAAAAAAAATGGTAGTATTGGATGCTTCTCATGTAGAAGAGGTTGCCGCATTGGTTGACTTTGTTTTCTGCGCTGTGGACATGAAAAAGGATGAAATCCGCGCACTGGAGGAGGCTTATGCCAAAGCAGAGTGCCCTGTGGTATCCAATAACTCTGCCCATCGCTTTACCCCCGATGTCCCTATGGTTATTCCGGAGATCAACGATGCTCACCTGGAGGTCATCCCCGCCCAAAGAAAGCGCTTAGGAACTAAAAAAGGCTTTGTGGCGGTCAAATCCAATTGTTCGCTTCAAAGCTACGTTCCAGCTCTTCATCCTCTCATGGAATTTGGTTTAAATAAAGCATTGGTTTGCACTTATCAAGCAATTTCCGGTGCCGGTAAGACCTTTGCCACCTGGCCGGAGATGGTAGACAATGTCATCCCCTATATCGGCGGCGAAGAGGAAAAAAGCGAACAGGAGCCTCTGAAAATTTGGGGCAAAGTGGAAGACGGAAAGATTGTTCCCGTTTCTTCCCCTTCCATTACGGCTCAGTGTATCCGGGTTCCCGTTTCTGATGGGCATCTGGCCGCATGTTTCATGAGTTTTGATAAAAAACCTTCCATCGAACAAATCAAAGAAAAGTGGGCCACTTATTCCGGAGCTCCTCAGGCTCTTAATCTCCCCAGCGCTCCCAAACAGTTCCTCCATTATTTCGAGGAAGCAGATCGCCCTCAGACTAAGTCCGAACGTAATCTGGAAAATGGCATGGCGGTTTCTATTGGCCGTTTGCGGGAAGATACCCAGTACGACTATAAATTTGTCTGTATCTCCCACAATACCCTGCGAGGTGCCGCCGGAGGTGCTGTGCTTCTGGCAGAGCTGTTGGCCGCAAAGGGATATTTTGACTAGTAAAACGATACACATAAAGTAATAAGAACCGCTTTCAGTATGCGTTAGAATGGAGGAAATTACAATGAAAAAGACAATTTTCACCGGTGCTGGTGTCGCCATCATTACCCCAATGAACGAAGATGATTCCATTAACTATGAACTGCTGGGCCAGCTCATTGATTTTCAGATCGACAACGGCACCGACGCCATTATCATCTGCGGCACTACTGGAGAATCCTCGACCATGACTGACGAGGAACATGTGGAAGCTATCCGCTTTGCAGTGAAAAAGACAGCGGGCAGAGTCCCGGTTATCGCCGGTGCCGGAAGCAACCACACTTCCTATGCTCAGTGGATGAGCAAACAGGCAAAAGATGCAGGAGCCGATGCCCTGCTTCATGTCACTCCTTATTATAACAAGACCTCTCAAGCCGGCCTTGTGAAGCATTTTATGACTTTGGCTGATACCACCGATCTTCCGGTGATTCTCTACAACGTTCCCAGCAGAACCGGCTGCAACATTACACCGGCTACCTATAAAGAGCTGTCAAAGCACCCCAACATTGTTGCTACTAAAGAGGCGAATGGCAATCTTTCCGCCATACTGGAAACCAGATATCTCTGCGGGGAAGACCTGGATATTTATTCTGGAAATGATGACCAAATCGTTCCCATCCTCTCCCTGGGCGGGAAGGGCGTTATCTCTGTTCTTTCCAATGTCATGCCCAAGGAAGCCCATGATATTTGCCAGCTCTTCTTCGATGGCAAGGTAGCGGAAAGCGCCGCGCTGCAAACCAAGCTTTGTGGTCTCATCCAGGCTCTATTCTGCGATGTGAACCCCATTCCCGTCAAAGAGGCCGTCTCCCTCATGGGATACGCCGCAGGTTCCTGCCGCTTGCCTTTGGTCGGCCTAAGCGACGCCAATAAGGCCCGTCTGCGCGGTGAAATGGAAAAATTCGGCCTAGTAAAATAGAAAAAGGCTGAAATATAAGGGGAAGTTAAAAATGAAACAGATTATTCTTTCCGGTTGTAATGGGAAAATGGGGCATGTTATCTCAGATATTGTCATGGGACGGGATGACTGTACCATTGTCGCAGGATTTGATCTCAATACCCAGCGGCAATACGATTATCCTGTTTATACCAAGCCATCAGAATATACCGGCAGTGGAGATGTAATTATCGATTTTTCCCATCCCTCCCTGCTTACCTCTCTGCTGGATTACGCGGAGGAAAAGAAAATCCCCATCGTCCTCGCCACCACTGGATACAGCAAAGCTCAACTTGAAGAAATCCATGCCGCGGCTCAGCGTCTTCCGGTATTCTTCTCTGCTAATATGTCTTTGGGCATTAATCTCATGGTAGAGCTTGCAAAAAAGGCCGCGTCTGTTTTGGGCGGGTCTTTCGATATCGAAATCATTGAAAAACATCATAATCAAAAGATTGATGCTCCCAGCGGGACTGCGCTGATGATTGCTGACGCGGTCTCCGGCGTCCTGAGTGAGAAGCCGCAATATGTTTACGACCGCCACAGCCAACGGAAAAAACGCGACAAAAACGAAATTGGCATTCATGCTATTCGCGGCGGAACGATTGTGGGAGAACACGACATCATGTTTGCTGGTCGGGATGAAATACTCACCATTTCCCATACTGCTATGTCCAAAGAGGTGTTCGCTTCCGGAGCGGTAAATGCGGCCGTCTTTATGTGCGGCAAAGCACCTGGACTTTATAATATGAAAGATATGGTGTAAATTTAAGTGGTAAGCGATTGCCTTGCCATCAATGAAGGAGGATGTTCTCATGAATGGAGTGCAACAAATTACTGCTGTCCACGATATCGCGCTGATTACCTTTAACAAAGCGCCTGCTAAGTTGGACTTTATTGCGCACATTTTTACGGCTTTTTCAGCGGGGCACATCAATATCGATATGATTTCCCAGACGCCGCCTCAAGGCGAATTCGTCAATCTGTCTTTCACTGTAGAGGATAAAGATCTTGCCTCTGCTCTTTCCATCATCACCAAGATCAGAGAGGATTATCCTTCTATCAAGCCTATGGTCAGCAGTGGAAACTGTAAGATTTCCCTGTTCGGCGAAGAAATGAGAGAGCAGTATGGTGTCGCCGCGGCGGCAATTGCTGCGGTGGCGAAAGCCGACACCGAGATTCTTGTCATTACCACCTCGGAAATTGATATCTCTTTTCTTTTTACCGAAGCCAATTATCATGATGCCCTGATTGCTTTGGAAGAGGAATTTCAGGTAAAAGAATAAAAGAGAAAAGCCGCCTTAATTGGCGGCTTTTTCTTTCCATAAAAGGGACTGAAAGCTAAGCTTTCGGTCCCTTTTCACTTAAAATGTTACCTTGTGGAACACCTTTTTACCTTTTTTCAAAATGAACTTTCCATTTTGAATAGTAGAAGCGTCGATGGTCATCATAGGATCGCTGACCTTCTCTTCCCCGATAGAAATTCCGCCCTGGGTGATGAGGCGTCTGCCTTCTCCTTTGGATTTTACAAGTCCGCATTTGACCAGCAGATCGGTAATGCCGATCTTTCCATCGGTAAAGTCATCGGCTGTGACAACGGTGGTCGGCATGTTGGTGTCATCGCTTCCCGCCGAGAATAGGGCCTTGGCAGCAGCCAGAGCTTTGTCCGCTTCTTCTTTTCCATGAACGAGCTTGGTCACCTCATAGGCCAAAATCTCTTTCGCCTTGTTGAGCTGACTTCCTTCCCAATGCTCCATGGCCTCAATCTCTTCAATGGGAACAAAGGTGATTAGCTTAAGGCAGTTAATCACATCCCCGTCGTCTACATTTCTCCAATACTGGAAAAAGTCATAAGGGGAAGTTTTCTCTGCATCAAGCCAGACGGCGCCCTTTTCCGTCTTACCCATCTTTTTGCCTTCTTTGGTGGTGAGGAGGGTGAAGGTCATTCCATAGACCTCCTCCCCTTTGACCCGGCGTACCAGATCCACACCATTGATGATATTCGACCACTGATCGTCGCCGCCCAACTCCATCGTGCAGTTTTCGTCCTCAAATAAGCGGAGGAAGTCATAACTCTGCATCAGCATGTAGTTAAATTCCAGGAAGCTGAGGCCTCTTTCCAGGCGGGTCTTAAAGCACTCCGCTGTCAGCATCCGGTTGACAGAAAAGTGGACTCCAACGTCTCTGAGAAAGTCAATGTAGTTGAGTTTGAGCAACCAGTCGCCATTTCGCAGCATCTTTGCCTTTCCTTCGGAGAAGTCTATAAACCGGGACATCTGCCGCTGGAAGCATTCTGCATTATGATTGATTTCTTCCTTGGTCAGCATCTTTCTCATATCGCTTTTACCGGTCGGATCACCTACCATGGTGGTTCCAGTCCCTAAAAGAGCAATAGGCTGATGCCCCGCCTTCTGCAGATGTGCCATGACCATCAGCTGCAAAAAGTGGCCGACATGGAGGCTGTCTGCAGTCGCATCGAAACCAATGTAAAAGGTTACCTTCTCATTGTCCAGTTTTTCTTTAATTTTTTCCTCATTTGTCATCTGAGCAATGAGCCCGCGGCGTTTTAATTCCTCAAATACTGTCATCGTTCTACTCCTTTTTTCTTTTTTCTCTCGGGCATAAAAAAACCTCTATACGGCAATCACCGTATAGAGGACGTTATCAAACGTGGTACCACCTCTGTTTACCCCTTCCTCACGAAAAAGGGCCTCATCGGGTACAAATATACCCTAACGCTGTAACGGGCGTACCCGACGCAAAGCCTACTTCACCATTTCAGCCGGTAGCTCAGGGATGTATTCACGCCGCTCCTTTTCTCCCCTTCTCACCAAACCAGGGGCTCTCTTTGCAAAACAGACACGGGCTACTTGTTCCCATCAAAGCCGATGAACACATTATAGAGAAACTCGAAGCGTTTGTCAACACCCCTCGTCACTTTTTGCGCGTCGAAGCATTTCTTCCGCATTCTGCAAGGATAGCTCTGAAACATCCACACCGCTCATAATCCGGGCAATCTCCCGTACACGTCCCGGATGATCGAGCTCGGTGACCTGGGTAAAGGTATGATCGTCCTTTACCTGCTTCTGGATCAAAAGATGGTGATCGCACAAGGCAGCGATCTGGGCCAAGTGGGTAACGCAGATCACCTGCCGTCCTTTAGACACCTGCCGCAGCTTCCGCCCGATCTTTTCCGCTGCGCTACCGCTGACTCCTGTATCCACCTCATCAAATATAAGAGTGGGCACATCATCCTTGTCAGAAATCACATTTTTAATGCTCAGCATAATGCGGGAAAGCTCTCCCCCCGACGCAATCTTCGCAATGGGCTTAGGAGGCTCTCCTGGGTTGGTGGAGATCATAAACTCCACATCATCCAGCCCCTTTGCTCCCAATTTGCAGGGTAGAATGGAGATGGTGAATTTGACTGACGGCATGTCCAGGAAGCTAAGTTCCCCCTCAACCTGCTTTTCAAAACGCCGTGCCGCAGCTTTCCGCTCTTTGGAAAGCTGATCGGCTAAATTCTTCGCCTGAAGAAGCATCTCCTTGTAGGATTGATTCAGAGATTCTTTCTTTTCATCTGAAAGGGTGATCTTCTCCAGTTGCTTTTTATATAAAGAGAGATTTTGTAAAATTTCTTCAATATCTCCGCCATATTTCCGCTTGAGACGATAGATCAGATCTAATCGGGCCTCAATCTCTTCCAACTCGCCTGGATCATATTCCATACCAAGGCGGGCATCATTGATTCCCATAAGAGAGTCTTCCAGCTCATATCCCATTTCCGTCAATTTAGAGGAAATAGGGATCAAAGTTTCTACATAGCGCGCCGCTTCTTCCAGCTCCGCCGCTGCATTTTGAATAAGCTCCAGCGCTCCTGTTCTTTCTTCTCCACCGGCAATCTGCTCATGAGCTTCGTCTAAGGACAGACAGATTTTTTCTGCATTGCGTATCATGTTGCGTCGGTCGGCCAGCTCTTCCTCTTCTCCTGGAACTAGCTCCGCCTGTTCAATCTCATTGATCTGGTATTCCAAAAGATCGATCTGCCGGGCTTTTTCCGCTTCGTCAACGTTCAGGCTGTTTAGTTCCCGTCTCATTGCAATCAGTTGAGAAAAGCAGTCTCGATAGCGGTCATAAAGTGTATCCAATTGAGCAAAGCTGTCCAGAAAGTCAATATGTTTCTCTTTATTGAGAAGGTACTGACTGTCATGCTGCCCATGGATATTGATCAGCGAATTGCCGATTTCCCGAAGCATGGTAACACCAATGGGACGGCCACATAATCTGCAAGTTCCCTTTCCATCCACCGAGATTTCCCGGGAAATCATCAATTCTCCCTCATCAGCTTCGTATCCCATCTGATCCAATAGCTCCAGCGTCGTAGTGGAAAGGCCGGAAAACACCGCCGTAATCTGGGCACGCGTCTCCCCCGTACGAACAAGATCCCGGGAAACACGCTGACCCAATACTGCATTGATGGAGTCAATGATAATGGACTTTCCTGCCCCGGTTTCTCCGGTAAAAACATTGAGTCCTTCTGAAAAACAAATATCTGTTTGCTTGATGACAGCGATATTTTTGATAAAAAGTTCCTTTAACATAACGGCCTCACCTGGCAATCAATTTTTTCAGCTCTCCCGCAAGCTCTACAGCACAAGCCTCGTCCCGCATGACAACCAGAAAGGTGTCATCACCGGAAATAGTTCCCACAATGCCGTTCCAATACATAGCATCCAGCGCAGCACAGGCAGCATTGGCCATGCCAGTATAGCATTTGACCACGATCAAATTCTGGGCATAATCTACCCGGTTGACCGATTCGGTAAAGATAGAGTGAAACTTGAAGGACATATCGGAAGCCTTGTCATGAGATGAAGTTGTGTATCTATATTTTCCATCATTGCCTAATGTTTTTACCAGGCGCAGCTCTTTGATATCCCGAGAAACTGTGGCCTGTGTGACATCAAACCCCATCTGCTTCAGACAACGGAGCAGTTCCTCCTGGGTATCAATAGCCTTTTCTGAAATCAGTTCCAGAATTTTAGCATGTCTTCTGGTTTTCATAAGAACCTCCTTTTCTGCACAGCAGCAAGATCGGCAAGTTTAAGGGATTATCTTGTTCTTCCCATAATTTTCTGGCTGAGGATTTCATAAAAATTCTTATCCGAAAAACTGATGAATTTGGCTGCCCGTGCTGCTTTTTTGACGGTGACCACGTCATCTGGTTCCAAAGAAACTTCTGTATCTCCATCAATGGATAGCCGCACCTTTGTACCGCCGTATGGGTTTTGGTGGATAGAAAGCACCTTGTCATCAGCAAAGGTAATGGATCGAGAAAAAAGAGAGTGGGGACAAATGGGAGTTAACAGGATGCAGGAGAGTTTGGGATCTACCACAGGTCCTCCCGCCGAAAGAGAATAGGCAGTGGAACCGGTAGGCGTGGCAAGGATCAAGCCATCGGCACGGTAGCCACTGACAAGCTTATCCTGACATTTGACGTCAACGTCTATCATCTTTGCCTGGGTTCCGTTGGAAACGATCGCATCATTCAGCGCGTAAAAAGTTCGTCTACCCTCCTTGGATTGGACGGAAACCTCCAGGACCATCCGTTGTTCAATCTGATAATTCCCATCGACCAGTAATTTTAGCTTCTCAAATTCATCCGCTTCAATCTGGGCAAGAAATCCCAGGCGTCCGGCATTGATTCCCAAGGTAAGCTTGTCCAAGAGCATACCATGTTTCGCACTGTGAAGGATCGTACCATCCCCGCCGATGGCCAGGATAATGTCACAAGCACGCAAAGACCCGTCAAAGTCGCCATACCGTACGCCCGCAATGGGGAAAAGCGGCCGAAACTTTTCTTCCATCAAAATCTGAGCTCCCAAACGCAAAAGCTGATGGGCGGCTCGATTGGTTAACTCCGTTGTATGTGCTTTTTCCAGATTCGGTATGATAAAAATGCGCATGAAATATTCCTTTCTCTCCAGAATTACACCAGTTGATTATGTGAGACTGCCACAATTTTCTCTGGCGTAGTTTCTGCAAGATACTCCCCTTCATCTGCCTTTTCAAGGCAGAGCAGATATTCGATATTTCCTTCTGGTCCCTTGATAGGGGAATAATCCAGATGCAGCACATTCCAGCCATGCTCTATACAAAATGCGGTAATATTCCGGAGCACCTCCAGGTGGACCTCCGGATCACGCACTACACCCTTTTTCCCTACTTTTCCCTTTCCCGCTTCGAATTGCGGCTTGACAAGGCATACAGCTTTACATTGATCTTTGAGAAATTGTCGGGCAACTGGAAGGATCAGTGTCAAGGAAATGAATGATACATCCACTGAAAAGAAGTCAATAGAATCTGTAATTTGATCCTGTGTCACATGTCGGAAATTGGTCCTTTCCAGATTGACAACTCGGGAATCGTTGCGCAGATTCCAGGCCAATTGTCCGTAACCTACATCAATAGCATATACCTTTTCAGCCCCATTTTGCAGCATGCAGTCAGTAAAGCCTCCCGTGGAGGCTCCAATATCCATGCAGATACAGCCATCCAAACACAGATCAAAGGCCTTGATTGCTTTTTCGAGCTTTAGGCCGCCTCTGCTCACATAACGCAGCCCACTTCCCCGGACTTCGATCTCGTCGCTTTCTTTCACGAGTTCTCCCGCTTTATCGTATTTCTGACCATTGACATAGACATTGCCTTCCATAATCAGGCTTTTGGCCCGCTCTCTGCTTTGGGCAAGCCCATGTTCAACAAGATAAACATCCAGCCTTATTTTTTCATTCAATCTGATAACCCCTGTAATATAAATTTTTTGATAGAGGCTGCATCCAACCCTAAAGCCGCCAACGCCTGGGATACGCTGGCCTGTGGAACAAAGTCCTCAACTGCACGGATCCTGACCCTTGCTGTACTTCCACGACTGTGAAGTCTCGCAGACACATGTTCGCCAATGCACCCAGTCTCCATGGTTTCCTCCACAAAGAATATCTTTTCATAGCCTGCCATGATGTCGATACATTCTTCACTCAAGGGAAAAATTCGATTGAGCTTCATCACCGCAATGGGACATTGTGGACGAATCTGAGAGGCGGCCTCCCATACTTCTGTAAAGGTCCTGCCATAGGTAACCACTAGCACCTTGGCCTCCTCATGAAATAGCTCATATTCTCTGTACTGCTCAAAGGAAAACCCCTCCACTGTTCGTTCCTTCCCTCGTGGATATCGAATCGCACAGGGACCTTCGCAGTCATCAATGCAATGGCGAAGCATGGCATCCAGCTCACGATAACTGTAGGGCGCGTATATCTCCATATGCGGGATAGAGGATAAAAAACTAATGTCAAACAGTCCTTGATGGGTCTCTCCATCATCGCCTACAACGCCGGCTCGGTCTACTCCAATGACTACATGCTGTTTTTCAATCGAAAGATCATGAACGATTTGATCATATCCCCGCTGTAAAAAGGAGGAATACACAGCAAAAACCGGGATCATTCCTCCAGCCGAAAGCCCGCCAGCAAAGGTGAGGGCATAACTTTCCGCAATTCCCACATCAAAAAAACGGGATGGAAAGCGAGCCGCAAACCTATCGAGACCGGTTCCATATTTCATGGCTGCCGTAATGGCGCATATCTTATCATTGGCCTGTGCTAGCTGTGTCAGGCTCTCTCCAAAGGCGGTGGAAAAATTAACGCCAGGTTCGGCATCTGGATTCCCAGTTTTTACATTGAATTTGGATACGCCGTGATATGCGCCAGGGTTCTTTTCCGCAAAAAGATATCCTTTTCCTTTTTTTGTCTCCACATGGATCAGTACAGGCCGGGCCAGTTCCTTTGCCCGTTGTAGAACCTCACACAGATTCTTGATATTGTGTCCGTCTACTGGTCCTAAATAAGTAAATCCGAAATATTCAAACAATGTCGTCTTGTAGAGAACCCGCTTAACTGCTTCTTTGGATCGGAAAACAGCATTACGCAATTTGGGACCAACCACTGGAATAGATTTAAGTCCTCTTTCTACCCGATCTTTCGCGCGGAAATACTTGGGATTGGACCGAATTGTGGATAGATACCTTGCCAAAGCTCCTACATTATGGGAAATTGACATCTCGTTGTCATTGAGGATTACAATAATCCGATCATCCCCACGAGCTGCATTGTTCAGCCCCTCATAAGCAAGTCCTCCCGTCATAGCTCCATCCCCAATTACAGCCAATACATAGTTATGATTGCCTTTGAGGGTATTGGCTTTGGCGAGTCCAGTGGCCACTGCGATAGAGGTGCTGCTATGACCAGAGATAAAACTGTCATATTCACTTTCACACCGTTTAGGAAAACCTGAAATACCATCCTTTTTGCGGATGGTATCAAAACGTTCTTTCCGATGGGTGAGGATCTTGTGGGTGTAGCATTGATGCCCAACATCCCAGACAAATTGGTCGTTGGGGCAGTCAAATACCCGGTGCATGGCGACAGTTAATTCCACAACTCCCAGGTTGGAGGCTAAGTGACCACCGTTACGAGAGATCACCTCAATGAGGCGAGATCTCAGTTCAGCACAGAGGAAATCCAGTTCTTGGAAACTTAATTTTTTAATATCCTCCGGGCCATCTATCTGATTCAGAATTTTATAATCTGACATAGATTTAATTCCTTCATTCCTACTACTTAAGATACCGGCATTAATATGGCGATCAGCACTCCTAAGAGCGCACCTGCCAACACCTCCAGTGGTGTATGTCCAATAAACTCCTTGAGAAGTTTATCTTCATCCTCCAGCTCTAACTCTTCGTCATCAATATCGTCTGCCATTTCTTTGGTAAATTTTATGACGTCGCCATTACCAAATTTCTTAAAGTCGAAAACAATCTTATTGATGACTTTGGCATGCTCGCCAGCTGCTCGGCGCACCCCCATGGCATCATACATAACAATAGCCGCCAATATAAAGGCTACGGCAAACAGTGGAGACGCAAACCCATAGGCTCGCGCAACAGCAACCGTTAGTCCAGCTACCGTAGATGAATGGGAGCTCGGCATACCGCCAGAACCCACCAATCGTTCCAGCACCAGTTCTTTGGTGTTGATTAGAGTAAAGAGGGTTTTCAACAGTTGGGCAACAAGCCAGGACAGTAGAGCCGCATTGAGTACATAATTGCTAAATAGCTGATTGAGTACGCCCATGATTCTCTCCTTATTATTTTTGTCTGTGTGCCAGCATGTCCGTCAGCTCATAGAGGAAAGTATCGCTGGTTCCCCATTCATCTAAAATGTCTTTTGCCTCTCGTGAGAGCTTTTCTACCTCGCCTTGCGCCTGCGCAAGACCCATCAAAGTAACAAAGGTAGATTTCTCATTTTCTTCATCACTGCCAATGGGCTTGCCCAGTATTTCAGCCGAGCTCACTACATCCAGAATATCATCTACAATCTGAAACGCAAGCCCTATCTTTTCGGCGTATGTTCCCGCCAGACTCATCTGCTCTTCTGAGCCGTTGCCGGCCAAACATCCCAACTGTGTCCCTGCTTTGAGCAGCGCACCAGTTTTCAAGCTATACATCTGGGTAATATGCGCCAGATCTGTCTTCTTTCCTTCGCTCTCTAGATCGATAACCTGGCCGCCAATCATGCCCAACACGCCTGCCGCCTGTGACAAAATGGAGACCGCTTTTACAATATTTTCTGTCCCCACGACCTGCTTGTCCGCTTTTGCAAGGGTTTCAAAGGCCAAAGTCAACAGTCCATCCCCTGCCAGCAGTGCATTTGCTTCCCCAAACTGGATATGGCAGGATGGACGTCCACGTCGCATGTCGTCGTTGTCCATACAGGGCAGGTCGTCATGGATCAGAGAATAGGTATGCACCATCTCTAAAGCACTTGCAAAGGCCAGTGCCGCCTGTGGGTCTCCTCCACACTGCCGGCAAAATTCTAATACAAGCACCGGCCGGATTCTTTTTCCCCCAGCCGTAATGCTGTATTTCATGGCCTGCATCACATGCTGCTGCAGACAGTTGTCATCTGGAAGATAAGATATAATTGCCCGATCCACCATCTCGCCATAGAGAGACAGCCTTTCTTCTAACAAACCCATAACCTTCTCCTCTATTCAAGCCGTGCTCATGCCTCAGTGTCTTCCGGTATATTTTTCTCCCCATCCACTGGAACTGTTAGTTTTTCCACACGTAATTTTGCCTGTTCCAAAGTGTCGTTGCAAAAAGTAATCAGGGATACACCTTCCTCAAACAATTTAAGAGAATCGTCCAAAGGCGCCTCATTCTTTTCCAGAAGGGAAACAATCTCCTCCAAACGCTGCATTGCGTTTTCAAAGGTCTGTTTTTTCTTTGGCATCTGCTTTCTCCTCCTGCTGATAAACTCGGATCACTTGGGCATCCACATAGCCTTTGCCCAACCGGATATTAATGGTATCCCCACTCAGTAGCTGTTCACTTTTTTTGACAATTTCCCCATGCCTGAAAACAACGCTATATCCTCTTGAAAGAATATCCAAAGGATTGTAGGAATTTAAAAGCGCCGCCTGGGATTTCAGCTGCTGCTCATGTTTATTCATCATTGACTGCATATTTTTACATAATGATTGTACCAAAAAATCAAGTTGTTGTCTATTTTTATCAACCAAAAAAGAGGGGGACCTTATACATTCTTTTTGTGAAATTTGTTCAAGCTGCTGCTGACATTTTGCCAGTTTTCCTTCGATGCACCCGTAAATACGCACCTCAGCATTGGCCAGTTGATAAGCGAGATCTACCTGGCTGGGAGAAACCAACTCCGCTGCCGCCGAAGGGGTCGGCGCCCGCATATCTGCGACAAAGTCGGCAATCGTGAAGTCCGTTTCATGGCCTACGGCAGACACCACCGGCGTCTTGCAGGCAAAGATAGCGCGGGCCAACGCCTCGTCGTTAAAAGGCCACAAATCCTCGATGCTGCCGCCACCTCTACCGATAATGATGACATCTACCTTACCCCACCGGTCCATAAGGTTCAGCGCCTGGATCAAATCTTCTGCTGCATCCTCTCCCTGTACCTTGGCCGGCGCCAAAACCAGCCGGCACAGTGGGTACCGCCGACCCAGCACATTACGGATATCCTGCAGCACAGCTCCCGTTTCCGAAGTGATGACCCCAACCCGCTGAGGGAAAGCTGGCAATGGCTTTTTCCAGCGCTGGTCAAATAGGCCCTCCTTTTCCAGCTTTTCCTTCAGCTGCTCATAGGCTAGATAGAGTGCGCCCTTGCCCACCGGCTGCATGTCGTATACATACAGCTGATAGACGCCGTCCCGTTCGAAAACGCCTACATCCCCCTTGACGATCACCTTCATGCCATTTTCAGGACGAAAACGTACTTGGGAGGCATATCCGCGAAACATGACAGCCTTGATTGCGCAATGGGCATCCTTGAGGGTAAAGTAGAAATGGCCCGACTTTAGGTGATTGACAAAATTTGAGATTTCGCCCTCCACCAATAAGCCTGTCAGATTAGGATCCTCGTCAAATTTACTCTTAATATAACGGTTGAGCATGGAAATTGTGAGTACGTTCATTGATTCACCGCCTTCATGGAGGCCAAAATTGCCGTACCGCAGGCGTTGTCACTGGAAAATTCCGGCGCCGCAAAATAAGCGCCAAACTTTTTCTCCATCGCCTTCCGAATGATCGAGTTGGACATAACTCCACCAGCACAGAGAATGGGAAGATCTCCTTGTTGGGCGAGGACCGCCTCTGTCATTCCCATTACGGCCGTTTTCACCGATTCGATACAATAACGAGCAATGTATTCTGCCGGCGCCTTTTTTTCTACCAACTGCGCACATTGATTTTCAATTCCTGAAAGGCAGCAATCCATTCCTTTTAATGTTGCCCGCACCTGAATTTTGTCGGCACACTGCAGTGCCATTTCTTCCAGCTTCGGTCCTGCTGGAAAGGGCAATCCCAGCTGGTGCCCTACCCTGTCGATGGCTTGACCCGCCTTTAAATCTAGGCTGGAGGCGAGCAAAGTGATCTGAAAAACATGCACTGGGTCAGGCTGAACCAGAAGGCATTCTGTTGTTCCGCCTGAGACATGAAACGCAATAAATTTTTTCTTCGTCAGATAAGTCTGACCAGATGAAAAAATAGCGGCCATCACATGTCCCGCTTGATGGGAAAAGGAAGATATGGGGATATCCTGGGAAGTCCCAATTGCAGCCGCCGCCATTTCACCCACTAGAAAGCAGGGCATATAAGAACCCTCTACATCTCTCGGACGGGAAGAAAAACCGATTCCTGTAATGGAAGGGCGTATACGAGCAAAAAGCCGGGCAAAAATGTCCGGCAGTTGCTTGACGTGATGAAAAACAGCGTCGCTCTGTCGTAATCCCACACGCCCCGGCTCCACAGGAAGAAGTTTTTTCTCTCCCAGTATCTCTTGGGTCTCTGTATTATAAAGGGCGGCAGATGTAGTATAGTTGCTGGTATCAATACCTAAAAACCAACTCATTGCTCCACTTTTTCCTCTTTCATCTGCTCTAAATCTTTTGCCACCGCACCCAGCACTCCATTAACAAAGGAGGCGTCATCCTCTGTAGCATATTTCTTGGCAAGCTCCACTGCCTCATTAATAGAAACGCTCACCGGAATATCCTCCAGATACAACATTTCGCTGATGGACATCCGGAGGATCGCCAAGGATACCTTCACAATGCGGTCCAGCTTCCATTTTGTAGAATATTTCTCGATCACTCCATCCACCTGCTCAAGATGGTCATAGGCCTGCTGGGCCAAAGCATAGGAGAACTTGTCTACCACAAAATCTCTTCCCGCTTGTGCGTTTGCAATAATGTTATCCAACGTATCGCTTTGATTAAAAGACTTTTCAAATACTAGGATGAAAGCCTGTTCTCTTGCCTCACTTCTTGTCATAATAAACTCCAATCTGCCGCTGCACCGGCAAGGAATTTGAACGTCTAAAATACGACGTCAATTGCGCTCATACTTTTTTGTTTTAGTCTATTTTACCATAAATGAACCTATGAATCCACAGGTTTTATGATTCTTTTAGATAAAGAAAAAGTCCTCCGCCATCAAGGCCGAGGACTCAGAAAATCACTCTGCACTGCTTTCGTCAAACACAATACCTGTCACCACAACATTTACCTTGGAAACGGTGATGCCAGTCATATTCTGAACTGACTCTTTCACACTAGACTGGATAGCTTCCGCTACCTGCGGCACCTTAGCACCAAATTTCAGGTTAACATTGAGATCAATAACAGCAATATCGTCGTTGAGCTCTATCCGTATGGATTTTCCCTTAGAAGGATTGACCAAGCCTTTGATGGGGGTTGTGGAAAAGGGCGCCAGAGACGCTACACCCTCCACCTCTGTGGCGGCGAACTTTGCAATGGTCGCCAATACATCCTCCGATATTTTCAGGCTCCCGATCGCCTCTTTATAAGGTCTTTGTTCCATAGCTGCGGCCTCCTTTTATTTTGCGCGGTTCTTCCCCTCCAAAGCGGCGCAAACCGTGGTAATCTCCTCAATGATCCGCTGCCCTTACAGGGTCTTTGAAGTTATTATACCACAAAAAAAGAATTTCACAACTATTTGACCTCAACTATGGAAATATTTTCTACCGGCACTTCCGTTTCCTGGAGGAGTATTTCTTTAATCTGAGCCGCCTCATTTTCCAGCAGGCCATCAGTCTTGACAATGACGTTGGCTTTATCTCCATCGATGTAGGCAATACAGTCGTCAAAACCTTTGGCCTTGATTAAGTTTTCAATGCGGCTTTCCGTCTCAATGGCGCTTGCAATTTCAGACGCCTGGGCAGAAAGGGTCTCTTTCTGTTCTTCTTCAATCCCCTCATCGGAAATCATCGACTGGATTGTTTCCACTGCTTCATCCCGAGTTTTCTGACGGCTGAGTTTCGCTTCGGCAAAATAGGTGTCGCTATCGCTCTCTACTCCGGTCTGGTTGTCAACATATTGAGCGTCGCCATAATTCTTAGTTTCAGACTCAGTCTGGTTGGTCACAACCAGGTCGTTTCCATTAGAAAACTGCCAATTGAGGTAAATGGCAATGCCCAGCACTAAAATGAGGGATGCCAGGATAATCTGTCTTTTGCCAATAATCATGTTCATAGTTCTTCCTCCTGTTGTCTGCAAAATTTCTATCTTTCTCGTCCCCGGTTCCATGCGGCCTGGGACGCTAAGCCATAGTAAATTATTCTTCCAGCTTGGTGACACAAACCTTGGATGACGAAATATCAAGAGCTACGGTGACTGCATCAATCACCCTCTGCTGAACACCTATATCATCCCCGCCTTCACATACCACCACAACCCCCTTTACCGTAGGTTCCAGCTGTTTTTGTATCAAAGCCTGCTTTTGTCCATTTTCATCCTCTACTAGGATGAGACTGCTTTCTCTGACATCCTTGATCTGCGTCTTTTTGGAGTTGTCAGTTCCAACGTCCTCTGTACGATCCAGGCTGTCTTTCGTTTCGCTGGCATATACATACTCCTCAGAACTCGCTAGGGTGACCATGATCTGATTTTCCCCCACCCCTTGAATGGAGGATACGATTTGGGTGATCTCCTCTTCCAGATCACTGGTATAGTCTGCCATCACCACCTGGGTACTCTGTTGTGTTGGCTGGGGCTCCTTGCTCTGTTTGCTGCCGCATTCTGAAAGCAAGATCATCAAAATCCCGACTAGTCCCAGAAGCACGATAATTTTCACCTTGGCATCCTTTCCAAAAAGCCTGCCCAGTGTGTCTTTTAACTTTGGGAATTTCTTTACAAAATCCACCTCAATTCACTTCCTCTACATAGGTGATCTCTGGCTTTTTTCCTAAATCTGTTTCAATTTGACGGCTGATGGCCTGATCCTGAGAAATAAATTCATTGGGAAGCAGAATCTCTATTTGATTCATTAATATGCCGGACTTGTCGTCTACATTCATGTTTATCTCGATTTTGGATCCCTCCACCCCATAACTCTTTAGAATGGACTCAATGTGAGAGCGGATGGTATCTTCCATCGTTTTTTGAAGCTGGCTGTTGATGGTTTCTTCCAAATTTCCAGCATATTCTCCAGATCTTTCTTCCAATTCTCCTGTCAAATTGTCATCAAACTGGATATTACCAAAAGCGAACGGCATGATGAGGCAGCAAAGCATGAAAAGTGAAATGGTCATCTTGAAAATTTTAGCCAAGTTCTTTGCCGGTGCCAACATATACATTAGAGAGCCCGCGACCATACAGCAGCACAGGGAAAAGGCCCATTCCCTTACCACATCCATTTCAATTACCCCCCTGTTCCCAGCAGCATCATGATGGTTGTCGTTATAATAATAAGCATCATAAAACAAAGGATTATTGCCAAAATGATGCTAAGAACACTGGAAGTGGCTTTGAGCACCGGGGTTACTCCTCCTACCCCCAGAAATTCGGCCACAACCTGAGAGATTTTCGTAACCAGCAGCCAAGAAATACTCTCGATAAGCAGGGGAAGAAATGTCATGACCGCTATGATAATTCCGTAGGCTCCTACCGATGTTTTCAACAACTTTACGCAGCTTTGCACCGAGCCCAGCGCGTCAGAAAGGGCTCCGCCCACAACAGGAACCACACTGCTAATGAGAAATTTGGTGGCTTTGAGGGAGACGGTGTCAGCGCTGGATGCCACAATCCCCTGGATGGAAAGGATACCGACAAATACGGTGAGAAGCCCTCCTAAAGACCAGCAGATAAAGGATTTTAAACTGTCCGCTATTTTATCCAACCGGAATTCAGTGTTCATGGATGACGTAATGGCAATTGCAAGGTAAATCCCCAAAAATGGGACCAATGTCCTGGAGACGATGACAGAAACCAGCTCTGCCGCCCAGAATAAAAAGACCTGATAGGAGGTGGCTGTAACAATCTGGCCTCCCGCTGTCATCACACCGGACAGCACAGGAACAAAACTGATTAAAAAGTTAGAGCAGTCAAAAATTGTCTTTCCTGTTTTAGAAATACAGTCGATCACCGGTGTGATGACAGCGGCACAGATGCAGAGGATAGAAACCACCTGGAATACTTCCTTGAGCTTGTCCTTGGCCATAGACTGCTTTAGTGCATTCATTAGGGCGCAGAGCACAATGATTCCGACAACAATGGCCAAAAGTTTTACCGGCCGGGCAATCACCGTTTGAACCTGATCTATAAAATAAGGAATAAATTCTTTTGGAGACAGGGAGAGGATTTTCTGGAAGGAGATGGTGTCCAGTCCCAGGTCATAAAGGGATTCCTTGACCTGCTCCGGAGCATTTTCAATAAGCTCGTCCGCTCCGCTGGCTTCCAGTTGTTCCTCAAACTGCTCCTGCAATGTGCTTTCTCCCGACGCATCAGAGCCGCTTACAGCAGAAACCGGCATACACAGCAGCAGAAGACACAGGAGAAACATCAGTATCTTTTTCATGTTCATCCCTCATTTTTCACATCTGTCGAATCAAGCGTTGATCAGCTGAGAAGCGATGGAAAGCAGTACGTTAAACAGTGGGAGGCTGATGAGTAGTACCGCTACCCTTCCCGCAATCTCAATTTTGGAGGCAATGGCTGTCTGTCCGGCGTCAATACAGGCATCACTGGCAAGCTGGGTGACAAAGCAGATCCCCAGGGCTTTAAAAAGAATGCTGGTATACTCGAACTCTACATTGATATTGGAAAATAGAGAACGAATTTGGTCAAAAATGGGCAGGGCCTCTACCAGAACCATTAAAAAAACCGTAACACCTACGGCAAGTCCCACGCCGATGGCGTATTCCGGCTTGTACTGCTTGAGCAAAACCGCCAGCACCATCCCAACGATGCCCATTCCGATCACAGTTATTACATTCATAGTCCAAACACCGATTTCACCACTTCAAACAGATTGCTGATTTCATAAACAATCATCATAAGCACTACAATAAGTCCTGCCAAGGTGGTCATCATGGCCTGTTCTTCCCTTCCTGAACGTATCAGTACCTGATTGAGCACGGCTACAATGATGCCGATGGCCGCAATTTTAAAAATCAAATCCACATCCATCTGTTTTGCCTCCCATCATTTTTTCGTCCTTATCAAAAGGTCACCAGCACAATAAATACGCCTGTCAGAAGGCCAAGGGTCCGATATAGGCTGCCATTACGTTTTCTCTCTTCCCGGGCGGCAGCCAAGGACTGTCCTATCTTCTTGTCCGCTAAGGAAAAAATAGCCAGCTGGCCCTCTACATCGGTGGAACCCAGCCGTTCTCCTAGTTCGTATAAAGGCAGCATATCCACACCCTTCAAGGACAATGCTGCCGCAGCAATATCCAAGGCTTCTTTCCAGGCTTCTGGAAAGGCGTGCCCCTGCTTCATCAGCTCCAGGCACTTGCCGGGGAAAATAATATGCGCTGCAGCCGTTGTGTCAGACAGCTCTTCCAGCAGCACATCCAATGCCGGCATGGTATATCTGAGCTGTGTTGCCATCAGTCTCAAAAAGGTGATAATATTTTCAAGCTGGGTGACCCGCCGGGTCAGGGACAGTGAGGCCCTGTGTCCAGCATAGGCGCCAGCCACGATAATGAAGATCATTCCCATGGTCTTGATCATCCTTCACACCTGCTCGATAAAGAGAACTCACCCTGCCTGGACGGGAGGAATCGCCTAAAAAGCACAGGGTGGAAAATGCACCGGTTTCCATAAGGGGTAACATCTGCCGGCGGGAGAACAGTTCCTCAATGGAGCCACTGTGAACCGTGGCTATGATGGCAACGCCGGCATACATGCTGGCCAGAAGCCCGTCCACATCGTTTTTATCTCCGATCTCATCACAGAGGATCAGGTCCGGCGAAAGAGTCCTAATTGCTTGGAGCATTGCTTCCCCTTTCGGGTAGCCGCTGAGGACATCACAGCTGTATCCCAGATGGTTTTGCATCGCCCCGCCGCTCATAGCGGCAATCTCTCCCCGTTCGTCGATAACTGTGATCTTATAAAAACGTCCTAGGCTTCCGTCTGACAGCCTGCGTGCCAGGTCCCGCAGTACGGTTGTCTTACCGCTTCCTGGCACACCGGCAATCAAGGTTCCGGATGGACTTTCTCCCAGCAAATGGATAAGCTCGTCCGCGGCGCCATAAATTTCCCGGGCAATTCGAATATTCAGGGAGGATATTTCCCGAACTCCGCTGATCTGGCCGTTTTCGCTGACACAGGTACCGCAGATGCCAACCCGATGTCCCCCGGAAAGGGTAATAAATCCCCGTTTCATATCCTCCTGATGGGCATGAACACTATATCCGCAAACACTTCGGAAGCATTCCGCAAGTGTAGTCCTATCTATGATGACGCACCCTTTTGGTGGATGTTCGGTGAGACCACCTTCCGTTGTCAGAAAGGCCTGCCGACCGCCAAGACATAAATGCAGTGGGAGGTCATTTCGTATCCGGATTTCGTACACCTGTTTTTTGATCTGTACCGGCAGAGATAATAAAAGCTCACGGAGCTCTATCGGAAATATTCCAACGGCTTGGTCAAATTTCTGATCTGTCCTCATCTGTTCCAATTTTTCACCTTCTTTGCTCTATTCTTATGAGGCCACGGGACAAGATATGCCCCAACGATGCGAGAACTTTTCTGCCTTTTGTTGTCTTGTGGGCACAAAAAAGCCCTGAGCAGATAGCTTTTTCATCTGCTCAGGGCTTTTTATCTTTTCTGTATACCGGCCTAAAGTTTATCCACGGGCCACCATTTCTCCATATTCTTCTTTTTCCTTACGGATGAACTCCTGAATTGCCTCCGCGCTTGGCATATCCGCAGAACAGGCATGGCTCGCGATCAGCATAGCCGCGGACGCGCTGCCAAATTCCAGTGCATCGATAACCGGCTTACCCTCCAGAAGGCTGTAGATAAATGCAGAGGCATATCCATCGCCTCCCCCAAAGCCTTTGAGGCTTTTCACCGGGAAAGGTTTGATCGTAAAGCTCTGTCCATCACAGGTATAAGCGGTGGAACCTTCCTTGCCATGCTTGATAATGACGATCTTGTTGCCATATCCGATCCAACGTGCGGCCGTTTCCTTGTCATCGCTGTTCTTTGAAATCAGGCCTTCCATGAGATCGAATTCCTCGCGGGATCCCAAGAGGATGTCGCTGTGGCGTCCCACCAGGGAATAATAAATAGCCAGCTCGTCTTTGCTCTTCCAGTTATAGGGACGATAATCTATGTCAAAAATAATGACAGTGTTATTTTTCTTTGCAAACTCTACCGCTTTGAGCACTGCCTCCCTGGAGGGAGACTGGCACAACGCTGTACCAGAAATGACCACAGCCTTAGCGCTGGCTATGTATTCCTCGCTTACATCGTCGGTGGTCAACATGAGATCCGCCGCCTGATTGCGGTACATCAAGATGCTGCTTTCGGTAGGGCTGAGGATTTCTGTAAAAGTAAGCCCCATCTTTTCCCCATGTCTCGCCCGGCAGATTCCACTGGTATCAATGCCCTCATTCTCAAAATAATGGGTCACATAGTCTCCAAAACGATCATCGGAAACCATGCCGATAAATCCAACCTTTTTGCCGAGTCTTGCAAGTCCAACTGCAATGTTGGCAGGCGAACCTCCCACATATTTTTTAAATGTGGTGCTTTCCTCCAATGTACGGTTGTAATCTACCGGATTGAGATCCACCGTAGCACGACCAATGGGAATGACATCAATAGGTCTCGTTGAGTCAAAAGATACATATTGTTTTGCATTCTGTTCGCTCATTACCGTCACCTCATAATTATATTCTGAATATTTCTTGGATTTATCTATAATTTCCATTTTGATTATATCACATTCTTTTCATGAGTCAACCATCTATTCCCTTTAGCCGATAATATTTTGAGTAAATGATTGATTTTGTTTTGTATCTCTGTTATACTAGTTAATATAAATTAAGAAAATTGGGAAGTCGGTGAGTAAGCTTTATGAAAATCAAACGTATTGACGAAATGCAAAAATATATTTTGCAAAACACCTCTGTCACCATCGACAAGCTTTGTGAAGAATTTGGCGTCTCAAAAAATACAATTCGCCGGGACATTGACGAATTATGCGCATCCGGTATTATCAAAAAAGTATATGGCGGTGTTACCGCTATCGTGAAAGCGCCAACTTCTTTTGAAGAGCGTGGTAACGAAAACAGCGACCAAAAGCATCGCATCGGCAAGGCAGCAGCCAAATTGGTGGAAAAGGACGACAGCATTTTCATCGATTCCGGTACTACCACCTTCCAGATGGTACCTTATCTCTCGGAATGTGGTGGGATTAATGTTTTCACCAATAATATCAAAGCTGTATTTGCCGCTTATCCCATTGAAAGCATCCATCTTTATTCCCTGCCCGGCACCCTCAACCGCAAAACCAATTCTCTCATGGGTGCAGATACCACCAAGGCTATTGAAAAATACAACATTAATAAGGCGTTTTTGGCTTCTACGGGCCTGACCTTTGAATCCGGTGTCACAAACTCTGAACAGATGGAGTACGATATTAAGCGTGCTGTTATCGAAAAAAGTACCAAAACCTATCTTCTCATCGATTCCACCAAGTTTGGCAAGGTTTCTCTTATTACTTTTGCCTCTATCGGAGATTTTGACGCTGTCATTACCGATAAAATGCCTGCCCAAGAATATGTGGACTTACTGAAGGAAAATAATGTAGAATTAATCATTGCTGATGAGTAATAATCAGCGCCTCTATAATATTTTCTGGATTGGCGCCGCAGTCAAAATGACTGTGGCGTCGCTTTATATAGAATACTATCCTTATATTCACTCTTCTTCTCTTTTTTCTCATCCAAAGATCGTATATAATAAAATAAAAACGGGAGAAATAAGATGAAGCATGTAGCATTGATTACCGGTGCATCGGGTGGAATCGGCAGCAGTACATCACAGGTGCTGGCCGCCCAAGGGTTTCAAATAGCAGTCCACTATCATCAGGGGGAAGACCGCGCCCATCAGTTGTGCAAAACCCTATCAAAGCAAGGTTATGTAGCAAAGCCATTTGCTGCTGATATCAGAGATCAGCAACAGGTTTTCCAAATGGTATCACAGATTGTAGAAGAAATGGGAGATATTGATCTTCTTGTCAACAATGCAGGTATTGCGCAGCAAAAACTCTTTTCCGATATTTCGGAAGAGGATTGGGATACCATGTTTGCGGTGAATGTAAAAGGGATGTTTCACTGTATCCAAGCCGTACTTCCCCGGATGATTCATTACAAAAGAGGAAAAATTATCAATCTTTCGTCGATTTGGGGCATGGTAGGCGCTTCTTGCGAAGTGCACTATTCCGCTGCGAAGGCGGCTATCATTGGGATGACAAAGGCTTTGGCAAAAGAAGTAGGTCCTTCCGGAATCCAGGTGAACTGTGTCGCCCCTGGTGTGATCGACACCCCAATGAATGCGCAGCTTGATGCTACAGCTCTGGATGCGCTGGTCGAAGAAACTCCTTTGGAGCGATTAGGCACCCCATTGGATGTCGCCCATATGATCGCCTATCTCGCTTCTCCACAAGCTGATTTTATTACTGGTCAAGTTTTTAGCCCCAATGGTGGTTTTGTAATTGTGTAATAAAAAGAATTTAGATCAAATTTTTTCGTTAATTTTTGCATCTTTGTCCCATTAATGGTATAATGTTTATATTATCTTTCGATTTATGGGCAAAGAGGTGGATGGCATGGCCAAGGCAAAAGGAGAAAATAACCGTCATCTAAAATATCGAAACCGCGGTTTAATATTAAAACTCATCTGTACTGAAAAAAATATTTCTCGTATTGATCTTTCCCGAATGACGGGATTAACCAAAATGACGGTGACCAATATTACGGGTGAACTGATCCAACAGGGCTATATTGTAGAGGGAAGCCAAGGACAAAACAGCAATGTTGGACGAAATCCAATTATCTTGGACCTTTCCCCCAACGCGCCAAAAGTCCTAGGAATCCATATGGGAAGGGATCATTGTAGCGCTGTTTTGGTGGATCTAAGGATGCGCACCTTGCAGCGAAAAACGATTCCTCTTGGCAGTGAGGAAACAGGCGAGACCATTATTGAAAAAGTTTTTCAACTGACCGATGAAATGACTAACTGGGAAAATAATATCCTTGGCTGCGGGATATCCGCAGTTGGCCCACTTGATGTAGAGAATAAAATGATTCTCAATCCACCCAATTATTTTGGTATTCAGAATCTTCCTATTGGAGATATCCTCTCTGAACGCTATTGCATGGATGTTTTTATCGACAATGATACCAATGGTTCGGCTTTGGCTGAAAAACTGTATGGCAGCGGAAAGGGCTACAGCAATTTTCTCTATGTTGGTATTGACAACGGAATCGGATCAGGTATTATTACGGATGATGTTCTCTATCAAGACAATAGCGGTATGGTAGGAGAATTCGGCCATGTCATCATCAACTATGATGGGGAGCTTTGCTCTTGTGGCAACAGAGGATGTCTGGAAGCCTATGCCAGCATTCCCATCATAGAAAAAAGGCTACAGAAAGTAACCGGTAAAAATCTTGGATTCGCGGCCTTTTGCCAGTTGCATGAGGATCCACTGGTCCATGAAATTCTCTGTGATATGGCTGATAAAATCGCTTGTGCTCTAACCGGTGTAGTTAATATGCTCAATCCCAGTGCTATTTTTATAGGACATTGCGGAGCACTATTAAATGATATCTATATTCAGCGTATAGAAGATCGGGTAAATGCTATGAAGCTTTCCGGGAATTACCAAACCGTTCGTGTACAAAAATCATTTTTTGGTGAGGATGCTCCCCTGTTCGGTAGTGCTTGTATTGTTCTTAATCGCCTCTTTGACGGAAAAATTCTGGCCCATCTTGATGCATAAATAAACTATAAGAAGGCCGATCATTTTAAACGGTCTTAGATTGAACAAGGCTCCGCAGATTTTTCTGCGGAGCCTTGTTTCTTATTGTTATCTTTATCAATATCAAATTTTTAATGGATACTTTTTGGCTATAGTCTTCTTCTAATTCTTTGATCAATATGAACTTTCCTGCTGCGAAGAGAATAACGCTGGCGCACATTTCTCCGCACGACAGCTCGGATGACAAACAATGCGATGACCAAAAGCAACAAGAAAGCCAGCAATCCAAACCCGATGATTAAGAATATCTGAGAACCGCTGTTGGTCGTCTCTCTGGCCATACTCATATTGGCGTTGATATGACTTTTGGTTTCCAGGGAAAAATCTAAAGGCTCATTGGGCATACAGTCTACCCCGTCCTTGAGTTGTATGGTAAAACCTGCCTGGATTTCCTGATCCAGCAGATAATATTCTGGCACATGGATTTTTACCTGCACATCGTCTTCGGTGAGATGGTTATGAATCAGATAAGAAACCGTAGGGGCGGAGGAAATCGTTACATCTCCGGCGAGCTGGCCAAATTTATCCATAATATCCACTCCAGCCGGGATTTCTTTCGCAATATCGATAGGTATACTCTTAAAATTTTCAAAACCATAGTTAAGCAGGGTTTCGCAATCTTGATATTTCGCATTTGCCGCCACACTCTTCAGCAAAACGCAGATCAGCCTACGTCCATCCCGTTCGCCCAAAGCCATCATGGTATTGTTGGCCTCTTCTGTCCAGCCGAGTTTGCCGCCAACCACATCCTCATTATAGTAATAAGAAGATTGGATCATCTGATTTTGATTCCAAAAATAACGTTCAGATTCCTGGTTATTGGTAGGCGCCATGGTATACTGATCTGTGCTGATGATCTTTTCAAAGTCTGGCAAGGTCAATGCATACTTGGTAATCAGGGCAAGATCATATGCCGTAGTATAATGGTTATCATCATGAAGCCCATGAGAATTGACAAAGTGGGTGTTGCCTGCCCCCAATTCCTGCGCCTTCTCATTCATCATTTCAACAAAGTGATCCAGGGAACCCCCAATGGATTTGGCAATTAACGCGGTTGCATCATTGGCCGATTCCAAAAGACATGCGTAGAGGGCATCCTTTAAGCTGATCCTTTCCCCTACTGTCAGTGCAATATGACTGGTTTCAAGCCCATAGGAATACACATCGTCGATGATCTCTTGATCCGCCGTAAGAATACTATCCATATCGCCATTTTCAAGTGCCAAAATTGCCGTCATAATTTTGGTTAGGCTTGCCGGAACCATCTTTCGGTTCATATCCTTTTCGAATAAAACCTGCCCTGTATCCGCATCGATCATCACAGCTGTCTCTGATATGATCTGATCTGGTGAAAGTGTGCAATCTGGTACTGTATCAGACACACTGTTTTCTGGTTCTGCTACATTTGTCTGGGCAAACGAAAAGGTAATCAATAAATTGCATATCATAAAAGCCGCCAAAATAGCGCAAATTTTTCTCATATTTCCTCCATGTTCCTTTGTCCTGCCGTCTATCTTCTCTTTCATTTTCTATAGTGCTTCTTCCTGTATTTAGAAGCGCACAAAACCGGACAGTTCCTTTATCCAACCGCCCGTCAATCATCAAATGTTGTTAATCGGTATTATTATACCAATATTTTTATTGAAATGAAATCTAAGGCTATTATTGTTAACAAAATTGTAAAAATATCTATTCTTTTTCATCCAATATTTGTAATAAATATAAGTTATTATTGCAATTTATATCATTCCGTAATATATTTTTGAACGTTCCTAGCTCTCGGCCTTCTCGGCCTCGCTCTAGATGGCCAAAAAAATAGCGGCTTTCGCCGCTATCTTATTGCTTCGCAATATCCTTTCGCAATGGCCCTAGCTCTCGGCCTTCTCGGCCTCGCTCTAGATGGCCAAAAAATAGCGGCTTCCGCCGCTATCTTATTGCTTCGCAATATCCTTTCTCCATGGCCCTAGCTCTCGGCCTTCTCGGCCTCGCTCTAGATGGCCAAAAAAATAGCGGCTTTCGCCGCTATCTTATTGCTTCGCAATATCTTTTCTCCATGGCCCTAGCTCTCGGCCTTCTCGGCCTCGCTCTAGATGGCCAAAAAAATAGCGGCTTTCGCCGCTATTTTTTAATACACCACTCTATCTAAGATGCCTTTCACCTTTGCAATGAAAATGCCGTAATTGGTGATCGGTACGCCCTGTTTCACACAATGTTCCACACGAGAAAGCATATACTTTCGATTGAACATACATCCTCCACAATGAATAACTAAAGCATAGGATGTCAGATCATCAGGAAAATCGTTGCCGGAACGTACATCAATACTGATCTTTTCTCCGATCTTTTTCCGAAGCATCTGAGGAATTTTAATGCGTCCAATATCTCCATCTAACGGATTATGGGTGCAAGCCTCTAGGATCAGAACCTTATCTTTTTCTTTTAAGGTGTCTAATTTGGCGGCTCCTTTGACAAAAACATCAATATCCCCTTTGAATTTCGCCATCAGCACAGAAAAAGAAGTAAGTTTTGTCCCCTTTGGAGTCAGCTTAGCCACAATGTCAAAGACCTGGGAATCGGTAATAATGAGCTGTGGCGGATCTTTGTAGAGACGCAATGCCGCTTCCAACTGGTCTGTCGTCACAATGGAAACCAGTGCTTTATGATCGAGCAAATCCCGAATAGTTTGTACTTGGGGCAAGATCAATCGCCCCTTGGGGGCCTGGATATCCTGTGGAGCCACCAATAAAACATGATCCCCAGCCTTGGCCACCTCTCCCGTAATGGAAATATCATCATCAGAAGGCGACTTGGACGCGATCATTGCTTTTAACTTGTCAATGCCCTTTCCAGTTTTAGCGCTGACAGATACAAAGGAAAATTGCTTCACCCAGGATGGAATTTGATCATTTTCGTCGCTTTTATTGACGGCGACAATGATCGGAATCTTTTTTTCCTTGAGACGGTCTATCCATTTTTCTTCCTCAGAAAAATCATTGTTTTGGGCATCAATAACCAAAATAGCGATATCTGTTTTCTCAATGACTTGAGCTGTACGTTCTGTTCTCATCGCTCCCAGCTCTCCATCATCGTCAAAGCCTGCCGTATCTATCAAAACACAGGGGCCCAGCGGGTGTAATTCGATGGATTTATAAACCGGATCCGTGGTTGTACCTGCCACAGGGCTGACCAATGCCGTCTGCTGGGAAGCAATCGCATTGATCAGGGACGATTTTCCACTGTTAGTTCGTCCAAAAATCCCGATATGTGTACGGGTGCTGTTTGGCGTTTGATTGAGTTCATTGACTGGCATAGTCTTCCCCCTTCTAAATTTTAAAATTCAATTTAAACGAAAAGGGGGTTCAAATCCCCTGCGCACCGCCCAATGAGATTCGAACTCCCTTGTTCTATGTCTTAGAAGCGGAAATCCCGCATTCCCTCATTCATCTCTTCCAGATGCTTGAGAACGATCTGTCTTACCTTATCGCTGGGAATCTTATCAATTTCTTTTCGGATGAGTGCTTCTCCCTTTGCCTTTGTTTCAGGAGAAGCATAGTCCTCCAGATACTCTTTCAAAGTCATCAGCGCGTTGGGCTGACAGCAATTGGCAATCTGTCCCGATTTAACCAGCTGCATAAACCGGTCTCCCGTTCTTCCTTCCCGGTAGCAAGCTGTGCAGAAGCTGGGAATGTATCCCATATCCAAAAGCCAGCCAACCACTTCATCCAAGGTACGGGTATCATTGAGTTCAAACTGGGAAGAGTTCTCCTCGATTTTCTCCTTTTCCACATATCCTCCCACACTGGTGGAAGATCCTCCGCTGATCTGGGAAACGCCCAGATGGAGCACCCGCTTTCTGGATTCCGGTGTCTCACGGGTGGAGATAATCAGGCCCGTATAGGGTACCGCAATCCGCAGCACAGCTACGATTTTTGCAAAAATATCATCCGAAATAGCGTTGGTGAATTCATCGGGATCCACATCATCCGCTGGACGGATACGAGGCACGCTGATGGTATGTGGTCCCACTCCCATGGCTGCTTCCAGATGCTCAGCATGCATCAGCAATCCTACAAAATCATACCGGTAAAGGTTCAGTCCAAAGAGGACGCCACAGCCTACATCATCAATACCACCTTCCATGGCCCGGTCCATGGCCTCGGTGTGATAAGCATAATTACTTTTTGGGCCTGTGGGATGCAGCTGCTCGTAGGCTTTTTTGTTGTAGGTTTCCTGGAACAGTATATAGGTACCAATGCCAGCCTCTTTCAGCTTCCGGTAATTTTCTACCGTTGTGGCGGCGATGTTGACATTGACGCGGCGGATGGCTCCATTTTTATGTTTGATCGAGTAGATGGTCTTAATACTCTCCAACACATATTCAATGGGACAGCGGACCGGATCTTCTCCGGTTTCCAACGCCAAACGCTTGTGTCCCATGTCCTGCAACGCAATGACTTCCTTGACGATCTCCTCCTGGGACAGCTGTTTTCTCCGGATGTGCTTATTCTTCTGATGATACGGGCAATAGGTGCATCCATTGACACAGTAATTGGAAAGATAGAGCGGCGCGAACATAACGATTCGGTTACCGTAAAACTTCTGTTTGATCTCCTGCGCCAGGGCATACATCTTCTCATTTAAATCTTCCTGGTCGCAGTCGAGAAGTACAGCCGCTTCCCGGTGAGAGAGTCCTTTGCAGGTCTTTGCTTTTTCTAGCAGGCTTTCAATCAGCTCCCGGTTACTTTTGTTTTTCTCGGCATATTCCAGGGTTTCCATAATCTCGCCGTCATCGATGAACTCGGTGGCAACTTTCGATTTGACATTATACATGTTCCACACTTCTTTCTATAAAGGTTGTTTCCCCAATCGGCGGATAGAATCTTCTAAATCCCTCCGCCCCTTATATATATCGTCATCCAAACTGAGGTTGGATGGGTATATCTCATAGAGCCTGCGATATATGCCCGGTGTCACCTTTCGCATGATGACATTGGCGCCACAGGAAAAAATATCATCCTTTTCTCCGTCATCCAATACTCCCAGTGCCGTGGTGGCCGGGAGATTCAATTGTGGCATGAGAATCCGGCTCAGCGCTACCGCCCGTTTGGTTAGTTCTGTGCTCCCGTCTGGATGGTCTTTTAAGGGGGTATCTGGGTGGGCAATAAACGGGCCGATTCCAGCCATATCGCACCCAAGCCGCTGTAAGGTTAGGATGTCATTGGCAATGGTATCGTTTGTCTGCCCTGGAAGGCCAATCATAAACCCGCTTCCTGTTTCATAGCCCAATTCTTTGAGCCATTGCAGACACTGTAGCCGGTTTTCCAAGGTCCCACAGGGATGCAGGCTCCTGTAAATATCAGGATCTGAGGTTTCATGTTTGAGCAGATACCTGTCGGCGCCGCATTCCTTCCAATAAGCATATTCCTCCCGGCTTCGCTCCCCCAAGCTTAGCGTAATGGCAATGGGACATTGGTCCTTAATTCCCCGGATGATCCTGCCCACCATTTCCTTATCATAGGCCGGATCCTCTCCAGACTGAAGGACGATGGTCTGATATCCTGCCCGATATGCAATGAGGACGGTATTTATAATTTCTTTTTCATCCATCCGGTAACGTTGTAGCTTCAAGTTTGTCCTGTTGAGCCCACAATAGCGGCACTGCCGGCGGCAATAGTTAGAAAACTCAAGGATAGCACGGATTCTAACAACTCCATGGTTCTGACGTTCATTATACCGGTCAGCCAGCTGATACACTGGGAAAAAGTCGTCCATACCCAACAGCTTTGACAGGGTATCTTTGGAAAGATTTCCTCCCATGGACAACTCTTTTGTCAGCTCATTCATCGGATTGTTTCCGGTCACTGGTCTTTGCATACAGCGATTTGACTCCTATCCCTTTGATGTTTCCAAGTTTGCCGGACAAAGCACTGACTATATTTTCCGGGGCATCTACCACCACGGAGATGATATTGACCCCCTTTGCACGATAGGGCAGCCCCATTCTCCCCACTACATAGGGAGCATATTGATGCAGCAGCTCATTGACAGTTCGAACAGCCTCTTCTTCCTCCACCACAATGCCGATCAGCGCTAATTTTGTCTCCAAACTGATCCCCCCAATGAAATAAAAACACCCCACGACAAAGACCTGTCGTAGGGTGCAAATTCATCCCAACTGCACTTTAGGCATGACGAAAATGACCACCAACTTTATCTCAGGTCCAAGCCCTCGAAGATGAGAAGGTTTTTTGTACATCACCTTGCCGGCAGGACTCCTCCCACCGGTGAGGTTACTATCACTATATCATTTTGTTGTGGAAAAGTCAAAAACTTTCTCACATATTACTTTTTGTTTTGAAGGTCTAAGCGTCAGCACTGATTTCTCCGGCTTTCTTCAGGCAGATTTTCGTTACCATCGGTCCAATAATTTCATAAATAAGGGTCGCGCAGAGAACAACCGCCCGGATTACACTGGCGTATTGGGGAACTACCGATTCTGCCACTAGGCTCAACCCTATGGCTACACCAGCCTGCGGGACCAATGTGGGGCCAAGCCAGCGCCGTACTGTCTCAGGAGCTTTCATCAAAGCAGCTCCAGCCCACGCGCCAAACATCTTTCCTGCCACACGCAGAACAACATAGATGACTCCCACCAAGCCAATAGTCGGAATGACCGACAGTTGCAATTCAGCGCCGGAAATAACGAAAAAGATCATAAAAAGCGGAGGAGTGACTGAGTCGGTGATCTTCATAATCGTATCCGAAGTTGAGCTCACATTGGCCAGGATTGCTCCCATGCTCATACACATCATCAGAGATGAGACATTGAGCAAGGTGGAGAGGGCAATGGCAAGAAAAACAAAAGCAATAGACAAAATGAGGCGGTTGCTGCTGCTTTTAAACCAGCGCAAAATAAAGGAAAAGATTGCTCCCAGCAACGCGCCTATTACTACCGCAGTAGCGATTTCAATAAAGGGGTCTAAAATTGAAAGCAGCGGAGAGCCAGATGCTGGTGACTCAATGGATTTGGCAACTGTTACAGCAAATCCAAAGGCGATCAAGGCGACAGCATCATCCAAGGCTACAACGCTAAGGAGCGTTTCGGTCAGCGGCCCTTTCGCCTTATACTGCTTGATTACCATGACGGTAGCTGCTGGTGCGGTAGCCGCGGCAATTGCCCCCAAAACCAGCGAAAAAGGCACCTCATATCCCGCGATAATCAGTCCAAGAATGACAAAAATTACCGCAACAACTGCCTCAAAAATTGCGATCACTATAGGGGTAACTCCTACCCGTTTAAAATAACTGATTTTGAACTCACTGCCAACAGAAAAAGCAATGAAGCCCAAAGCCATATCGGATAATATGCTCATTTGTGAGACAATATCCCCGGGAATCAGACCAAGAACCGAAGGTCCGATAATCAATCCTGCCACCAGATATCCTGTTACATTCGGCAATTTTACCCTTTTGGCCAGTTTTCCAAATATCAATCCAGAAAACAGGATACATGCCAAATAAAAAAGTATTCCTAGTTCCATCTTGATTTCTATCCTTTACAGTATCTTCTCCAAATTTATTTGTCCCCATGGATTCCTTTGATGAAATCCACCGGCACAGTGAATACAATACCGGTGTCCGGCTGGGACAAATCTCCCACCACATCCTCAATTGCCTCTACCGCTGACGGTACCTGCTCATCTCTAAGTACCGTGAGAATGGTCTTGTTTTCATCCCGGTCTGGATCCAAAATAGCCCGCAGGGAGCCTAAAAAGGAGTCATCCATATAGTCTGACAACGCCCGCGCCATACCAGTACTATTGAGAATCGTGGCGCCATTAATCTGTAGATCGGTAAACCGCGCCAATAATGGCTCCAATGTTTCAACCTTGTTGAGAATAAGCACAAGAAGCTTCATATCCCCCACCCTTTCAAAAGTGTATATTTTTATTATAGCATTTTCAGGAAAAGATTGCAAAAAATCACAATTAAAAAGCCGCAGTCTTCCGCGGCTTTTTGCATAAATTTATTAAGCACAAAAAAGCTATTCTTTGAGCCAGCCTTTTTCGATAGAATCCTTGATAATAAACTGAACCACTTTCCAGAGCTCTGGGGCTGCTTTTTCAATAATGGCGGCCCTGGCATAGACATCCTTGCTTGTGACCGTTCCAATATGCCAGGTATGGCCCTGTGTCATATAGTTATTAATCAACGGCTGTAGACGATCAATAGATGCGGCATATTGTGCATCCGGAGTTTCCATCTGGTCAAATTCCTCCCAAAGATCCCGGATCTCTTTTCCCTGATCTTCCGGAAGCATGCCAAATAGCTTGTCTGCAGCCTTCTTTTCCCGCTCTTCCTTGTCTTCGTTTCCCTTTTTGTCGTAGGCAAAGGTATCCCCTGCATAAACCTCGATGAGATCATGAACCAGCGCCATCCGCAGTACCCGGTAAAAATCCACCTTTGAGCCATCCGCGTATTCACTAAGTAGCATAGCCATCAGGGCAAAATGCCAGGAATGCTCCGCATCATTCTCACGGCGGGATTTATCCACCAACAATGTCTGCCGCAAGACATTCTTCATTTGGTCCACTTCCACCAAAAAACGCAATTGTTTTTGAAGCCTTGTCTCTTCCATCATCAATTCACCTTCCCTAAATTTTTAGATCTTTATTCAGATACCAGATATAACTGAGCGCTACAAATAGAAGGATAGCACACCCTCCGATAATTCCTGCATGAATATCGATAGCTTCATTGGCAACGAGGGTTGCCGGTGTGCTATAGTGCACAGGTGAAAAATACCACAGTACCGACAGGGAATCCATCAGCTTGGATGCAATCCCCGCAAAATAGGTCAGAAACACCGTTCCTACGGCTACCGGCACAGCCGCTTTATGACTGTGCGTCACGGAGGATAGAAAAAATCCAAACGCCATAAAAATAAAACAGCTCAACAGCATTCCAGCAAAGACAATGCCAAGCTTGGGAAGCAGCTCCATAAAATTTTCGTTTTCCGGCAGGAATAGATAGACAGTCCCAAGAGAAACAGCCGCCACTATGACAGTATAAATCAAAAGCAAAAATACATTGGCCAGAATTTTCTGGGTCACGATAGCAGCTCTTGTCACCGGCTGGGCATAAAGGAACTCAATGGTTCCATCGCTTTCTTCCCGGACCAAAGATCCAATCCCCATGACCGCCGCCAGAATAGCACTGGCCAGGAGGATATATTGGAACACATAGGCAAAGTATTCCTCAATCTGGGAGAAATCCGGCATGTCCGTTAGATTGAAAGCCTCCAGCATCTCCTGCGGCATGGCCTGCAAAGCATTCTCCATCACTTCTCCCATTGCTTCGCCGCTCATACTTGGGAACACACACATAAAGATGCCGATGACCGCCGCCATGATGAGAGCCCAAATCAGGATACCCTTTCTTCCGCTGCGAAATTCCAGTCTAAATACATTCATGATTTATCCCCACCTTCATAATAAGAAAGGAATTTATCCTCCAGATCAAAATCGCGGACAGATAGATCCTGAATGTTATATCGAGATAGTGTTTTCAGAACCGCGTTAATATCTCCATGACTAAGGAAACGGATGGTGTCGTTATCTTGCGAAAGAAGCTCTCCGTCAAATTCACCTAAAGCCGCCAGATCAAATTCCGGAGCAACAACCGAGAAAATTTTTCCATTTTCCCGAGCGCGGCCTAGTTCGGTAACCTCGATGAGCCGTCCCTCCTTGATAAACGCCGCCTTCTGGCAGAAATGCTCTACTTCTGCAAGATTGTGGCTGGACATAAAAACAGTAAGCCCTGTCTCATTGCGCTTTTTCAATACCTCAAAGAGGGTCTTTTGCATGAGTGGATCGAGGCCACTGGTTGGTTCGTCCAGGATGAGCAATGCTGGACAGGTAACCAACGCTGCCGCAATGGCCACCTTCTTTTTGTTGCCCAGGGAAAGCTCTCCCATCTTCTTATCGGGATCAATCTCAAATTGCTCCATGAGCTGGTCGGCTACAGCATCCCAGCGCATATGATGAAACCTCAGCGCCGTCTTGATCATTTGATATCCTGTCAAATTGCGGTAAAAGCGCACCTCGCTCGGCACATAGGAGGTTACTCTCTTGATGATTTCTGAACTTTTTACACAGTCCTTAGCAAAAATCCTACAACTGCCGGAGGTAGGAAAAAGAAAGCCCAGCAAAAGCTTGATGGTGGTGGATTTTCCTGCTCCATTCGGGCCGATAAAGCCAAAGCGCTCCCCTTCCTGTACCTCAAGATCTACGTTGGAAATGCCTCGGTGCCTGCCATAGTTCTTGGTGAGGCCCTGTGTTACAATGGCGCGCATAAGCTTACCTCCTCTCCTGGATGGTTCTAGAGTAATAGTAGCATATAATGCTGTGAAATCAAAGGAAATTTATGCATTTCTCCAAAAAAGAGGGGAGCCTTCAAGCTCCCCCTCTCTTTCATTGCAATATTGGGTTTCGGTGAACTAGCGGCAATTTCTATTGGAGCCACACTGCCCAACTGCTTCGCTACAGTAGCTACGCTGAGGCCGGTCGGCAAGAGACAAACTGTCCAGTAATCGTATAATTTGACAGATAAGCATTCTCAGCGACACTATCTGTGGACACCTGGAAAGTATAAATATTTCTGCTGACGACTTTGTCTTTGCTTTTTCGTGCTACCGTGACTTCCACCAGATCGTTTCCTAGATCCTTGGCATCTTCTAGAAGGAAAGTATCCTCTGTATCTAGGGGCTGGCTTTCATATACCTCAAATACACCCAAGTCCGAATTATATACCGCAAAGTCTTCTGTAAAGCTTTCCGGATCCAGCATCTCTTGGGACAATCCAAATTCACTCTCCATCAGTTCATATATCCGTTCCATCGGAATTTTACAATGGCTCCAGACTTGTGAACCGCTTGGCATTACCTCATCAGTGTACACCGCATACTCTTTGGCCGCACCGTCTGCCAGGAGCAGGTCAATAACATAATCAAAGGCAAGTTTTGTATCCATTGTTTCCACACTGGAAAAGGGAGTTCCATTGCATACCACCTCATAGCGTGTGATATATTTTCGCATCATCACCGTAGCAATGGATTCCACATCCGGCTCGGCTTCTTCTAGAGAGATATACTGGAATCCATCCTCTGTCAGCTGGACGGTCAGCCTTTTGGTCATAATATATTCCGCGGGGTGTTGGGTGACAATCCCGTCTCCGTCCACCGTTTCCCACGGAACGGTCATCACTTTATAGGTGATAAAAAGCAAGTCGTTCTGCTGCTCCACGCCGGTGACAATGGGTTCTGTATCAATGCCAAACCCGGGACCGGCCGGAAATGCATATCCTTCCCTTTCCGGCAGATAGGACATAGCTGTCCTCATGTATTCTACCGGTACGTCAAAATGCTCCCTTACCGTATCTTCAATTTCCTCCTGGGGATAGACATAGCCATAATTTTCATCGTAATAGGATTCCGGACGCTCAATAGGTGCAAACTCTTCCCCGTAGGCCTCCGCCATACTCCGTTTCCCAATAAAGATATTGTAATTTTTCCCAATGGCATAGAGAAAATAGTCATCTGGCGAAATCTCTGTGGGAGAGGAAAATGGGGCCATATTCCCGTTGAAATCCAAATACAGCACATATTCTTTAAGATAATCCGAATAATCCATCTCTTCCGGTGTATTCGTTATATCCGGCTCTGTCTCTGCAGGAGCGGGGTCAGTAGTCACTGGAGCAGATTCCCCCGACTGTTCGGACTGCTGGGGCTGAGACGTGATCGAAGGTGGGGCTTGGCTCTCTGATATATTCGTATCTTCTGTCTGCTGCGGAACAGCATTGCTCAGTAAAGTACATCCAACGGCAATCACTACAACAACCGCCGCCGCAACCACAACAGACGTTGTTCGATGGTACTTCATTATAGCCTTTACCCGAGTTTTCACATTACTTTCTCCAAAGGCTACAAGCCCGGAGGAAATGGGCAGCCGCTGCTGGCGGATGGCTACAGTGAGGAGGGATCTGGCATAATCGCCGCGGATATCCATCGATGAAAAGGTCAAGACCCTTTCATCACAAGCGCTTTCCATGTCTTTATCGCTGAGGTAAAAGGCCAACCAGACCAAAGGGTTAAACCAGTGGATGCACACGGCGATCATGGAAATCATTTTGGTCAGCATATCCCACCGTTTGATATGGACAAGCTCGTGGATCATGACATGGTAGAGCACTTCCTCATCCCTGATGTCAAAGTAAGCGGGTAGAATGATCTTCGGCCTCCAAATTCCGCTCACCACCGGGGTGGAAAACATGGGGGACTGATAAATCTTGACCGGACGGCGGATTCCTACTGTCCGAATGCACTCATTGAGCACAGGATGATTGCGGATGACGGTTGCTGTTTTCAGCTGTCTTTTCACCCTGACATAAAACAATCCACTCAAGGCCAACAGAAGCACAACTCCTGCCAACCACACACCGGCAACAATTTCGCTCCAGCTAACAGACGCTGGCTGCCTATCTGGTGAAGCTTGGCCCTGCTGCGGAACAGAAGCGTCGTTTTGCGAGGCTTCCTCCGCCTGAGGATGTTGCTGCGTAAATGGCTGGTAGACAAACTCCATTCGATTGACCCGCTCCCCTACCTCAGCTGTGGACATAGTCTCCTGACTTTGGGGCACAACGTTAAAAATACTCACCGGCGAGGGGATGGAAAACGGTACCAACAAACGCAAAAGCACAATCCCCCATATGGCAAAGTTCAGCCATTTGGGTGTCTTTTTTGAAAAAAGAAGGCGTAGAATCAACACTACCGCAATAACAATGGAGGCGGTAATGCTCATATTGAGCACAGTAAAAAACAAGCTCTCCATATGCTCTCCTCCTACTACTTATTAGCCTCTATAATCTTCTCAATTTCGGCAATTTCGTCCTGGGTCAATTTTTCCCTTGAGAGGAACGACGCCAAAAACAGCCGTCGGGAACCGTTATAAACCTTGTCGATGAGGGATCTTGTCTCCTCCTGCTGCACCTGTTCCCTGCTCACCAGTGCATAGCAGTGGAAACCAGGATCCCGACGCTGGACCATCCCCTTTTCTACCAAACGTTTGAGCATGGTATAGGTGGTATTCTTGCTCCAACCATGGTCTTTTTGTGCCAACTGAACAATTTCCCCAGCCTTTATGGAATCTCTCTCCCAGATGTATTCCATAATTTTAATCTCGCCATCGCCAATCTTAATTTTGTCCACATCTTTCCCTCCAGTCTACATATGTCGTCGTCATCTTTAGACTACCATTGTAGGCTTATAATGTCAAGTCTTTTTCTAAAATTACAGTGAGAGATTTTGGATAAAGATTGATCGATTTTATTCCCAGCATGATAAGCTTGGAGCTTTTTAATAGGCAAAACAGCCAACAAAAAGGCCGTGGACGTAATCCACGGCCTTTTTGTGTTTATACTTAACCCCACAAAGGGGATCATTGTTAGTCTGCCTAAGCCAACCGGCCGGTAATCCGACTACCGGAGGGCATCGGCAGTATGTTAGGATGTTCCTGTTTGGAATGTCTTTACTATACCCTGGAAATGTGACTCTGTTTTGATGAACATGGGAAGATTTTGCAAAGAAAAAATGAAGATTTTCATAAGATTTCCCAGTAAGCCAAAAGCTTAAATCCAAAATCCGCCGGCCAATATAAGGAGAAGGGCCATATTCATATCAGAAGGTAGATTTGCTCATATCCTTTGTGATATAATACTCCAGTGTTAAAAAGACCACGGAAACGAAGGAAGAGGATCATGGAGATAGAAAGAAAATTTTTAATTACAGAATTCCCTGCGTTACCAGAACTGCTGAGAGCGGATGTCGAACAGGGATACCTTTGCGTCAAACCAGTGGTACGAATTCGTAAAAAGACCGCAAACGGAATTTCAAATTACAAGCTTTGCTTTAAGGGCAAAGGTACATTGGTAAGGGAAGAGATAGAATTAGATATCGAGGAAAATATTTATGAAAGGCTTTGTGGCTTGTTGGAGATGGATCCGGTCCGCAAAGACTTTCGGGTATATCTGCTTCCCGATGGGCATCGGCTGGAATGTAGCCTAGTGGATCCAGGTGAGGAAGGAGAGTTTATGTACGCTGAGGTGGAGTTTGACAGCGTTGAGGAGGCTAACTCGTTTATCCCACCGGACTTTTTGGAAAAAGAAGTGACTGATATTCCGGGTATGAGCATGGGAAGCTATTGGGAAACAAAGCGTGCTAGGTTATTTTGCTCCCAAGAAAGCTCTCCTAAAATGGCAAAAAAATAAAAGGAAATAGCTTTTCCTGTGATTTATTTTGCCAAACAAAGGAATATGGTTTATAATAGGAAAGATTTCTTTCAGTTCGTGGTCCATCCACTCTGAAAAATGACACAAGGAGAACAATGTGGACAAATATAAAAGACTGATCTCCAATACGGCGATTTTTGCTATCGGTACCTTTAGCTCTAAGGTACTGGTTTATTTAATGATGCCGCTGTATACCCGAGTTCTGACAACCGGGGAATACGGTATTACTGACTTGGTGGTTCAGACTGGTAATCTGCTTTTGCCGCTGGTATCCTTAGGCATAATTAATGGTGTTGTGCGTTTTGGCCTGGACCGTTCCGTGCGCAAAAGCGATGTGTTTTCTACAGGCATCCTTTCGATTGTAGCCGGCTTTATTATTCTGTTGCTTTTCTCACCGCTCATCAATCAAATTCGATATGTTTCCGACTATACCTTTCTAATGTATCTGTTTGTGTTCATGTCGTCAATGCGATCTCTCTGTTCACAGTTTGTAAAAGCTCGGAATCTAGTGCGTCTTTATGCCTTTGATGGAATACTCAGCACGGCAACAACGATTTTATTTAATATCTTATTCCTGGTGGGTTTCCGTTGGGGCGCCATGGGATATATTCTCGCCATTATCTGTTCGGATACATTGTCGGTAGTCTTTTTGTTCCTGACGGCTAAGTTGACCCGTTATATTCGCTTTAGGGGAATGGATACGATTACAAGCCGTGCCATGCTAGGATATTCGCTGCCATTGATTCCAAACACAGTGTTTTGGTGGATTATCACCATGTCCGACCGGTATATTGTGGCTTATATGGTGGGCAGCGATGCCAACGGCCTTTTGGCGGCGGCCTATAAGGTGCCAACCTTGATCAACCTTGTCTCCAGTATTTTCATGGACGCATGGCAGCTTTCTGCCATGACGGAGGAGCGGTCACGAGAAAAATTCTTCACCAAGGTATTCCGCATGTATGGCTCTCTTGTCTTTATGGCAGGGTCTGGCTTGATTTTGTTCTCGAAGCTGATTACCAAAATTATGGTCTCCAATGAATTCTATGCCTCTTGGCAGTATATTCCGTTTCTCGTCATGGCCACGGTTTTTTCCTGCCTGGTCAACTTCTTGGGAAGTATTTACATGGTGCAGAAAAAGAGCCTTTTAATCCTGCTGACTACAGCAGTAGGTGCCATTGTCAACATTGTGCTTAATTTCCTGCTCATCCCGATTTGGGGAGTCACCGGAGCGGTTTTCGCCACCTTCATTGGATATTTTGTGGTATTCCTGTTTCGGGCGCTGGATACACGACGCTTTATCAAGATGGACTGGAATGCACTTAAAATCTGTATCAATACAGTTATTCTTTTTGCTCAGTCCCTCATTATGATCCAAGAACTTCCCCTCTGGATTTTGTGGGAAATCCTTTTGACCCTGCTGATGCTTGTGCTCAATGCAGGGGAGATCCTTGTCAGTGTTCAAAGAGCCCTGGTACCGTTTCTCAAAAAGCATAAAGCCCAAAAAGAAGGAAAATCATAAGACAAACGCAACTAGTAGGAAAAAGCTTTTTTATGGAGAAATTGAAGTCAAGACCACCCCTAAGAGGGGTGGCTTGAAGCGCGGCCTAGAAGGCCGAAAAACCAAGCCAGCGCCTAAATGACGCTGGCTTGAACTTTGTTCAAGCCTTGGTGGTATGATTACT